>NZ_NIGY01000070.1:0-433 GCF_003123985.1 Vibrio sp. T9
TGATATGGCATCACCGCAACGCCCGGCCTATGCACTCGCCCTGGTCCATCCGAAATGGGTGCGTGCCTATGTGTCCGAAGCCAACCTCAGCCGGATCAAGCCGGGGCAGTCCGCACGCGTGACGACGGATAGCGCACCGGATCATCCGGTCGAGGGTCGCATCGGCTACATCTCGTCGGTCGCCGAATTCACGCCGAAGAACGTCGAGACCAACGACCTGCGCACGAGCCTGGTTTACGAGGTGCGCATCAACATCGACGATCCGGATGACCGGCTGCGCATGGGCATGCCGGCCACCGTGGAGTTACCGGGTACGGTCGCGGCGCAGCCATGAACGCGCCGGTGGCACTGGTTGCGCAAGGCGTCGGCAAACGCTTCGCCATCAAGAAGGCGGGCCGTACCGTCATCGCGCTTGATGATGTTTCCATCGAGG
>NZ_NIGY01000071.1:0-433 GCF_003123985.1 Vibrio sp. T9
CGATGGAGACCGCGCGAGAAGCCGAGCTGATGGCGTCCATTCGTGGTATCGACACAGGTCTTGGCGAGCGCATCGAAGAGCTCATGTTCGTCTTCGACGACCTCGCCGATCTGGACGATCGCAGCATGCAGACGTTGCTTCGCGAAGTACCGTCGGCACGCCTCATCACCGCCCTCAAGGGTGCGGAGACGGCTATTCGCGAGAAGATCTTCGCCAACATGTCCAAGCGCGCCGCCGACATGCTGCGCGACGACCTCGAGGTCAAGGGTCCGGTTCGCCTCTCCGAGGTGGATGCGGCGCAGAAGGAAGTACTGGCCACGGCGCGTCGTCTCGCTGACGCGGGCCAGATCAATCTCGCCGGCGGCGGGGAAGAATTCGTCTGATGAGTCTTACCTCGATCCTCGCCCGCGAACGCGTCGACCAGTTCGAACGT
>NZ_NIGY01000072.1:0-430 GCF_003123985.1 Vibrio sp. T9
GCAAACGCACTCGACCTTGCCCGATGGCTCGAACAGCATCCGGCCGTGAACCGCGTCATCTATCCCGGCCTCAAGTCGCATCCGCAGCACGCGCTCGCCCGGCGCCAGATGGATGGTTTCGGCGGCATCATTTCGGTGGAAGTGGCAGGCGGCCTGCGCAAGGCGCGTCGGGTGCTCGAGCGTTGCGAATTGTTCGCTCTCGCCGAGTCGCTCGGTGGCGTCGAGAGTCTTATCGAGCATCCGGGCCTGATGACACACGCCTCGATTCCAGCCGCTAACCGTAAACGCCTGGGCATCAGTGACGGTCTTATCCGCCTCTCGGTGGGTGTTGAACACGTGGAAGACCTGCGCGGGGAACTCGCGGCAGCGCTGGCGTGACCATTGGGAGAGGGCCGATGGCCGGATTCCGGACGACGAACAATGCGGCGGC
>NZ_NIGY01000073.1:0-428 GCF_003123985.1 Vibrio sp. T9
TCCTCTATAAGACACACCAGGCGCCGGCTGAGATCGCACTGTACGTGCCGCTGTTCAAGCAGGTGGCGGTGCCGCTCGGCCTGTTCTTCGTGGTGGTCGGATACTTCATCATCGTCGGCTTCTCCAATGCGGTGAACCTGACCGACGGTCTCGACGGCCTGGCGATCATGCCAAGCGTGTTGGTGTCCGGCGCCCTGGGTATCTTCGCCTACCTCGCCGGCAACAAGTTGTTCTCCGAGTACCTCGGCATTCCGGCCATTCCGGGCGCTGGCGAGCTGGCGATCTTCTGCAGCGCGCTGTCCGGGGCGGGCCTCGGCTTCCTCTGGTTCAACACCTATCCGGCCCAGGTCTTCATGGGTGATGTCGGCGCGCTGGCCATCGGCGCCGCGCTCGGCTGCGTCGCGCTGATCGTGCGGCAGGAGATCGTG
>NZ_NIGY01000074.1:0-425 GCF_003123985.1 Vibrio sp. T9
CAAGAGCAACGTCGAGGATCTTCCTCGCCAGATAAACCGCCTCAAGAACCTGATGCTCATCGGGATCGACGAGAGCCCTGCCCAGCGCGTTCATATTCAGAGCTGAAGTACGGCTTTTCGGATCAATCCTTGGGGAGACGGCGTTGACCGCCTTAAACAAACCCTGGCTTGTCGACTTCCTTCTGGGAGAACGAGTGGCCTGGATCTTCGTGTTCAAGTGTCTGCTCGCGTTCTATATCGCCGCCTGGTTGGCGATGCTGCTTCAGCTGGAGCAACCGGCGACGGCAATGGTCACCGTGGCGCTGGTGATGCATCCGCAAAGCGGCATGGTACGAGCGAAAGGCTTCTATCGAACGGTCGGTAACGTGGCCGGCAGCCTTTGCGCCCTGTTGCTGATCGCGGTGTTTCCCCAACAGCGAGAACTG
>NZ_NIGY01000075.1:0-419 GCF_003123985.1 Vibrio sp. T9
GCGGCTCCATGAATTTCTACGCTACGTTCATCGGCCTCTTCGGCGGCTTCTGGTTAACCCACAACCTGCTCGGCGCGCTTATCGGCGGCGCCCTCGGTTTCATGTTCGACGCCAGCCGCCAGCAGAGCCAGCGCCGGCGCGCGCCCGCGCAAGGCGGCTACATCTCGCCGCTGTTCGCGCTGATCGGCGCGGTGGCCAAGGCGGACGGACGCATCTCCGAAGCGGAGATCGCCATCGCCGAACGCCTCATGGCGCGCATGGGCCTGGACCAGGACCAGCGTACGGTTGCGGTCGGCGCGTTCAACGAAGGCAAGCAGCCGGAGTTCAACGCGGCCGAGGTGATCGACGAGCTGCGCCAGTGGGTCGGCCATCGCCGCGACCACGCTTTCCCCGTGATCGATGTCGTCATCGAGACGGTG
>NZ_NIGY01000076.1:0-418 GCF_003123985.1 Vibrio sp. T9
AGGCATCGAAGTCGAAGAAGTTAAAGCAGACCCGGTCCGCTCCAACCTGCGCTCCCTCGGAGCGAAGGTCCCGGTAGATGAGGTTCAGTGGCGACGGTCGGAGAAATGACGGAATGGAAACGCTCCGGACATAACGAGCCGTGCCGGCCGGATACCTGCCGAGGAAGAGACGCAATGGTGAAGGTGAGCGCGTACGCGACGTATCGCCCTCGAGACTCAACTCCGTTTCGCCCCATACATCGATGGCTTTACGGTCGGTCCTGGCAAATAGTGCGCTCGACTGCCCAGGCCTTGCAGAGATCAGAAGACGATTTGCCGGGCTTGCTACACGCCAGGCCAGATCTTCCTGGGTCCACGCTCGGCGGAATTCCGCCTCGGTGCGAACTCGCGCCCAGTCAACGTCGACCGGCCGCCCCAG
>NZ_NIGY01000077.1:0-412 GCF_003123985.1 Vibrio sp. T9
GCCGCGAGACACACGCGCTCGACCTGCTCCGCCGTCCGGAACTGAACTACGTCACCCTCACCGGCGTCCCCGAGCTGGGACCGCCCGTGGACGACGCCGAGGTCGCTACCCAGGTGGAAGTGCAGGCGAAGTACTCCGGCTACCTGGAGCGTCAGCGCGACGAAATCGAGCGCCAGCGTCGACACGAGGCCACCGCCATTCCCGAAGGCTTCGACTACGACCGCGTGCGGGGACTCTCCGCGGAGGTCTTGCTCAAGCTGAAGCGGGCGCTTCCGGTGACGATTGGCCAGGCATCGCGCATCAGTGGCGTGACGCCGGCGGCGATTTCGCTTTTGCTGGTGCACCTGAAGCGCCGCGCCGCGTAAGCGGCGCATGTGCCAACCAGCAGTCGGCGGCGCTTCGGTCCATCTGG
>NZ_NIGY01000078.1:0-411 GCF_003123985.1 Vibrio sp. T9
TATCGATATTAAGCCCTATACTCCGTTCTCGGATTCGATTGAAGGAGCCGTCGGCGGTATCGCGCAAGAAGCACCAAAACTTATCAGCGTGGTGTTTTCCGAACTCGCCGCAACCCAGATTGATGCCTACAGTAAACAGGACGCCTATACCGATTTAGCCGTACTCATCCACGGCGTGCTGGGGCAAGACCCTCGCCCAGCCTATAAAAAAGCCAAAGATGACCCTAAGTTATATCAAGTGGCTTTGTATGATTTAGATATCTTTTGGCGGATGGCGGTCGATGAGGATGAGCGGGAATACATTCAGGTATTAGAACTCAAACCGGGGAAATGTGGCTAAATGCAGACGCCAATCACAACGGCCTTACCTGATTATCAAAGCCAACATAAAAAGCGTCTGTCTTGGATGCC
>NZ_NIGY01000079.1:0-407 GCF_003123985.1 Vibrio sp. T9
GTAGTCGCCGAGGTGGAGCCGGTTGCCTGAAAACAGGTACATGTGGGAGCCGCTTCAGCGGCGAAAAGCCAACGGAGCGAGGATGCGGCAAGCACCCATTCGCCGATAAATCGGCTCCTACACAAAGCGATTCCGCTCTCTGTAGGAGCCGATTCATCGGCGATTGGGTGCTCGCCAGACCCTTACCCGCTGCCGCGGGATCGCCGATGAATCGGCTCCTACAACAAGAACAGGGGTCTTCACGCGGGAATGGGCGCCATTTGGCACCATGGCTTTCCCATGAAAATCTCCGACAAGCTCGCCATCCTGGCCGACGCGGCCAAGTACGACGCATCGTGCTCGTCCAGCGGCGGCAAGGGGCGTAACTCGCTGGGCTCGGGCGGCATCGGCTCGACCGAAGGCATGGG
>NZ_NIGY01000007.1:0-404511 GCF_003123985.1 Vibrio sp. T9
CGAGTCCAAGTTAACTTCTTGCAACTGAAGTTTTCGGGATAACTGTTTCGACAACCAACTCTTGCCTGAGCCAGAATTACCGATGATGAGAATTTTCTTCATATTACTCCCGCATGCTAACGCCCTGTTAAGGGGTGAGCAACGCAATACAGAAGCCGCCGCAAACCACCTTAAACACTAAAACCAACGCATAGTGAAACTGCCACGCGTTGCGAATCCCTCTTGAACAGTTTGTTAGCTTTGTTTTCTAAGTGTGACACCGTGGTTATAAGCATCAAAAAAAGCGATACCTAAATTCGAAATACTATAATGCTCAACATGAGTCTTATCTGGATTTTCTGTCCGAGCTAATAAAGGTGTAAAAATCATGTTATAGACTTTATTTGTCATGAGATCACTGAGAGTGAAATCAACGATACTAAAACCACAAGAAAGAAAACTTTCAAGATCTGCTGCATACGACTTATCAACAATTTCTAGCGAAGTCTTAAACTCGTTAACATTAATATAATCTTCTATATATCCGATGAATAAGTTAGCTATAATTTCTGGTTTTTTATTATCTGTAACTTTATCTAAAACATTAATTATCATTTCCGATATTTCATTGGCCTCAGCGGTCTTAGAAAACTGCTTTATTTTATGGTAATCCTTTTCACTCACTTCATTTAAACTTACAAAAAACTGTTCTAATTTTTTTGCAAATAATGAATCTTTGATTGATGTCACAAGTGATAGCATGTTGAAAACATTATCTAAAACGGGGATTTCTTTTATCCACTCATTCTCAGATATATGATCTATTAGTACTTCAACATTATCCCTAAATAAATCTAATCCACTGTTTTTCATTACAATCCCATGAAAAGCTAACGCCGCGTTAAGGGGTGAACAACGCTATGCCACCCAACTTAAACCATTGTGCCATAGACACAAAAGCTAAACTTTGAACCAAAGCTGCCATGCGTTGAGAATCCCTCTTGAACGCTTTGTTATGTGCGTACTAAAGTTGTGCGTACAATCTCAGCATATCTTTGTGTTGAATACCATTTTCATAGATTGGCTCTGGATAATTCAGTAAAAAGTGATCTTTGACGATTGAGTCAACCCTAAAGCCAAGACGCTGATAATAAGTCAGTTGATAACCAAAGGTACCTGTACCCAGTTCAACACGAGAGATTCCCTTACTCGATAACTGAGACAGAACTGACTTAAGCAATTCAGAACCAACACCTTGACCTTGTAACTTTGGATATACAGAGACATTGAATATCTCAGCAAGGCTATTGGTTTGTGGCCTCACTATGCAAGCGGCTAAAACACGCCCACTGTCTAGTGCAGCAAAGCACCATGAATCGGATAAATATGAAGAAATACTCGCTTCAGAAGGATCAGCTTCAAGCAGCAAATCTAGCGGAATCTGGCTACTTTTGACTTCGATATATTGCATTTTCCCTCCAAGCACATAACGCCGCGTTAAGTGGTGAACAACGCGACCACCTTGCCTAAACCATTGTGCCGTAAACACTAAATTTTATTGAAACCAAAACTGCCAAGCGTTGTGAATCCGTCTTAAACGCTTTGTTATATGCGTGTTTGAGTGGAGAGAGTAACCAAGTCATCACTGTCGTACAAACGTTCTGCGGATTCTTGCATACCAAGCTTTCGGAGTAGTTTTTCTGATGCCAGATTTTCTATTACCGCTACACCATAAACTTCAGACACCAAACCCGATTCCAAGGTGAAATTTAAGACTGCCTTTGAAGCTTCAAAAGCGTACCCTTTACCTCGATATTGAGGTAGTAATGCATACCTGATATCTGAAAAACTCGAGTCAGGAACTAACTCGACGCCAGCATAACCGATTTTTTGAGATGGCTTACTCTTTAACACAACAATGAAAGTACCATAGCCTTTCGACCAGTGAGCCACTTTGCTTGGTACGTAATTCTGAATGCACTCCAAGCAAAAAGGCTTCCCACCTGGTAAATATCTTGTTGTTTCAGCGCAAGTCAGAAGTTTTGTATAAATATCAGAATCTTCTGGGGTTACAGGGCTAAGTATTAGTCTTTCAGTCTCGAGCATCGAGTTCTCCATTTCCTCTAGAGCATATAACGCTTTCTATACGGCAATTTGCCTCCTTTCTGGCAAGCTACCGCGCTCTTTCTGATCAAAAGCGCTATAAATCGTAGCACCTATATGCATGAAACAAATAGAAAAACAGTATGAATATGTGTGGTCGCGCGCGCAATTAGACGGCGCAATGGACGCTAATTACAAAAGAGGTGATAGATTAAAGAGACTGTATAAATAAACAGGTCAACTTTATCATGAAAAGTCAGTTTTTACTTAGTGTAAAAGAGCACATGCTTACTCGTCATTATGCGAATAAAACCATCGAAAGTTATCTATTTTGGATAAAACGCTTTATCACTTTCCACCAGCTTGCCCACCCTTCAACACTAGCAGAAGATGATGTAGTTCAGTTCCTGAGTTACTTAGCGGTAAAAGAAAAAGTTGCGGTAAAAACGCAAGCTTTGGCACTGAACTCAATATCATTTTTATATCGTGATTATTTCAAAACTCCACTATCACTTGATATGAGATTTCAGAAATCCCTGACCGAAAAGAAACTTCCCGTTGTGTTAACCAGGGAGGAGATCCGACGATTCGTTCAACATATCGACCCGAGGTATAAACTCCATATTCAGCTGCTTTATGGCTCAGGGCTTCGAGTCATGGAGTGTTTGCGCTTAAGAGTTCAGGACATCGATTATGATTATGGCGCAGTTCGTGTTTGGCAAGGAAAAGGAGGTAAAAATCGTACCGTAACGTTAGCAAAAGAGCTACATGAGCCGCTTAAAGCTCAGGTTAATTTAGCAAGAGATTACTATTTTAAAGATAGACACATGCCTGGTTATGCGGGGGTATACATCTCTGAAGGTTTACGACGTAAATACCCAAAAGCGGAGCTAGATTTTAACTGGCACTTTTTATTCCCATCAACAAAGTTAAGTACAGATCGGGACACCGGAGAGCTCAGAAGACATCATATCAATGAAAGTGCAATACAAAGAGCGGTAAAGCGCGCTGCAACGGATGCGTGTATCGAGAAAACAGTAACATGCCATACACTCAGGCACAGCTTTGCCACACATTTATTGGAGTCTGGTGCTGACATTAGAACAGTACAAGAGCAGCTTGGTCACACCGATGTAAAAACCACACAGATTTATACTCACGTTATCGAGCGCGGGGCTGGCGGCGTGTTGAGTCCATTATCCAGCCTTTAGAAAAACAAAGCCACCTCGAAAAGGTGGCTTGCTGTATAACTCGCTATTGACGAACACCGAGTTTCACATTGCCTTTTGAATCAAACCAAAGCGCTTGTGAACGGCGACGTCCAATCAATATTGGACCATCATCATAAAAGAGAAAGTTCTTCCAATGCTTTTTAAAAATCGACCATTTAGTTTCGATGACATTGTACTTCTCGTAGCAAAAGTAAACGGTCACATCGTCTTGCCAATCGATATGTGCTTCTACTTCCGCTGGCATGTCCGGATCATCCAACTCCCACGCAGCCATCCAATCAACGACTTCAGACCAGTTCGCCTCATTCATTGGCCAATCTTGGGAGCTAAGTCGATCCATATCAGGGCTTTGAGCACTAATATTTTCTTTCCAAAATTGTGCTGAACGAGCTTGGCTCATCGGCTTAATAAAAGCCAAATCTTCTTTTGGCACAGGCATCGACTGATGCGTAAAAATCCATTTTCTTTGGTATTCATCCAAAGGCAAATAAGACATTCAGTCTCCTTTATTACGATTTCAGCCAACCTTTCTCTGTGGCTTCTTCAATCAACTCTTTCGCTTTGTCCCACAAGGTAACAGAGCCAAATTCAATTCGTTTATTAATGGTAAGCGCCTGTTCACGCGTTACACTATTCTCTTTCCAACTTTGACCATTGTTATGGTAGTTCAAGAGCATGGGAATTAAACGATCAAGCGCTTTTGCATATTTTGCATCATCACTCTGCGCGGCTTCAAATTCTTGCCAAAGCGCTAATAATTCTTGCCCTTGATCTGTAGGTAGCATACCAAATAAGCGTTCTGCCGCTCTAATTTCTTTTTCTACTTGCTCTTGAGACGCGACAGTATCATAAACAAAGGTATCCCCCGCGTCGATCTCTACTACGTCATGTATCAATAACATTTTCATCACTCGGCAAATATCTACAGGCGCATTCGCATGCTCTTCCATCAATATTGCCATCAGTGCGACATGCCAACTATGCTCACCACTATTTTCGAGACGCCCTTCAGCACTTTTAACTCGGGTTCGGCGCAAAATACTTTTGAGTTTATCGAGCTCGATTACAAGTGCTAATTGCTTTTCCAATCGCTCCATACTATCGCCCTTCTGGTTGCCAATTCGGATTAATAAGTGACGTTAGAACGTGGTCTTGCCATTCACCATTAATCAAAAGGTAATCTTTTGCATACCCTTCTCGATTGAACCCTACATGCTCTAGCACAGCTTCACTACGTTTGTTGTGAGGCATGTACCCGGCTTGAATACGATGCAGTTTCTGAACGTTAAACATGTAGTCGCAAGCCATAATTAATCCACGACGCATATAACCATGCCCTTGTGCTTTTTCAGCGAGAGAGTATCCGACGTTACAAGAATAAAAAGGGAAACGACTCAAATTACTAAAGGATACCGTACCTAGCATTTCACCTGAAGAGGCTCTGACCAAGAGGCAATAATACCCCAACCCCATTCGATGCAGCTCATTGAGCTTGATAAGCTTTTGCAACCAACCGTTCACTGAGAAAAAAGCTTCTTCACGTTTCGGTTCAAATGGTTTCAGATATTCTCGGTTCGCTTGAAAATACTCGGCAATCATATCTGCGTCACCGATTTCAGCGGTACGCAGAAGCAAGTCACCGTCCAACTTATGAACGGCGATAGATGAGCTGTTATCTTCCATTACAAATGATTAATTCCGTCTGTTCGTTCAATTCGATTAATTCTTGCGGATACCGTAATCACGCAGTTTATTAGCGATTGAGGTATGCGATACATTTAAGCGCTTAGCAAGCTTGCGGCTTGATGGGAATGACTGATACAAACGCTCCAGAACCTGAGATTCATAGTCACGCATGATCTCATCCAATGAACCGTCGATGTTAAGCGTCGCACTACCAGCGCCGACTGATTGAGGCTGAGGTAAATTGAAGTGCTCCGCGTTTAGTATACCACCATCCATTTCAGTGAGTGCTCGAAGAACCATGTTATCCAGCTGGCGCATGTTTCCTGGCCACTGATAATTTGCAAGGGCATCAACTAGGCCATCATCAAACTCTGGCTTATCAATACCAAGCTTTTGAGCATGTTTCGCCACAAACAACTCAAGCAATGGTGCAACGTCGTTTGAGCGCTTACGTAACGGAGGAATGCTGAGCGTAAGTACGTTGAGACGATAATACAAATCTTCACGGAACATTCCTGCCTCAGAAAGTTCGGCAAGGTTATGTTTTGTTGAAGCGATGATACGAACATCGACATGCATCTCATCTTCTGCACCGACACGACGGAAATTACCATCTTGTAGAAAACGTAACAGCTTGATTTGAAGATGCGAACTCATTTCACCGATTTCATCAAGAAATACTGTCCCGCCATTTGCTTGCTCAAAGATGCCTTTGTGACCTTGTTCATGATTAAATGAACCCGGCGCATGACCAAAAAGTTCGGTTTCCGCTACATCGTCAGGCATCGAAGCACAACTCAAAACTAAGAATGGCTTGCTCGCACGGCTAGAACGGCTGTGGCAAGCTTTAGCAAGCATTTCTTTACCGGTCCCTGTTTCGCCCTCAATTAACAGTGGCTGGTCAAGCACAGACAGCTTCTTAGCTTGGTTCATTAGCGCTTTATGACGGTTCGATATACCAACAAAGTGCTCAAAACCCAGAGGATTATGTAGCGGTAGCGCTTCTTCAATTCTTGCGACTTGCTGACTAGAGCGAATCGTCATCAGTGTACTAGCTAAGGTCGAGTTTTGCGCTTCGTCTCGGATATAAACTGGCATCAACTCAAGAACATAGTCCAAGCCATCAATCACAAGGTTTTCCCGCGTTCTGCCATTCACACCTTCAGACCAGCGAGAAAAACGAACACTTGGCAGCAAAGCTCCGATCTGCGTGCCAATTACTTCTTGCTTGTGAAGACCAAGCAGTGAAAGTGCAGACATGTTTGCCATGTCTACGGCACCTTTAAGGTCGATGGCAAAAACCGGATCGGGCAAGTTATCAACTAGCGAGAGCAACTCCGTATTGTGGCGCTCCATCGGCATAAACTGGATTTTACGTACGTCTTTCACCCCCGGAATACGGCGGATTTCAGCCATCAGCTCACTAAACGTATCAAAATCAATATCCGGGCAATTCAAATAGATAATACCGCTAATATCGATTTCGATACCACGCAAGTCGATGCTTTTAGACGCTAAAATATCGAGCAGTTCTCGGGTCAAGCCGAGTCGATCTTCACATAAGACTTCAAGACGCACTGAAAATATCCCAATTCACGACTGTCAGGAAAAGTTGACAGTAGTTTCTATCATGCTTGGAATGGCGTCAAGCAATCCTATCCATCAAAGTTGATATTCGTTACGGTTTCATCGTAATTGATGCAACTTTCGCCGCCACAGCCTTGCGTATGGTGCCCAATTTAACCTGACGGTCAGGATACCATGGTAGTGGACGCAATAAGGTCATCGCTTTCAAGCCCAAACGTGCCGTTAGAATACCAACACCTAGCCCCTGCCCCGCACGAGCGGAGACTTTGCCCGCAAGGTCCATCGACACCAAGTCCATACTGGCATCAATAGCTAGCTCACTGGCACCAGCCGCCGCCATATTGACAAATACCGCTTTTAGTAGCTTGATGCGAGAGGCGTAACCTAGCTCTACCCCATATACCTTGGAGAGGTTGTCTATCATTTTGAAATTTCGCCACGCCACCAGCAACATATCAGCGGCAGCCAGAGGGCTCACCGCGACTAGGGCCGCACACTCGGTTGCGTGCTGCGATACGATTTTCGTTGCCAATTTGTCTTGTTGGCTCACAACCATCGAGTCATACATATCAAGGATTTCAGCATCACTATGAGCAGGGTTAATGCTGTTCTGCCAACGATCAAAGCCCGGGTTCTCTGCCATCACGCCACTTTGTTCTGCCACTGTTTCGCAAAAGGCTTTCCCTTTCCCCACACTCTCACTATTAACAAGTGCTTCGGCTTCTTCTTGAACACTAAAATGATTTCTTAGTTTGCGCAGTTTCCAAAGCTCTTTACCCATCGCCCCTAAACCAAGCGAAGCGATCGCAGCAATAAACCCCGTCCAGCTTAAAGCCAGCCAATCAGAAGTTTGAATTGCGGTTATAACCGAGTCCACCGCTTGCCAGCCAACCAAACCAGCAAAGGTGGCAAATGCACCAGTCGCAAGCCATTTTCTGCCCGATTTTGGACGAATGACATGCTCGAGTTGTAATTCCTGCTCGGTCTCCTGGCGCTCTTCTTTAACTTCAACAGGTACGAATGTTTCTTTTTCGCCGAATGTTTGCTGCGCCGTCAACTCCGGTTGATTCGATTGCTGCTCTTTTTCCATTGCCTTTTCAGAGAAAACTTGTTTTTGCTTCAACTCACTCATTTCAATTTATCTCCAATTAGGTAATCCAGTGCTTTGTCTAAGCGTATATGCTTCACTGGCTCATCATTCGGTGAGGGCATTGGACGGAATGACGTAAAATCAAACCCGTTGTTTTGCCAATAAGCCGCATTTGGTAGCTTTTTCGGCACTTCTCCCGGAAACATCGTCATCGGCTCACCATCCAACGTCGTACCCTGTAACGCCGGAATCGTCTTATCTCCAGAAGAAATAAATCCCGTCGTGGTTGATTGGATAGAAGCGATACTCATGCAGCTCATCTCGATATTCTCGTAGGCTGCGGTTTGCCACGCTGGATGCACCATTTGTTGTAGCAAAGACACTAAATTGGGATGCTGATCGGGCGTTATGTGATCCGCTTTTGTGGCAGCAAACAGCACTTTGTCGATTTTTGGTGAGAATAAACGGCGCAAAAAGCTACTACGACCATAACGGAAGCTATGCATGATCTGTTCTAGCGCTTGGCGCATGTCGTAAAACGCTTCATCGCCAGCATTGAGAGGCTGCAAGCAATCCACCAGCACAATCTGGCGATCGAAGGTCGCAAAATGATGCTTATAAAACGCTTTCACTACTTTCTGTTGGTATTCCTGAAAACGCGCTTCGAGCATCGCCAAGTTGCTGCCCTTAAGCGCCTTGCTTTCCGAACCAGCACGACACGGAAAAAACTGCAGCACAGGCGCGCCTGCGAGCTCACCAGGTAATACAAATCTTCCTGGTTGTACCCAATGAAGACCTGCGTCTTTACAGGCATGAAGGTACTCGGTGTATGTATGCGCAACTTTCTCGAGTAGTTTCTCGTTCACTTCAGCAGAAAGATCCACCTTTTCTAATTCAGACAGCCAAGCTTTGGCTAAATCGCCACGCTGGCCTTTAAGTGCATCAAACTGAGTTTGCGACCACGTCGCAAAGTCCATGTCCAATAACGGCAGGTCGAGCAGCCACTCTCCTGGATAGTCGATAATATCAACATTTAAAATTGCGGTTTTACTCAACAGCTTTTTCGTGGTTTTATTTGGTTTGTACTTGAGCGCTAAGCGAATCTCACTCACATCCCGTGTTGGTACTGGCCATTGAGGTGGGGTCGCATGGATCTGGCTCATCGCTTCGTCGTAAGCAAAACGTGGCACCATCATATTCGCTTGAGGTTCACGCTTCGCTCCAATAAGACGCTTATCTCTGGCTGCAGTCAAAAGAGGCAAATTATCATGGGTAGCGGTATGGAGAAGCTGATTCACTAATGACGTGATGAATGCCGTCTTACCGGCACGAGAAAGCCCGGTGACGGCAATTCGAACATTGGAGTCCATACCTCTGTTGATAAAGTCATTGACTTCTTTCTTTATTCTTTTCATTGCGCTTCTTTATCTTGCTCCGCTCTAAAACAACGTTATCAGCCACTTCGGGTATTAATCTATGAATACTTACCTTTCAATACTGAACTCTATGAGTCTAACTTTATATACCTTAATAAAAGATGAACAAAACATCCGGCTTAATGCTGTATTAAAAAAAGAAAAGCCCCTGAGTGGTTCAGAGGCTTACTTAATCTACAGCATTAGTAACTCTATATGCGCTGATTACTATGTTAAACAGGAACCCGCTTTCTTTAAGCCTAGTCGTCTTCGATCAACTTATAGATAACAAATAGAGCGATTTCTAAAATCAACCACAACACACACGTGATGGTCACGTACTTCTCATCAAAGATGCTGATGCCGTGAAGGATCAAGTCGTAGCCAACAAAGCCACCTACCACTACAGCAAGAATAATTTGTAGAATCTGAATAAAACGAGGCATGCCGTCTCCTAATTATTGTTCGCATAACGTTTGATTGCTATGCCCTGAGGTTTATATCTACATTATATAGACAAAAAGTGCAGTTTTCGCTGCACTTTTGTCAAATGTTTGCTAGGTAAATCAGCACCTTGTCACATTCTCTCTCCTGAGACAATGTAAGATTACCGTTTGCCTTACGCTTCCATCTCTTGGATTTTCACTTTCCAAGTGTCAGGACCGATTTGGTGCGCGTTAACGCCATTTGAGTCTACAGCCACTGTTACTGGCATATCTTCAACTTCAAATTCGTAAATCGCTTCCATACCTAAATCTTCAAATGCGACAACGCGAGCTTTCTTGATCGCTTTCGCAACCAAGTACGCCGCACCACCGACAGCCATTAGGTAAACCGCTTTGTGATTCTTGATAGATTCAACCGTTGCAGGGCCACGCTCAGCTTTACCGATCATGCCCATGATGCCTGTTTTTTCTAGCATCATATCGGTGAATTTATCCATACGCGTTGATGTTGTTGGACCAGCAGGACCAACGACTTCATCACCAACTGCATCGACAGGACCTACGTAGTAAATGAACTTACCGTTGAGATCTACACCTTCTGGTAGACCTTCGCCATTATCTAGCATGCCTTGAATACGTTTATGCGCTGCATCACGGCCAGTCAGAATTTTACCTGATAGAAGAACGGTTTCGCCTGTCTTCCACTCTTGTACTTCTTCTTTAGTAATCGTGTCTAAGTTTACGCGACGCGTGTTTTCTCCCGCTTCCCAAGTAATGTCTGGCCAATCTTCTAGTTTAGGTGGCGTGAGCTCTGCTGGGCCGCTGCCATCAAGCGTGAAGTGTACGTGACGAGTCGCCGCACAGTTCGGGATCAAACAAACAGGCTTAGAAGCCGCGTGCGTTGGCGCCGTTTTGATCTTAACGTCGACAACAGTCGTCAAACCACCAAGGCCTTGCGCACCGATACCAAGTTTGTTCACGCGATTGAAGATATCAAGACGAAGTTCTTCTTCTGCGTTTTGTGGGCCACGGTCAATAAGCTCTTGAATATCGATGTGTTCCATTAGAGATTCTTTTGCCAATACTGCTGCTTTTTCAGCCGTACCGCCAATACCAATACCAAGCATGCCTGGTGGACACCAGCCCGCGCCCATTGTTGGTAGCGTTTTCTCTACCCACTCAGCAATATCGTCAGATGGGTTTAGCATCACCATCTTAGTTTTGTTTTCACTACCGCCGCCCTTCGCTGCGATCTGAATTTCAACTTTATCGCCCGGAACCATGTTGATGTGTACGACAGCAGGCGTGTTGTCTTTGGTATTAATACGTTTACCGGCAGGATCCATAAGTACTGACGCACGCAACGGGTTGTCTGGGTTCGTATACGCTTGTCGAACACCTTCATCTACCATCTGCTGAACCGTCATGTCGGTTGAGTCCCATTGCACGCCCATACCGATGTTGACGAAACACGTCACGATACCAGTATCCTGACAAATTGGTCGGTGACCTTCTGCGGACATTCGGGAGTTAATTAGGATCTGAGCAATCGCGTCTTTAGCGGCTTGGCTCTCTTCGCGGTGGTAGGCTTTTTCAAGAGCTTGAACAAAGTCTAGCGGGTGGTAGTAAGAAATATACTGTAGCGCATCAGCGACACTGCTGATCACATCCTGCTTGCGTATTACCGTCATTACATGCCTCGTTATAGTTATGCTTCCATTATTGGCTTGGCTTCAATCGTGTTTGTTGAGCTTATTGCTCTTTTGAGCTTCGTTTTTTTATAAACAATTGTCGAACGGCTGATATCGACACACGAAACGCTGAAGTCGCCTACTTGTAAACCATCTCAAAACCCTATGAATAGAGGGAGTTTGGCTATACAGAGGAATATGATACTCTTGCTGCCCATGACATGCCATGCAGTGAACGATCTCTTTGTCACAAATTACACAAATGAACAACATGGACAATCAATTCATTGATTTTAAAACGCTGGAATACGCACCAGAGTTTGCTCTTCACCTCTTTTCTCGCATTCAACACCAGCCTTGGGCGATGTTGCTGCGTTCTGCATCAGAAACGCATATCGATAGTCGCTTCGATGTGTTGGTTGCCAACCCAATTGCAACGTTAGAAACCACTGCCGAAAGCACACAAGTTGAAACACCATCGAATGCCTATTCAACTCAAGATGACCCATTCGCGCTGCTTCATCAGTTGCAGGAACAGTGGCTTCCTCACGTTGAGTTAAATAAAGAATTGGATTTGCCTTTTGTCGGCGGAGCGCTCGGTTACTTCAGTTACGATTTAGGTCGACGCGTAGAAACGATGCCAGAACTGGCCGAAAAGGACCTCAACACGCCCGATATGGCGGTAGGTCTGTATGAATGGGCCGTCGTTGTTGACCACAAGCTTAAAAAAGCCTGCCTAGTCGGTCAGAATATCGAGCAAGCTTGGCAATGGTTAGACGAGCAAGAAGCAGAGCAAAGCGTAGACTTCGCTCTGTCTGGTGATTGGCAGTCAAACATGACGAAAGAGAGCTACGCTACTCGCTTTGACAAGGTGCAAGAATACTTGTTGAGCGGTGACTGCTATCAGATCAATTTGGCGCAGCGCTTTAACGCACCGTATCAAGGCAGTGAGTGGCAAGCGTATCTGAAATTGGAGTCCGCCAACCAAGCGCCATTCTCAGCGTTTATCCGTATGCCTGAGTCTTCAATTTTGAGTATCTCTCCAGAGCGCTTTTTAGAGCTCAAAGATCGCGTCATTGAAACGAAACCAATCAAAGGTACTCGCCCACGCAGCGAAGATTCAAAACAAGATAACGCTAATGCCCATGACTTGCAGACAGCAGAAAAAGATCAAGCAGAGAACCTGATGATTGTCGATTTGCTGCGTAATGACATTGGTCGAGTTGCATCACCGGGGAGCGTTCACGTGCCAAAGCTGTTTGAAATTGAAAGCTTCCCCGCAGTGCATCATTTGGTGAGCACCATTCGTGCGAATTTGGATGAACAATACTCTCCTGCAGATTTGCTGCGAGCGTGTTTTCCAGGCGGTTCAATTACGGGCGCACCTAAAGTTCGCGCAATGCAGATCATTGAAGAATTAGAGCCACATCGACGTAGCGCGTATTGCGGCAGTATTGGCTACATTTCTCGCCATGGTCGTATGGATACCAGCATCACCATCCGCACTCTCGTAGCGGAGAATCACAAACTGTACGCTTGGGCAGGCGGCGGCGTCGTTGCAGATAGCGATTGCGCTTCTGAATATCAAGAAACGTTGGATAAGCTCTCAAAGATTTTGCCAGCGCTGCAATCGTAGGTTTCGTCAAATGGCAACGGTCTATGAATCCTGCTAACGAAAACAAGCAAAAACGCCTCCAGTACGGATAATGCCGCTCGTTTAACAGCGAGTGGGCATATTTCTGTATCTCGTCATCCTGCACAGCGACGAAGGAGCGTGATGTAGGCTCTTCTATCCGAGCACTTTATGGTCAAATTTGTTTCATTAGCCGCTCAGCATGCTGCTATTAGATTCCTAGTCTCGCCAAGGCTCGCTGGAATGACACAAGAAACATCGTTAAGCGATCGGCATTATCCAGTGTGGAGCGTTTTTTGTGTGTTTTATTTACAGGTACTTTGGCTTTTAGCCGTTGGCTAACAAGAATCCGTTTTTTAAGAGGCTGCGTCTACTGCTCAAGCCACTTACACATGATCTGTTCAATATCGGTTGCGGTGTACGGTTTAGTGAGGATGTCGTCCATGCCTGAATCAATGCACTTTTGACGCTCTTCGATGGTAGTGCCAGCGGTTAATGCAATAATAGGATGAGTAAAGCCACGCTCTCTCAGATACATCGTCGCCTCATAACCATCCATTTCTGGCATTCGGCAGTCCATAAATATCAGTTCGTACTCTTTGTTTTTCACCGCTTCTAAAGCTTCTTTCCCATTAGCTTTTAAATCAGGCGTAATGTCGAGTTTTTTCAGCATTTGAGTAACTATCACTTGGTTCATTCTGATGTCGTCAACCACCAGTATTGAGCGTCCTGCCAAATCACTTCGCTCTATGGTAGCTAATTCCCCCTCAGCTGCGCCTTGGGCTTGTCCCTCCTTTAGAGGAATAGAGACTTTAAAGGTGGTACCTTTGCGTTCTTCACTTTCAAAGCTAATCTCGCCCTGCATCAAATCCACTAGATTTTTACAAATCGCAAGGCCCAAACCTGAGCCTTCAAAACTGCGCTTCGCCGAGCGATCTACTTGCACAAATGGGTCAAATAATGAGGGCTGTGCTTCTATCGGGATGCCAATACCCGTGTCTTCAACCTCAAAATGCGCAATACCGTTTATCCACTCCACTCGCAGCACCACCCCACCCAAATGAGTAAACTTAATAGCATTTCCCACCAAGTTGACCAAGATCTGTGTAATTCGCTCTAAGTCACCGACTAAAAACTCAGGAATACCGAGCTTTTTATCGATGGAGAAATGAATTCGCTTTTCTGCTGCTTTAGCTGAAAATACCCCCATGATGGCTTTTTCAAGCTCTTCCCAAGCAAAGACCTTATCGATGATTTCCATCATACCGGCATTCATCTTGCTGAAGTCGAGAAGATCGTTAATGATGACCCTCAACAAGTCTCCCGATTGAGTCAAGTTGTTTAGGTAATGGCGTTGCTCTTCACCTAACTGTGTTCGACTTAGTAGTTCAGCACTACCTAATACGCCATTAAGAGGTGTACGCAACTCGTGGTTAATCATGGCGACAAACTCTTTCGTCGCTTTTTCCGATTCCTCTGCCCGCTTTCGCAGCTCCACTTCTCGCTCTAAACTCAAATGACGGCCAATGACCCCATGAACCAAATCCGATACCAGCTCCATCTGTTTGGAAATAAAAGACTGATCGATTTGATCCAACTGAACAGAGAAGATCAACTCCCCTACTGTTTGCTTGTCAATGATGATAGGCAAATGCAAGTTCTCCCCTTGCCAATTGGGGACAGTCTTAATCGTATTCTCATGGCGAAGCTGTAAATGACCAAAATGATGTCGGCGCAAAGAAGAAAGTTTTGTGGAATCAAGATGTAAGTAAGCCGCAGAAATGATTGAGTTCGAAGTGAGCTGCTCAATAAAACTGGCAATCATAGCTTCATCAAAGGTGCTCGACAAAAAAGTTCGACCAAACTTAATCAGCGTCGCGTCAACTTTCTCTTCGAACTCAAACTTGCGTAAATCCTTTTTTGATTTCAACTCAAGCTTTTTCAAAGCAACACTTAGCTGTTGAGTAGATTCATAAAGTTCGAAGCTCTTCTGCTCCAATAACCGCTCAGCTGCTTTTCTTGATTCGATTTCTCGTTTGAGTTTCCTTTCTAGCGAGGAACTTCCTGTCATATCGTTCTTATTGTGCCTCTAACCAAAAGCGGACCTGGCTACCATCTTCTGACTGGTTTTGGTGTTTGATATGAATAACTTCGCCAAAGTGCGCTGCGCAGCCTTTTATTAGACCTAAACATACGTGAGACATGCACCGCGCACTTCGATAATCAAACACCATGTTTGATTGAGTCTCGCTGATAAAATCAAACTGAGGAGGATTAGCATCTGGGTAGAGCTTTTTGACCTCGACATGAATAAAATCTTCAACATGGCGAACAAATTGAAATGTCGTTTCACACTGCTGCAAACTGGCATGACTAGGAATCGAGCGAAGTAAATTCAAAAAAACGCACTCTCCAAATACTTCTTGCAGTTGTTCAGGTGGAATGCCAGATACTTTACTGAGATTCACAATCAATTTAACCAAGTCTTTATGATCGTAACTACCAACCGCCGTATAAATCCCTTCGTCATTAGAAAGGTCGAGCACTTGGTCTAACACATCGAGACCAAACTTCTCTTCCACTAACTCCATGAACTCGGTGAAAATAATCCCTTTCATTAGTCAATACTTGCCCCATAGTGACGTCTTAAAATAAAGAATGGTTTATAACCTTATAAGTTTCAAATTATTATACCCAAGCAGAGTGAGACACATGACACAAAGCAGGGAAAGAACCAATGGACATGCTTTGGTATTGCCGTACTACTACTTTAATACCGTACCAACGGCGATAGCACCACGCCTCTTGCGGCCATTGAGTATAATAAATAGTGGTTAGGCACAATAAATAAGGATTTGGTTTGGTTATCGACAAAACACAATTACTGCAAAACTTTCAATTTCGGCTTCCAACGGGTTACCACAAAGAGTCCCTCGCGCGACTGAAATGGATGAAAGGAAAATCACTGCGAGACGCAGCGGTCTTAATTGGTTTTGTAGAACGCCCGGAGGGGCTACAGGTCATTTTGACAAAGCGAGCAGCGCACTTGCGTCATCATCCGGGACAAATCAGTTTCCCCGGCGGTAAGTTTGAGCAGGAAGATCATCATCTAATCAATACGGCATTAAGAGAAACCAAAGAAGAGGTCGGTATAGAAGATGAACATATTCATGTATTTGGCCAGCTTCCAACATTGCCAACGATTAGTCAGTTTAATGTGACACCGTTTTTGGCCTTTATTTCTCCTGAGTATAAAACGCATATTGACCCAAATGAGGTGGAGTCTGTTTTTGAAGTTCCTGCTAACCACATTCTGAATCCGACAAAATTGTACAGCACCAAGTTTGACCTAAAAAACAGCAGTCATCGTGTATTTGCTATCCCATATAGACAGCATTTCATCTGGGGCATGACCGCACAAATCATCGAATCGATGCAAAAACATATCATTTCACATTAAAAACTTCTGATATCGGTATTTTTATGGATGCGATCATCATGCGCATCAATATTAATAAAACGTTGCTTCATAAACATTCATTCACATTAGATTAATTTGCCGTTTTCACCGCAAACGCTTGCGGTGAAATAAATTTATACAAACAGCCCTATCGATAAGTTTTTCTAATTTTACTCATTAGCAGAAATCACGAGTAGCACATCATTTTCGTGATAAAAAGCAGGTTTTTGACATATCATTCAATAAGCGTAAGCAATAAATGATTTAGATCTAATTTTCCTAGTGTAAAATCTTGCAAAATTACTCCCGACTTATTTCCTGTTCCCAAAATGAGTAACTAAAAAATGAATACAACTACTTCTGCGGTTTCTACCGCACAATCGTCTAGTAAGTTTTCTTACAAAGACTTTACCTGGTGTCTGTCCCTTTTTGGTACGGCAGTAGGTGCCGGTGTACTATTCCTTCCTATTAAAGCAGGTGCAGGTGGCTTTTGGCCATTAGTAATCCTAGCCCTAATCGCAGCACCAATGACTTGGTTCGCACACAAATCTTTAGCTCGCTTCGTTCTTTCTGCGAAAAACCCAGAAGCGGACATCACTGACACAGTAGAAGAGCACTTTGGTAAGACTGGCGCAAACCTTATTACGTTCGCTTACTTCTTCGCTATCTACCCAATCGTACTTATCTACGGTGTTGGTATCACAAACACGGTTGACTCTTTCCTAGTTAACCAAATGGGTATGGAATCTATTCCTCGCTGGCTACTTTCCGGTGCACTTATCGCTGCAATGACAGCGGGCGTAGTGTTCGGTAAAGAGCTTATGCTGAAAGCAACTTCAGCGATGGTTTACCCTCTAGTGTTCATCCTACTAGCGCTGTCTGTGTACCTAATTCCTGGTTGGAACACTTCAATGATGGAAGTATCACCTGACTGGGGTGCAATGCCAGCTATCGTATGGCTAGCAATCCCTGTTATCGTGTTCTCTTTCAACCACAGCCCAATCATTTCTCAGTTCTCTAAAGAACAACGTCGTGTATACGGTGATGACGCAGTTAAGAAAACTGACGCTATCACTGGTGGCGCAGCGATGATGCTAATGGGCTTTGTAATGTTCTTCGTTTTCTCTGTTGTACTTTCTCTGTCTCCAGAGCAACTAGCAACAGCACAAGAGCAAAACATCTCTGTTCTTTCTTACCTAGCAAACGTTCATGAGTCTCCACTGATCTCTTACTTAGGTCCACTGGTTGCTTTCGCGGCTATCACTTCTAGCTACTTCGGCCACTTCCTAGGTGCGCATGAAGGTCTAGTTGGTCTAGTGAAATCTCGTTCAAAATCGCCAGTAAGCAAGATCGAGAAGATGTCTCTTATCTTCATCGTAATCACAACTTGGATCGTTGCTATCGTTAACCCAAGCATCCTAGGTATGATTGAAACAATGGGCGCACCGATGATTGCGGCAATCCTATTCTTGATGCCTATCTTCGCAATGCAAAAAGTTCCAGCGATGGCTAAGTACAAAACTTCAGCACCTGTGCAAATTTTCACAGCAATCTGTGGTCTTGCTGCCATTAGTTCTGTAATCTACGGCGCTCTTTAATCATCCCTGCCCTAGCACGGTATGATTAATCCAAAAATATAACGATAAAATTAAGCCTCCCAACTCCCCTTGGGAGGCTTTCTTCTGAGGTAATCGATATGATTAGTGTTTTTGATATCTATAAAATCGGTGTTGGACCTTCAAGCTCACACACTGTAGGCCCAATGAAAGCGGGTAAAGAGTTTATTGATGACCTTCGTGCAATGGGAAAACTGCGCGACATCACTAAAATCACCGTTGACGTTTATGGATCACTATCACTGACAGGGAAAGGTCACCACACAGATATTGCTATCATCATGGGTCTTGCAGGCAACACTCCTGAGAAAGTTGATATCGATTCTATCCCGGGCTTTATCGCTCGCGTAGAAGAAACTGAACGCCTTCCTGTTGGCATGCACTGTCACACAGTATCGTTCCCACGTGAAGGTGGAATGAACTTCCACAAAACAAACCTTGAGTTACACGAAAACGGCATGCAAATCCACGCTTGGATTGATGACGAAAAAGCGTACTCAAAAACTTACTACTCCATCGGCGGTGGCTTCATCGTTGATGAAGAAAACTTCGGTAAAGAAGTTGAGAACCCAGTAAAAGTTCCTTACCCGTTTACAACGGCAGAAGAGCTTGTAAAGCAATGTCATGAAAGCGGCCTGTCTATCAGTGCGCTAACCATGAAAAATGAACATGCGCTTCATTCTGACGAAGAAACTCGTACTTACTTCGCAAACATCTGGCGCACAATGCGCGAATGTATGGATCGCGGTATGAACGAAGAAGGCATTCTGCCTGGTCCACTACGCGTGCCTCGTCGTGCAGCAGCACTTCGTCAGCAACTGCTTACTTCTGAAAAAACAACGAACGATCCAATGTCTGTTGTTGACTGGGTAAACATGTTTGCTTTTGCAGTAAACGAAGAGAACGCAGCAGGTGGTCGTGTTGTAACTGCGCCGACTAACGGTGCATGCGGCATCATCCCTGCAGTACTAGCTTACTATGACAAGTTTATCCAAACCGTAACTGAGAAAGACTACATCCGTTACTTCGCAGCTTCTGGTGCAATTGGCGGCCTTTACAAGCGTAACGCGTCTATCTCTGGTGCAGAAGTTGGCTGTCAGGGCGAAGTTGGCGTGGCATGTTCTATGGCAGCAGCGGGCCTTGCTGAGCTTATGGGTGGTAGTCCAGAGCAAGTATGTATGGCGGCTGAAATTGCGATGGAGCACAACCTAGGTCTAACTTGTGACCCGGTTGCAGGTCAGGTTCAGGTTCCATGTATCGAGCGTAATGGTATTGCAGCTGTAAAAGCAATCAACTCAACTCGTATGGCACTGCGTCGTTCTTCTGCTCCTACTGTTTCTCTAGATAAAGTTATCGAAACCATGCTAGAGACAGGTAAAGACATGAACGCGAAATACCGTGAGACTTCTCAAGGCGGCCTAGCAGTAAAAGTTATCTGTTAATAAGCCTTACTGAATATCGACGAAACCCGAGCCTCTGCTCGGGTTTTTTATACTTCATTAACCATGAATAATGCCCAGCATAAAAAAACCTAAAACCTTGAATATATCCAATTATTATGGATATCCCCGTAAAAAATCACATCCCTCTCCTAGCTTTATTGATAACGTAGCCAAAAATTAAACTTGGAGCACACCAACACATGATTAGGTTTGAAATTGGAAACCAAATCTGCGTTTGCTTGTCCGAAAACGAAATATCTTTAGAGCTCAATCAATCACTCCACCACTCCATTCCTGTCAACCCAAATGAGTACGCCATTCTGTCAACCATCGCCAAATACGGCAGCTTAAATACGCCAATTAGCCAGCGATTGATAGAAAGCAAAATCACTCAACAATACAAAATGACACTGCCTGAAAATGGCTTTAAAAACGCGGTGGCCGCTCTAAGAAGGAAATTTCGCAAGCTCACGGAAGAACACGTAACCACAAAAAAAAATATTATCGAAAATATTCACCGGACCGGATACTTCATCCCTTTTACTATGCAAAACAACCATCAGAATGGCATCGACCATCAACACAAGATCAATCAGTACACAACAAACAGCCTTGGCAAAGCCCTTCGTATTTGTCTGCGTAATAAAAAGATCTATTCAGATACGTTGTGGGTCGTGTTGATCACAGCGATCATTTTCTTTGCCATCTGTTATTACGCGATAAACAGCATTGTGAAACATAATTATCTGGATAACGCCTTCGAAATTGCAGAAAACCTTTCCCAAAAGAGCTGCTTTGCTGATGAAAGAGAATTGAAGTCGCTCTTTGATAATGTAAAGTTGGTGGAATCGAGCATGATGCTGGACCGTTTCAATATCCGGTGTTTAGTCACCCCCGAAACCGTTGTCCCTGTCAGCAAAAAAGCATTTGAAGAGTGGAGTAATAATAGCAATTATACGACCCAATCATTTGACTTGAATAACGCGACCGTTTTGGTTCGTGTCAAAAACATTAACTTATCCGACAACGTTGAAAATCATATTTCGCGTTTTTTTCTTTCCGGCATGAAGCTATCAACCAATACAGGGACTTCTTTAGAAATTGGTAACACCAATGAACGCTTTTTCAACTATCACGTGAAGAACAGCGGCTATAAAGAGGTGTATTACATCTCTGGACCGTTTCAAAGCATCATTTTATTAAGCTTGCTGTTTCTCATAATACTGCGTCATCGCTCCCTACAAGCCTTTATGGCTTATTTGTGTGCAATTCGACAATTTAAAATCAAACTGGAGCCGATTTATGACACTTCAGCGCAAAAGATTGTGCATTACGAAGCGCTCTCGCGGTTTAAGGTAAAAAATACGCAACGGTTTATTGAAACACTGATCCGCAATGGGCTGCTCCTTACTCATACCTTACTGGTGATAGAGTCCATCTATACTAAGCACAAAGCGCTGCCTATTCCTATCAGCATCAATATTTGTCCTTCTTTGCTGCGAGGACGCAACTTTTCAATCCTACACAGAGAACTATCTAACCGAGATTGTCGTTTACTGACGATTGAAATCACGGAAAATGCATCGATGTACTATACCTCCGAGATTTATGGCAATGTCGCGAAACTAAAAGCACTGGATTGTAAAATCAGTATCGATGACTTTGGCACTGGCAACAACAACGTGTCGCTCATCAGTAAAATCAATCCAGATTATTTGAAAATAGATCGGGAGTTTGTGATTGGTTTAAAGTCGGACGATAAGAAAGTGGAAACGTTGCGTCAGTTAATCGCCATGGGAAATACGTATCGGTGTACCGTCATTGTTGAAGGCGTAGAAACCGCCGATAGCGCTCACTTACTCACAACATTAGGTGCCTATATTCACCAAGGTTATTATTATCCTCTGCATTTCTAGCTTTTCTTAACCTCGTGAGTTACTTAAACTAGAGGGAATACTCTATTAAAGTTCGTGGCGGCATGAGGATATGCCGCCAATTTGTGGTTGAACGATGATTGCTATTAAACCCACCAAACTGAAAGATTTTTCGAGTTTGATGCAATTGGATGTGCAGGAAGAGCAGAAAGGATTTTCTACGCCGTTTGAAGTGGCTTATCAAAAACGCAATAAGTCTGAAGCGTTCTTTACGATTTATTCTGACGATCTATTAGTTGGCTATCTTGTTATCGATAAAGGCTTCTCCCAACATGCCCCCTTTGCCAAAAGGCACGAACTGGGGCTCAAGTACTTGATGGTTGATCGACGTTTCCAACGCCAAGGGGTTGGGAGTGAAGCGTTACGCAAACTGTTCGTTTATGCGTATACCATTGACCCTGAAAGCACCTCTCTTTGCGTCACTGTGCCACAGAGTCAGCAATACGCTATCAGTTTTCTTGATGCGTGTGGATTCATCAATACAGAGAAAACAACGTTTGGTGAGAACGAAAAAGAGTGGATTTTACGTCATCCACTGAGCTAGCAAGAAAAGTATAAAAAATAGGGAATATCCAGATACAACAAAGGCAAGCTCATGGCTTGCCTTTGTCTTCAATGCTCAATAAAAAGTGACTTATTCACCTTTGTAAATACAACCGGCTGTGCACGTTTCTTTGATTTCTACTTTGCTTAGCAACGGTAAACTTGGCTTAAGCTGTTGCCAAATCCATTTTGCTAGCACTTCGCTCGTCGGGTTCTCCAACCCTTCAATGTCGTTCAGGTAATAATGGTCTAAACGATTGTAAATTGGTTTGAATGCCGCTTTGATTTCAGCGAAATCCACTACCCAACCAGTATGCGGGTCTACCTCACCTTCTACATAAAGACGAACTAAGAAAGAGTGTCCATGCAAACGACCACACTTATGGCCTTCAGGTACATGTGGCAAGTGATGTGCCGCTTCGAACATAAACTCTTTGTACAATTCTGTTTTCATCTTGATTCTCAGGCTTTAAAAAGACACGCAATACTAAGGAATTCACTGCCAACAGACAAGTGCTACTCAATACAAGCGTAGCAAAACGCCGTTTGTTCTCAGCGAAAATAATTAAACCTTTGTCCTGATCGTCGTATTTCTGTCATGCGCCAAACATTTGATTACACAGCACTCACATCACAATTACATATCCCCAACATGAGTGGGGTCACAATCATTCATTTCGTTGATCGCAGTGTGCATTTGTGCACATTAAGATTGTGCAGTTCGTTCCAATTACACTTATAAATTTATGCGCTCAACTATCACTTTTAAGCTCTTGCTCGCGTTAATTGCCGTCTTCAGCTGTGTTCTGGCAGCCTCTACGGCTTATCAATACCATCAACAAAAAACCTTAATCAATGATGTTCTCAGTGAACAGCTTCATGATAAGGCTAGTAATTACTTCGATAGCCTAAACATGATGATGCTAACAGGCACCATGTCGCAAAAAGAAACTTTGCGAAAAAAAGCACTTGCACAAGAAGGGATTGAAGAAGTTCGCGTGTTGCGGGCCGATACCGTCACCAAGCTTTACGGACCAGGACAAGCAAACCAACAACCGGTCGATGATATTGATCAACGAGCTTTAAATGGCGAACTGGTCATTGAGCCAATTTCAGCCGATTGGGGGAACGGACTGGTTGTCGCGCTACCAATGAAATCAAGCGAAAATTATCGTGGCACCAACTGCGTTTCTTGCCATGTAGCACCAGAAGGCGAAGTATTGGGCGCGATTCGTTTGGAATACAACATGAACCACGTCAATTCAATGATCAATAAACAGGCAATGTTTGCGATGGGAATAATGGCCGTTATCGCGTTTGTTGGTTTTATTATAACGATGAGTTTGATTCGTAAGATCATTGTTCGCCCAATACAAAAAACGTCGCAATTCATGGCGAATGTGAGCCATAGTAAAGATCTATCTCAACGACTTGTTCATCACCAAAAAGATGAGGTAGGCCAACTTTCTACCGCGATTAATTCGTTTATGGACACGGTATCTGAGAGTTTAGAGCGTGTACAAGACACCTCCCACTCTCTTGCCAATTCAGCCAGTCAGTTAACGGATGTTGCACAATCAACAGACAAAGCGGCCAATAATCAACAATTGGAAACCAGTGACGTACAAAGCAACATCACCGACATGTTGCAGCAACAAACCGCCGTTGAAGACTCGACCAATAACGCCACAGCTCTAGTCAACCACACCGTTGATGTTGCTACTCACAGCGCAAGCCAAGCACACAGCGTGAGCGAAGACATCAAACACTTGGTGAGCAATATTGACGGCGTACGGGAAAAAATCAGTTCGTTAAACCAAAGAACCGAGGAAGTGTCGTCCATTCTTGGGGTCATTAAAGGCATTGCAGAACAAACCAACCTACTCGCGTTGAATGCTGCAATTGAAGCCGCCCGAGCCGGAGAGCAAGGACGTGGTTTTGCCGTCGTCGCGGAGGAAGTGCGTAACCTAGCTTCTCGGACCGCCGAAGCCACGGGCAACATTGAGCATATCATTTCTCAATTCCAGCAAGGGAGTGAAGAGTCCTTAGCCTCTGTGGATACTGTCTGCCAGTTTGCTCACCAACGTTCAGTCGATGTCGAGACACTTTCAGTCACGATGCATAACGTTGTCGATGAAATGCATCAAGTTCTGAAACATGCGGAAAACATTCAAAGCCAGACGCAAACCACATCCGACGTCAGTCAGCGTATTCAATCCAAAATTGATGTGATCACACTGCATGCTGACGACACATCGCAATCAGCATCGCACACGCGTGATATTAGTGTTGATTTAGAGCATCTATCCGAACGTTTAGAGCAATTACTTAACCAATTCACACTTTCAGAGCATCAAAGAGTGAATAAATAGAGAGATTCTCCCCATCAAAATGAATATAAAGGTTGATGCGAGCGAATTGACAGGTAATATGTCTCGTTGAATCTGTAAAATGCTACCCAACTCAGCACTTAGCTTGTTTTTTGAACAAAAATGTTATTAGACAAGCACTTTAATAAGTGTTGGGTTGAATTTTTACCTCAATGGAGAATATTGAAAACATGACTTACGCGCCTGTATCAGACGTATTGAAAGGTCAGCTAGCAGTAGACAGCGAAGTGACTGTTCGTGGCTGGATCCGTTCACGTCGTGATTCCAAAGCTGGAATCTCTTTCCTTGCCATATATGACGGCTCTTGTTTCGACCCGATTCAGGCCGTGGTCCCAAATAATCTTAATAATTACGAAGACGAAGTACTAAAGCTAACGACTGGCTGCTCTGTTGAAGTAACTGGTAAGATTGTTGAATCTCCTGCAAAGGGCCAAGACTTCGAACTTGCTGCCACTGGCGTTAAAGTGGTTGGCTGGGTTGAAGACGCTGAAACTTACCCGATGGCAAAAACTCGTCACTCTATCGAGTACCTACGTGAAGTTGCGCACCTACGTCCGCGCACAAACGTAATCGGTGCGGTAGCTCGTGTACGTAACTGCCTATCTCAAGCGATCCACCGCTTCTACCACGAGCAAGGTTACTTCTGGGTATCTGCGCCGTTGATCACTGCCTCAGATGCTGAAGGTGCTGGTGAAATGTTCCGCGTTTCTACGCTAGACATGGAAAACCTACCTCGTACAGACGCTGGCAAAGTGGACTACAACGAAGACTTCTTCGGTAAAGAAACTTTCCTTACGGTATCTGGTCAGCTAAACGCGGAGGCTTACGCTTGTGCACTAAGCAAGGTTTACACTTTCGGCCCTACTTTCCGTGCTGAAAACTCAAACACAAGCCGCCACCTAGCAGAGTTCTGGATGGTTGAGCCTGAAGTTGCGTTTGCAGAACTGGACGACGTTGCGAAACTGGCTGAAGACATGCTTAAGTACGTATTCAAAGCAGTACTTGAAGAGCGTCGCGATGACCTTGAGTTCTTTGCTCAGCGCATCGACAAAGAAGCCGTTAGCCGTCTAGAGAACTTTGTTTCTTCTGACTTCGCACAAGTTGACTACACAGACGCGATCCAAATCCTGTTGGATTCTGGCCGTGAGTTCGAATTCCCAGTTGAGTGGGGTATCGATATGTCATCTGAGCACGAGCGTTTCCTAGCGGAAGAGCACTTCAAAGCGCCGGTAATCGTTAAGAACTACCCGAAAGACATCAAAGCATTCTACATGCGTATGAACGATGATGGTAAGACGGTAGCGGCAATGGACGTTCTAGCACCTGGCATCGGTGAAATCATCGGTGGTTCTCAGCGTGAAGAGCGTCTAGACGTACTGGATGCACGTATGCGCGAAATGGGTATCGACCCTGAGCACATGAGCTGGTACCGCGACTTGCGTCGTTACGGCACAGTGCCACACGCAGGCTTTGGTCTAGGCTTTGAGCGTCTAGTATCTTACGTAACAGGCATGGGCAACGTTCGTGACGTGATCCCATTCCCACGTACGCCTCGCTCTGCGAACTTCTAATCACTTTTTAGTGAGACAGAATTAGAAAAGACCTCCCTAGTGGAGGTCTTTTATTTTGTGCTCAACCGTCAATACTATCTGCCAAGCAACTCAAGCTTGAGTTAGTCTTCTTCCTTATCTCTGTCCGCTTTTTCAGCGTACTTTACGCCCACAATACATAAGCCAAACATTACGAAAGGGATCACGGCCGCGGTGTACTCTGTCCATGCCATATGAGAGAAAGACTTCGCCAAAATGAGATGCGCAAATACCAGTAAAAACGCACTAAAAATAGCAACGGCGATTAACCTTAACTCATGTTTAACCAACTGCTTTTTCATCTTAAATCCTGCTTAATCGTCCAAGGTCTGTCGACCTGAATAATGATTGAAGCATAATTTTCAAAAATGGCGCTGATACAGTTGGAGCAAAAAAACACTAAGCAGTTTAATGAGTTTCAATTCTGAGTAATTCGCGAAGCAAATCACCTAACCTTTTGATAGCACCTTCTAAACTCGTTTCTAAAGGAAGCGATGTATTCAGTCTTAAATAGTTTTCGTATTGATCACTTATCGAAAAGAGTTTGCCATAAGCGACAGTAACCTGCTCAGACAATAGTGCTTGATATACCGCTTTACTTGATATTCCATCTGGCAATTTCAGCCAAAGAAAGTAACCACCATCAGGACGTTGATAGGTAACCTCTTTAGGTAGGTGCTTTGCGAGTAAATCCACGAAGTCAGCTTGACGGTGTTGCAGTGTCTTACGCAGCTTTCTCAGGTGGTTGTCGTAACTGTCGTTTTGTAAGTAGTGTGCAACTCCCTGCTGAATAGGGGCACTCCCAGACAATGTCGATATTAACTGGAGCTTTTGAATAGTCTCGTTAAAACGCTTATTCACCACCCAACCCAAGCGATATCCAGGGCATAAACTTTTAGAAAAAGAACCACAATGAAGGACACGCTCTTGCTCATCAAAGGTCTTTAATGAGTTCGGCCTTTTGTCAGAAAAATACAGCTCAGAGTACACATCGTCTTCGATGAGATACACATCATATCGATTGGCTAACTCAACAATGTATCGTTTGTGTTCATCAGACAAAAAAGCCCCGGTTGGATTATGAAAGTTCGTCATTAACCAACAAGCCCGAACATCTTCATTGGCAAAAGCTGCTTCGATTTGTTCAAGCGAATGCCCACTCTCATCATCGACACTGATTTCTATAGCCTTGAGCCCCAACCGTTCTACTGCTTGAAGTGCGCCATAAAACGTTGGGGATTCGACAACGACGGTATCACCTGGTCGGGTGACCGCTTGCAAACTCAAGTTTAATGCTTCTAGCGCACCGGAAGTAATAACCACATCATCATGGGTTAATGATATCCCATGATGAATATACCTCTGAGCGACGAGTCGCCTTAACGACTCAACACCAGGAGGTAGGTTGTCTAGCAACTTATCCGGCCCCATTTTTCGTCCCGAGCTGGCCAAATTACGGTTAAGCGACTCTAAAGGAAACAAACACGGATCCGGAAACGCCGAGCCTAAATGAACAACATCCGATGTTGCTTGGTGCTTCAAAAACGAATACAACTCATCATTCAACTTAGTGCATGGCGTATTGTTACTTTTAATTCCATTCGTATTGGTGAGACGTTCAAGATCGGCAGTCACATAGTAACCAGATTGAGGCTTTGCTATCACCCAACCTTGCGCCTCTAGCAATTGATAGGCTTGCAATACCGTACCTGCACTTACGGAATGATTGCGGCTGGTAACGCGTATTGAAGGCAGCTTCTCCCCTGCTCTCCAAGTATCTTGCTGAATTTGTGCCTTAAACAATTCGGCCAATTGACGGTATCGATTCATGTATCCCTCATTTCACTTGCAGCCGCACCATAGCATACTTCGCGCCAGCATTCTGATATGGCAGTAGTCAATTTAGCAACGTAATTTATCAAGCTTGTTTATAGCAATTTCGACGACGAAGTGAGAATTTATGTTCCATACTTTTACTGATACGTCCGAGTGGTCTTAAATCTTTGCCTTGTCTGAAAAGCAAGGCATTTCACGGGACTGAGAGTGTTAAATCCACTTAGACATCTATCTTTTAAGTCGGGAGGAAGCGATGAAAGTATTTACAATGGACGATCTCTCTTATCGCGGGAAACATAAAGGTGTACATAGCTGGGACCATCCTGGCGGCACAACCCCTTATTACTGGCATCCTGATTGGTTGCATATCGCTGAAGATGCTTTGGGTGAACACAAAAAGGCTGACCTTGAAGTCCCTGACGGAGAGGCCGCAACAGAAGAGCATGCAAAAGCGGCGATTCTCAAACACTTGAATGACGAGTAGTTTAGGCTCTATCACCGTTCAAGAATAGCGTTAGGTAGGCGAATCCATCGTCGTATGCTTTAAACGCATATAAAGCCAAAACCTACCAAATAATAAATTCTTCTGAATGAGAAGTACGCATCGTCTGTAGCTATCGAATGACAAAATAAGTCGATAGTTATCACATTAATTTTCATTACATCTGTTACATTTAGATAGTAATGGTGATGCACACCTCAACTCATGGATTATGAGAGAAAACAATAATGGCGAAATACAACGAAGAAGACATTAAATACAAAGGTGAATCCAACGGCGTACATTCTTGGAGTTCACCTTCCGGCCAACCTTATTATTGGCACCCAGATTGGCTACACGTAGCGGAAGATGCGACGGGCACACACCCGAAACAAAAGCTTGACGTCGAAAAAGCGGAAGTACCAACAGAGAAGCACGCATTAAAAGCAATCTTAAAACATATGAACGACTGGGCGACTGAGAAGCTTTCTTCTAACCCAGACATCGAAACCAATGCGGTTGAGTCTGAAATCCACCTGAAGAAATAACATCAGCCGACATCTATACTTCTTACAAGCAAACGCTCCACCTTTAGTGGGGCGTTTTTGTCTCAACTAGTAACCGCCACTCCACGTAAATCACTAATACAAAGCACTGAAGTCAAACGATTGGTACGTGAACAAAACTTCATCAATCATGGTATAAATCCCCTTCAAACTCTGTGCCTACCAAACGTTTTCATGGCAAAAACTTTAGTTATGTTAGAATTCTGTTTCAAATCGCAACTTTTTTAGGTTTTCTTTTCAGTAACGGTTGTAACCAATATTGCTGAAAGGTATAAATGTTAGCACACCCCTTCGATTAACATGGATGAAGATTATGTTTGAAAAAGTAGTTGCCGCTCCGGCTGACCCTATTCTTGGCCTTACTGAAGAGTTTAAAAAAGATACTCGCGCAGACAAAATTAACCTTGGCGTAGGTATTTACAAAAACGAGCAAGGCGAAACCCCCGTTCTTGCAACAGTAAAGAAAGCTGAAGCAGCACTTGTTGAAACTGAAAAAACCAAATCTTACCTAACTATCGAAGGCACAGCTGAGTACGGCATTGCAGTACAAAAACTGCTTTTCGGCTCTGATGCAGAAATTGTAAACGAAAAGCGCGCTAAAACAGCTCAAGCTCCAGGTGGTACTGGTGCATTACGTGTTGCTGGTGAGTTCATTAAACGCCAACTTGGCGATGTAAAAATCTGGATCAGCAACCCTACTTGGGCAAACCACAACGGCGTATTTACTGCCGCTGGTATCGAAACGGCACAATACAGCTACTACAACGCTGAAACAAAAGACAAAGACTTCGATGCGATGCTAAACGATCTGCAATCTGCATCTGAAGGTGACATCGTGCTTCTACACGGCTGCTGCCACAACCCTACTGGTATCGATCCAACTGCCGAAGAATGGGAAACATTGGCGAAACTAGTCGCAGAGAAGAAATTGCTTCCTCTGTTCGACTTCGCATACCAAGGCTTTGCTAAAGGTGTGGAAGAGGATGCGGCGGGTCTTCGTACTTTTGCTAAGTACAACAAAGAAATCCTAGTCGCGAGCTCGTTCTCGAAAAACTTTGGCCTTTACAACGAACGCGTTGGTGCCTTCACGTTAGTAGCGGAATCAGAAGAAGTCGCAACAACCGCATTTTCGCAAGTTAAAGCCATTATTCGCTCTATCTACTCTAACCCACCTGCGCACGGCAGCGCGGTCGTGACTCACATTCTTGGCAACGCCGAAATGCGTGCGGAATGGGAAGCTGAAGTAGCAGAAATGCGTGACCGTATCCAAGAGATGCGTGAACTATTTGTAGCGACACTAAAATCAGAAGGTGTGGACGCAGACTTTAGCTTCATCGAACGTCAAAATGGTATGTTCTCTTTCTCTGGCCTATCTAAAGAGCAAGTAAACCGTCTGAAAGAAGAGTTCGGTATTTACATCGTCGGTTCAGGCCGAATCAGTGTTGCTGGTATGACGAAGTCAAATATGGGTCCTCTATGTAAAGGCATTGCAGCGGTTTTATAATCGATAGTCGCATACTTTATTAAAAGGAAAGGTCAGCATAAGCTGACCTTTTTTATTTATTGCCAATAAATGAACCTGTCCGCTAGTAGACAAACTTCAAACTCAGCCCCACTTCATTGACATAATCAGAACTCTCACCGCTGTAATCGGTATCTCTAAACTGATAAAAAAGACCAGTACCAATAACATCATGCCATTGGTAGTTAAAACCTATCTTAAAATTGTTCTCATCGACGATATCACTGCGGTTAACTTCCACCTCGGCCGTCGCAATAAGTTTTTCACTGAATAAGTAATTCACCCCAACGGTGACGGCTTGAAGCAATTCGCTATCTGAAGATAACGTATTATCCGTTTTGTCGTCCGTCGCTTTCGCTTTGATTGCACCTATTCCATATTTACCGTAGATATCGAATTGATCCGTAATCCCATAACGATAACCACCACCAAACAACAAACGGTCAATGCGAAGAGTAAAGTCGTCCGGATGGAAAAACTGCGCCGAGTAATCGACATTAAACAACCAGTTCTCAGTAAATAAGTAATTACCACCGAGCCCAATTGTGGTCGCGTTCGAATTATCTAACCACTCTTCATTTGTGGTTCCGGCACCCACATCCAGGTGAATGTGTTCATACCCAAATTTTTCTGCTTGGTCCATGACCGCCGCGCTAGTTACTGCTGGCAAAGCAGCTAAAGACGCAAGCAATAAACTTCTCACCATTCGACTTCCTTTCATGAGAATTATTTAAACACTGCCCCCAAATCACCTTGAGTGGCTTAGTTCAACAAAAATAACTTAGTTTACAGACGCGGTAACGATTTGAAATCTGCTATGCCTCTAAATCAAGCATTGGCCAAAAATATATCGACCACGTCCGCTCACCTTTTGAGTGACTATATAGTAGTAGAAATGCCGATTCCTTATCGTGCGATATGTCAGAATCTTATGACTGAGTACGAAAATCACGGTTCAGATAAGACTCTGTTTTAAAACTAAGTTAAGATTACTTTATTATTTGCGAACTAAAAGGCACCTTCGATGGATGCAGAACTTCTCGAGATTTATAACTTTCTCGCCAAGTATCCCCCGTTCAATGAACTCCCTGAAGAAACACTAAACAAGGTGACAGAGAGTGTCGAGATCTCGTACTACCGAGAAGATACCCCAATCATCCATTTTGGAGACTATATCCAAGATCTCTACGTGGTGCGAAGCGGGGTCGTAGAAGTTTATCGACGCAAAGGAGAGCTTTATAACCGTCTTGATGAAGGTGACTTATTTGGCCAGATGGGAATGCTAACCAACAACAAAGTACGCTTTCCGGTAAAAGCCATTGAAGATACTCTTCTCTACTGTATTCCTGGTGACGTTTTCCAAGAAATATACGACAACTTTGATTCCTTTGCAGACTTTGTCGAAGTGGAAAATAGTGCTCGTTTACGCCAAGCAATTTCAGAAAACAAAGATGCAAATGATCTGACGACATCGAAAGTGAAAACCTTGCTGACTGGCGATGCTCATACGATTGATCGAGGACAGACAATCCAGCAAGCCGCGCAGCAGATGGCGAATGACAACGTATCTGCTCTACTTATAGTCGATCCAGATTTCGTTCGTGACGAAGATGACCCACAGTCTCCGGTACTTGGTATTATTACTGACCGTGACTTGTGTACCCGTGTGTTAGCCGAAGGCTTGTCTCCACAGGACGATGTATCAAGTGTGATGACCACTGAAGTCATGTCTCTTGATCACAATGCCTACATCTATGAAGCAATGTTAACCATGCTGCGTTACAACGTGCACCATCTGCCTGTGGTTAAAAACCAATTACCTATTGGTATTATCGAAACAACCGACATTGTTCGTTATGAATCACAAAACTCGCTCTTATTGGTGAGCAGCATTTTCCAACAACAGACCATCGAAGATTTGGCAGTTGTTGCTGAAGAAGTAAAAAGCAGCTTTGTACGCCTGGTCAACGAAGATGCCAACTCACACATGGTGGGCAGTGCGATGTCCGTGATTGGTCGAAGCTTCAAACAACGTCTGTTAGAAATGGCTGAAGAAGAGCTTGGCCCACCACCAATTCCTTATTGTTTCCTTGCACTTGGCTCAATGGGACGTGATGAGCAACTGTTGGTGACTGACCAAGATAACGCCATCATTCTAGATGAGACCTACCAAGAAGAGAAACATGGCAAGTACTTCGAAGCTTTAGCGAAATACGTCAGTGATGGATTAGATGCCTGTGGCTACAAGTATTGTACGGGCGATATTATGGCAACCAACCCATTATGGCGCATGACTCGTTCAGAGTGGGAAGAGTGCTTCGCTGACTGGATTGATAACCCGAACCCGAAAGCGCTACTCAACGCGTCCATCTTTTTCGATTTGGATGGCGTTTACGGTCGCTTAAAATGGGCAGAACAATTAACCAGCTTTATTGTTCGTCGTGCGCGTAAAAACAATCGCTTCTTAGCCTGTCTGGCTCGCAACGCACTTAACCGAACGCCGCCACTTGGCTTCTTTAAAGACTTTGTGATGGAGAAAGATGGCAGACACAACAACTCCATCAACCTCAAACGTCGCGGTACGGCTCCTCTGGTCGACTTAATTCGTGTTCACTCTCTGGCGGTTGGCTCACGTGCACAGAACTCGTTTGAGCGTCTCGACGACATCATTGATGCTGGCATTTTGCCAAAAGGTCGTGCACAAGACTTAAAAGACGCACTAGAGTTTATTTCCATGGTGCGTATTCGTCACCAAGCGACGGACGTGGAATTAGGCATTGACCCAGATAACAATATCGAACCAGAAAATCTCTCTGAATTTGAACGTCGCAACCTAAAAGATGCTTTCCAAATCCTAAGCAATGGTCAGAACTTCCTTAAGTTCCGCTACCAAGCGAATAAGAGCTTTAAGTGAGGTTGAACATGATCAAAAAACTCTTTCAGAAGCCAACCATTCAGTGGCCAACGAAATTTGAACAAAAGTTGGAGATGGCTAAAGATGAGAATTTAATTGCGTTTTATAGCAATAAACCACCTGCACCAGAGACCCCCCTGTCTGAGGTGGAGTTCGTCGCGCTAGATTTCGAAACGACGGGGTTGAACCCCGAGAAACATGACATCATTACCATTGGTTTAGTGCCGTTTAACTTGAAGCGGATTTTTTTGCGCAATTCGCGTCATTGGAAAGTTCGCCCGCAGCGAACACTCGATGAAGACTCGGTAATCATACATGGTATTACTCACAGTGAATTGATCGATGCACCTGACTTGGGTGACATCTTAAGCGAGCTACTACCATGCTTAAGCGGAAAAATCATTGTTGTGCATTATCGTCGTATCGAGAGAGAATTTCTGGATAAAGCTCTCAAAAGCCGATTAGGGGAAGGAATTGAGTTTCCAGTGATAGATACGCTGCATCTTGAAGAAACCATTCAACAGAAACGCTCTGGCTCACTCTGGGAGCGTTTAAAAGGCAAAAAGCCAGAATCGGTTCGGCTAGCGCAATCTCGACGCCGTTATGGTCTGCCAGACTATACCCCTCACCATGCATTAACCGATGCAATTGCTACGGCAGAACTGCTACAAGCGCAAATCGCCCATCATTATAGCGAAGACCAACCGATCAGTGAGTTCTGGCTATAACGTCTTTCTAGCTTAATAAGCGATCAAAAAAGGAGCCAAATGGCTCCTTTTTATTTAGGCCGGTATCCGATTACAGCTTAAAGCGTTGAATCTCTTGCTCTAATTCGTGTGAAAGCTCAGATAGGTGGGCAGCTTGTTCTGCTGCTTGATGAGCTTCTACCGACAGCTCGTTAGAAACGTCACGAATGCCTTCAGTATTACGCGTGATCTCGGTTGTTACCGATGCTTGCTCTTCTGCCGCCGATGCAATCTGCGTTGCCATGTCACTGATGCGCTCAACAGCAGTATGGATTTGCGTCAAGCTCGCTGCTGCCGCGTTTGCATCATCAACACTGGTGTCAGCCAGACGACGGCTATCACCCATGATGCCAACCGCTTTCGCTGTTGTGCCCTGTAGCATCTCGATAGTTTCTTGAATCTCTTGCGTTGAAGCATGAGTGCGTTGGCTCAATACGCGAACTTCATCCGCAACCACAGCAAAGCCACGACCTTGTTCACCTGCACGTGCTGCTTCAATTGCCGCGTTAAGTGCAAGTAGGTTAGTTTGCTCAGCAATACCTTGAATCGTTGATAGAATCGTATTGATGCTATTTCCGTGTGCTTCTAGCTCTTGAATCACATCAGTGGCAACTTGAACTTCTTGCGCCAAGTTCTGGATAGAACCTTGCGTCTGAGTCACTTGGCTAGAACCGTGTGAACAAGCTTGAACCGCTTCCTCTGAATTACTTGCCGTGCTATCTGCATTACCTGCAATTTCTTGTGTTGCTGCTGCCATTTCGTTCACAGCCGTCGCAACCATGTTGATCTCATCTTGCTGGTAAGAGATACGCTGACTGCGCTCTTCAGCTTGCTGTGCCGTCGTGCGTGCTTGCTCTGAAAGCGCAGATGATACGTGACTAAGCTTGGTCACCATCGTGTGCATGTTGCCAACAAAGCGGTTGAAGTTTTCAGCCAATTTACCGACTTCATCATCACTGCGTGGTTCTAGTCGTTGCGTTAAGTCACCTTCACCAGATGCAATTTCCTCAAGTGCATTTGATACGCGGCTCAAGTCACGGAACAAGAAACCAACCAACCAAGATACCGCAAGAATAACCACAATGGTGATCATCACTGCAGTGATCAATAGGTCACGTAGCAATACCGCATGCCCTGCTTCTTCCGTTGCGCGATCCATTTCAATAGCGAACATCCAATGCGTGCCAGGTACTTTATTAAAGTAGTAAAGCTTCTCTTTGCCTTTGATTACCGTATCTTCGATACGACCTTCATCTGCAGCACGCTCGATTGCCTCTTCTGAAAAGTCTTTTAGAACACTGGTGATAGGCTTAAGCGTTAAGCTTTTATCAGGATGCGCTAGGAACGTACCTTCGTTCATATCGATTAACATCGCATGCGCATTTTCACCTGCATCTAGGTTAATCACGTCGCTGATGAGCTGATCGATCAGTACATCTGCACCAACAACACCAACAAACTGACCATTTTTCATTACTGGCTCAGCAATGGTTACAAGCAGCGCGTTAGTGATTGCATCTTGATATGCAGCTGTGATGATCTGCTTACCTGCGGCGTTAGCATCTTTGTACCAAGGACGAGTACGAGGGTCGTAATCAGCACGGTTACGCTCAGGGTGAGAGCGATACATATCACCGTTTGGTGTACCAAGGAAGATGTCATCAAAGCCACCAGCCTTGCGAGCTTGTTGTAGGAAAGGGACAACGTCTTGCTCTGTCGAGTAGTCGTTGAATGCGGTAGCAATATCTTTACGGATATTGACCCAATCAGAAATTCCTTCTGACGCAGTAGTACTTAGACTTTGCGCACGTGAATAGACACCTGAACGAGTCTGATCAAATAATTGACCAGCCGACAACCAAGTAAGTGCTGTTGCCATCACAACAACAGCAGAAAGGCTTGCGCCAATAAGCTTTTGTTTTAATGATAATTTCATATTTATAGTTTTTGAGTTGGGAGAACAGTTAAGGTGTGTGAATATTACACACTTTTTCACGACTATTCACTAATTTTTAAAAAACAAAATAGCACATTAACTCTTTGTAAAATATGAACTTTCATGTGTCATTTTTTTGTCTCACCGTCATAAAAACCGCACAAAAAAAGCCAGCAAAATGCTGGCCTTTTGATTACTTGTTACTCAGACAGATTTATAAAATGCCTGAATTATTGACGTTCTGTTCTCATACCCATCAATAAGCTCACACACATTGCAAGCAGAATGAAGGTAAACGGTAGTGCTGTAGAAATTGCACCTGCCTGAAGCGCTTGAACTGCTTCTGAGCCACCAATCCACAGTAGAGCAACCGCAATTGCACCTTCCATAAATGCCCAGAAAACACGTTGAAGTACAGGAGCGTCGACTTTACCGCCCGCTGTGATGCTGTCGATAACAAGTGAACCAGAGTCAGAAGACGTGATGAAGAACACAAGTACCAACACAACAGCAATGATTGAAAGCATGCTACCAAATGGAAGAACATCGAACATTTGGAACATAGCAAGTGAAACGTCAGTCAAACCATTCGTGCCCAACTCACCTACTTTATCAACAACTTGCTCGATCGCTAGACCACCAAATACTGACATCCAAACAACAGTAACAGCGGTTGGAACCAATAGAACGGCTGTAATGAATTCGCGAACGGTACGACCGCGAGAAACACGCGCAATGAACATACCGACGAATGGTGACCATGAAATCCACCAAGCCCAGTAGAATACTGTCCAGCCTTGGAACCATGCTTCATCTGTACGACCAAACGGGTTACTTAGCGGAATAATATTCTCTACGTATGCCATAAGTGTGGTTGGAATCGAGCCTAAACTCGCAGCCCAACCGATAAGACCAACAAGAATCAGTAGCAAGAACGCCACAACCATGTTGATGTTACTAATGACTTTAACGCCACCATCAATACCACGTACGACTGAAACAACAGCAAGCAAAGTTACAACGGTAATGACGACGATTTGTAGGCCCAGTCCTGGCTCAACACCAAATACGTGATGAATACCACTTGCCGCTTGTTGTGCACCTAAGCCCAGTGACGTTGCAAGACCAAACAAGGTCGCAAGAACGGCCAAGATATCCACGATATGACCAGCCCAGCCCCACGCGCGATCACCCAGAAGCGGGTAGAAGATCGAGCGCATAGAAAGCGGTAAACCTTTGTTGTAGGCAAAGAATGCTAAAGAAAGTGCTACAACACCGTAAATTGCCCATGGGTGAAGACCCCAGTGGAACATCGTCGCACCCAGTGCCAATCTCGCTGCTTCTGGTGTGTTTGCTTCAACACCGAGTGGCGTTTCATACCAACCAGTGAAGTAAGCGACAGGTTCTGCGACACTCCAGAACATTAAACCGATACCCATACCAGCCGCAAATAGCATTGCAAGCCATGACATGAACGAGTAATCGGCAACAGCGTCTTTACCACCTAGGCGGATTTTACCCATTGGCGAAACGATAAGTGCCAAACAGAAAATAACGAAAATATTACCTGCAATAATGAACAACCAATCGAATGAACCAATGATCTTCCATTTCAGCCCATCAAGTGCCGTCTTTGCGGTATGTGCATCTAGAACTAATGCAGCGACAAGAAACAGCGCAATTAAACCTGCACTAATACCAAAAACTGGGTTATGAACATCAAAACCCCATTTTTGAACGTTGTCTTGACCTACCGTATAGTCGGTACTATCGATACTGTACTTATCTATACCCTTTGTCATCGTTCCTCTCTATTTTTGTACTGTTTTTACGTACCAAACAAAAAAATCTTTCGAACACGATACGTTTTACATTCCGTGAAGGCGCAAGATCCTATCATTTGACACGTTTTTGTCTATCTTTTTGCTATGAAAAAATCCAATAACTTACTTTTCACTCAGCAATTTCCGCCTTTAAAAGGATAAACCACTAGCGCAATAGTTAGACCACAAACATTTATTGCTATAATAATTTTAGGTCTTCTTATTTTGTCTACACGACGCGACAAAATGAAATTGGAGACACTACTTAAAATTGTAGTGGTAATTTTTGATTCCACCCCTTTAAATAAGGGCGCATTTAAGTTAGTGTCGCCTCGATAAATGTTCCCTACAGACTGGATGAATAAATTGGAAAAGTACGAAGAAGTATTGGTCTCGATTCGTCAGATCATCCGCGCTATTGATTTACATTCTAAAAAGCTGAGCAAAGAGTCTGGATTGACCGCTCCACAGTTGATTTTGATGCGTGCTATCAATGAGTTAGATAACGTAACGATTAAACAGTTGTCTAGCCACACTAACATGAGCCAAGCGACCGCAACGACCATTCTAGATAGACTAGAACGAGGCCAGTTTGTTGAGCGTCAACGCAGTGTTCAAGACAAGCGTAAAGTGCATGCTGTACTTACGAGCAAAGGCCAAGAAGCCCTAAAGCAAGCACCAACGCCATTGCAGGAACACTTCATTAATCGATTCCAAAAATTGGAAGAATGGGAGCAGTCTCTGCTGCTATCTTCCGTTCAACGCATCTCAACAATGATGAATGCAGAGGATATCGATGTCGCTCCAATGCTAGAGCTTGGCAGCATTACAAAAGTCGATTAATTTCGCTCTCACGTGCTCGCTTTTTGCGGGCACTACTCTCCTACTCTGTTAACCCTGTTTCAAACGCATATTTCGCTAGCTCCGCCGTCGAATGTAAATCCAACTTGTGCTTAATGTTGTGGCGATGCGTCTCTACCGTTCGGTAGCTAATGTTAAGTAGTGTGGCTATTTTCTTACTGCTGTTTCCTTGAGCGACTAATTTAAGCACCGCCTCTTCCCTTCGGCTGAGTGGATTCGTTTTTTGAGTGGCTGGCACCACCTCTTGGGTAAAAAGCGTTTGTGTGACAGACTCGCAGAAATACGTTGAACCTTGATTTACCGTTTTTATTGCTTGCACCATTTTCTCGGCCGAGATTTCCTTGAGCATGTACCCTACTGCGCCAGCTTGCATGACCTTCATGATGTATTCACGGTTATCGTGCATGGTCAGCATAAGTATTTTGCTCTCTGGACGCTCTTCTTTAATTACCCCAGTCGCTTCAATACCGTTCATTATCGGCATGCTAATGTCCATCAAGATGACATCAGGCTGAAGGTGCTTTGCGACTTCTATCGCTTCCAGCCCATTGCTTGCCGTACCGACCACTTCAATGTCAGGCTCTAACTCCAAGCGAGCCATGAAGCCATCTAAGACCACTTGATGATCATCAACAATCACCACACTAATCGGTTTATCCATAAACTAATTCATCCAAATTAAGCAGCACGGTAATCTCTGTTCCTAAACCAAGCTCACTCATCAGTTCAAACTCACCACCAATGAACTCTACACGCTCTTGCATGTTCCTTAACCCAATCCCTTGTTGGTGCACTGCTTGGTTAACCACAAAGCCAACACCGTCGTCACGTATGAGTAATTGCAGCATATTGCCCATTTTTTGCAAAGTAACCGTCACTTTTTTCGCTCTTGCGTGTTTTTCGATGTTGTTCAAAGACTCTTGAGCAACACGATACAAGGTTGTCGCGACCTCCGACGTCAGTTTGTACTGCTGAGTATCAAAATTACTCTCGATATCAATCCCAGAGTGAGAGTGAAAGTCTTGCAGTAAAGTGGTCAGTGCCGCCTCTAAGCCGATATCATCAAGGGCGCTAGGGCGAAGTTGATGAGAAATATGCCTTACTTCATTTATCGCGGTGACCAATGAGCGTTGCGATTTATCTAAGTGGGATTTGAGTTTTTCGTCTTCCAGTCTATGACTCATTAAATCCAAATGACATTTACTAGAAACTAACAGCTGGTTGATTCCATCATGCAACTCTCTCGCTAGATGCTTTTTCTCATCCTCTTGAAACATGACGGTTTTATGTGCCAACTCTTTAAGGTTTTTATCGGCAAGACGGTGTTCATGCAGATTGATCGCTAAAGTGAGAACGATAATTACAGCAACGGTCACCGCTAAGATCACGACGACCGAGAAAAAAGTCGTTTCGATATTTTTGTTCACCGCAGCACGCATATTGGCAACTTCTTGGCTGACGTCCTCAATATAGAGCCCTGTCCCTATCATCCATTCCCACTTATCGAGCCATGCGGCGTAGCTAAGCTTTGGGACGACCTCACCCGTAGATGGCTTTTGCCACAGGTATTGATGAAACCCACCACCTGATTGAGCTTGATACAACAAAGCTTCTATTAGACGATCGCCATTCTCGTCTTCAAGATAGAGTAAGTTCTCTCCGACTAGCTCTGGAAGAACAGGATGTACAAGGTTGGTGCCGTATTTATCGTAAGCAAAAAAGTAGCCGTCTGCTCCGTAGCTTAAACGGTTTAAAATCGCTTTCACGCGTGTTTTAGCAACGCTCTCTTCTAAGGTTGGATCGTTGTAGATATAAGAAATGGAGTCAAAGGCGACGTCGACCGTGTCTTTGAGCGCCGCCTCTTTTGATTGGATCAGGTTTTGATGAAAGATCTCTACCTCCCTTTTGCCAAGAGTCTTGGTTTGATAGATAGAAATCCAACTGATACTCGCTGACACCAATACCACGGGTATCAATGTCAGCAGAATTAACTTTGCTTTGAGAGGCATCCCTTTCCTCCATGAAACGCTGCTTTACAGCTCACTATCTTAGCAGCACAAATAACTCGACTTCGTCCGCCTAGACATAAATAGCAGCTTAACAACTTGTCTCAAAAGGTAAAAACTCTCAGTTCACAAAATCTCTTTTATTATCGAGTGATCAACTCATGCCATAAAAGCCTGGGAAAAACAGCAAAGAAGCCAACACGACAATTTGAATCGCGATAAACGGCATCACACCTTTGTAAATATCTCGCGTAGTGACACCTGCTGGTGCGACGCCTTTTAGATAGAACAAACTAAAACCAAATGGCGGTGTTAGGAATGATGTCTGTAAGTTCATTGCGATAAGAATCGCAAACCACGTCATGTTGATACCCATCAACTCAGCGACCGGCGCAATAATTGGCACGATGATAAAGCAGATTTCAACGAAGTCGATAAAGAAGCCTAAAATCAGAATCACCACCATGGTAATGATGAGGAAGCCCCACTTTTCACCCGGCAGTTCTAACATCCACTCTTCGACTAGATAATCACCGCCAGTGTAGGTAAATGCCATTGAGAAGGCGGTTGCCCCTAGCAAAATAGCAAAGACCATTGCGGTTACTTTAACGGTTTCTTTCGATGCATCATAAATCATCGACCAACTAAACTGCTTATACAGTAACGACAGAACTATCGCACCAGCGCCGCCCAGAGCCGCTGACTCTGTTGGCGTTGCAATCCCTGCAAAGATGGAGCCCAATACCACAATGATCAGTGCTAGTGGCGGTAAAACGGCTTTCAGCGCGGTGAACACTTCTTGCTTTCGACTGATCGACTCATCGCGCTCTATCGCCTGTGCGGCGTGAGGATTCAACTTCGCGTAAATAAGAATGTAGATAACATAGGCGCCGACGAGCGTGATACCGGGCCAGATTGCAGCTTGGAATAAGTCCCCGACCGGAACGCCGAGTACATCCCCTAACAAGATCAACACGATAGAAGGCGGGATAATTTGTCCCAAGGTACCAGACGCACAAATAGTCCCGCACGCCAAGCCTTTGTCGTAATTGTATTTAAGCATCACAGGCAGTGAGATCAACCCCATCGCAACAACCGATGCGCCGACTACGCCCGTTGATGCGGCAAGTAATGCGCCAACTAATACTGTCGAAATAGCAATACCACCACGGACACCGCCGAACAGACGTCCCATTGACTCAAGCAGTTGCTCTGCAAGCTTCGTCTTCTGAAGTACTAGTCCCATGAAGACAAACAATGGTACGGCCATTAGCACCGTATTTTCCATAATGGATTGAATACGATATGGCATGAAAGCAAACATCTCGATGCCTTCAGCCCAAACACCAAAAATCAGTGCAATACCGCCAAAAGTAAAGGCAACGGGGAATCCCAATAAAAGCGCAAAAAGCGCGACAAAAAACATCACTATACCGATCATAATGACTTCCTTTTACGACTTACCGTTATTACCGGCATAGATAAGATGAGGGTTAACAATCTTGTTGATCGAATGCAGCAGCAGTCCAATGCCGCTGACTGCCATAAAGAAAAATGACAGCGGAATCATCGCCTTGATGATCCAACGATATGGCAATCCGCCTGGGTCACCAGACGTCTCGCCTAGCGCGTAACTTTCTTTGGCGAAATCGACACCAAACCAAGCCACCAGTAGGCAAAAAGGGAATAAGAAAAATAGCGTGCCTATGATGTCGATGATGGATTGTGCTTTGTAAGATAAGCGTTCATAAAAAATGTCAACGCGAACATGGCCACCAGACTTAATCGCGTAAGGCACACCAAGCAGAAATACGGCGGAGAATAGATGCCATTCCATTTCTTGGAATGCAATGGATACATCGTTGAATACATATCGCATCACAACGTCGTAAACCACATTCACCAACAATAAAATAAACAGGATGCTGGACAACCATCCGAGGAAATCGCTAAAGCGGTTAAATAATCGCTCAATATAAATAAGACTTCTCATTCCGAACTCCGTGGAACGTTTGGATACGCTCCGCTATGGTGCGGAGCATTCATTATGAAGTTTTCTTGGGCTTCGTTCGCAGGCTAAACCTCTCGGCGTCGCCTGCGTCATAACGTTATTGTTGAGCTTGACTGTTTAAGTAAGCTCTGTGTGAAATGTCTGACCAAGGTCGAACTTGATTCATGTAGTTCGCTTGCGACTCTTGAATCTCTTTCGCCAAAGCATCTTTTTCTGCGTGCTCTTTCAACAAACGATCGTTTGCTTCTCGCAACGCAGCCACTACTTCAGGCGGGAAGTCTTTGACTTCAACATTTGGGTATTCAGATTTGATAGATGCCCAGTTTTTGCCACTTTCGTGTTTCGATTGCGTGTACATATCGTAAGCGGCGGTTTTCATTGCTACTTGTAAAATCGCTTTTAGATCATCAGGTAGACGGTTCCAAGTACGCTTATTAACAAGGAACTGAAGCTCAGTTGCTGGCTCATGCCAACCTGTGTAGTAGTATGGCGCGATTTTGTGGAATCCCATGCGCAAATCCAATGATGGACCAACCCACTCCAAGGCATCAATTGTGCGACGCTCTAGAGAGGTATATAGTTCACCAGGGGCGATATTCGTTGGTTTTGCACCTAGCTCTGCCAAGATCTCACCAGCAAAACCTGGGATACGCATTTTCAAACCCTGCAAATCCTCGACGGACTTGATCTCTTTCTGGAACCACCCGCCCATCTGAGTATCGGTATTACCGCCAGGGAAAGACATCAAATTATGTGGAGAGTACACCTTCTCCATCAGCTCCATACCACCGCCGTAGTAAAACCACGCATACTGCTCAGTTGGTAGCATACCGAAAGGCATAGAAGTGAAGTAAAGTGTGTTTGGAACCTTGCCCTTCCAGTAGTAAGACGCCGAGTGGCCCATGTCGTATTGGCCAGACTTAACCATATCAAACACCCCAAAAGGCGCTTTGTGCTTGTTTGCGGAATCAATACGGATTTGCAGACGCCCGTTGGACATCTCCTCTGCCATTTTTGCCATGTTTTTTGTCGCATCACCAAAAATAGGGAAGTTAGGTCCCCAAGTTTCAGCAAGCTTTAAACGATAGACTTTTTCAGCAGCATTTGCAGAAGTCACAACGAATGTCATCGCGGCAACGACAGCGGTTGTTTTGAGCACTCGTTTTAAAGATTTTTGGATTAGACTCATCGTTCACGTCCTTTATCACCAAGGTTATTGTTGTCATCCATTTCATTAGGATTGGCTGTATTCGGTATAAAAGATGTAACAATGTTGTCGAATGCGAAATGGGCATGAACACGGAAGCGAGTAATTCATCAATAAGACATTAGCCTTAGGTATTACGTATAACTACGTAGGACAGCTGTTATGCAACAAGTTTAATTATCATAAAATTAATGAGTTACTTTTCCTGTAACGAGGCAAAAAGAAAAATGATACGTACGTACTTCTCTGCCAAAAAATTTACATAGTATTTAAGAAAATGTGACAAAGCACTTATTGGCAGCGTTAAAATCAATTCCTAATAGATTATTTTCAATACGAAGATAAAAAAATACCCCGGCATTGGCCGAGGTATTCAAGCTAGAACGGTAGCGGTAATTAAACTGCTTTGTAGATAACTTTGTTACCTGCTAACTGCTCTTTTTGAACTAGGTTTTCTTCAAGAAGCTTCTTCAGTGCGCCAGTAGCCCATGATGCCGCTTTAGTATCTTCTTGACCTGCAGCTAGACCAATGCCTTTAGGGTTGATACCTTCAGCATTTGCTACAACGATGTCTAATACTTGTTGTTGCTTAGGAGTAAGGGCAACATCAACTGTTTTCACTGCAGCTACTTTTTTCTCAGCTACTACTTTCTCAGCAACAGCTTTTTCAGCAACAGAAGGTGCTACTGCTTTTTCGGCAACAGGCTTCACTGCTTTAGGTGCTGCAGCTAAGTTTGCTACTGTCGCTTTAATGCGTTTTTGCAGTTTCATCTGCACTTTACGCTTATGAGCAAGTCTCATTGAATATTTCTCCAGTTCACTGCATCTCAGCAGGGATGAAAATTTGAAGCGCGTTTTATACCAAAATTCACAAGCAATTTGTAGGTTTTAGCGGCGAAACGCGATGAAAAATGCGCTCAAAGCATAGAACGTCTACTATTTAATCAGATATTTTATGAACGGATTTATTGAATACTGGGTATAAAAACAGAGGTTTCTTTTATTTCAAATGCAAGTCAATGCACATTTAGTCATCCACGCATTTTTGATCAAGTATTCGATGAGGTTATAAGCATGGAAACGCTGCACCTAACAAATTCACATTTCAAACCCGACTCCCCTATCAACAGAATACTTTTGTTGCTCGTTGCACTGATAACCCTGTTTTTGGTTGTCATTTCTCCGGGATGGAAGCAAGCCATGTTGTCGGTCATTTTGATGTCTGCAATTGTTGGTTTCGCCATCTTGATGATCAAAAAAAGCCAAGTCACTTTTACGCTGACAGCTTCTCACTTCCAACAACACCTTTTTAAAGGCGGATGGGTCGTCCGATGGCGAAATATTGAGTCAATAGGGATTTGTAGCTACCAGCAGGAAGGGTGGCATCAGCCGCTACCTTGGATTGGTATTCGTCTAAAACACTACTCACCTTATTTGGATTCGATCTGCCCTCGTATAGCGACAGAAATTCTCCTTAGCCAACGCGCACTACTTTATTTAGGTGCGAAGCAAAATCAGTGTGAAGATAAGTTTGAAGATATGGTGCTTGATCCTAAGCCATACATAAACAGCAATGGGATTGAGTATAAAGGCTTACTGGCGATGCTCGCCAACCGTATGAAATATCAAAGAGGATTTTACGGCTACGATCTGTTTATATCAGCCAGTGACCTAGATCGTGAAGCAGAGGATTTTGTGGGACTGACTCGGCGATACTTAGCTGCCGCCGAGCCAGAATAATGCTTACTACACGCGCTTTTAGTAAAGCGGCATCTCGTCAGCAACGAACGGGTTAGTTTTACGTTCGTGACCGAAAGTCGATTGAGGGCCGTGACCAGGGACAAACGTGACATCATTGCCTAAAGGCCACAATTTCTCTTTGATAGAGCTAATCAAGGTATTGAAATCACCTTGTGGGAAGTCAGTTCGGCCAATGCTACCGTTAAACAATACGTCGCCCACAAACGCCAATCGCGCTTCTTCACTATAAAGAACAACGTGACCAGGGGTATGACCTGGTGTGTGGAATACCTTTAATACTTGATTACCAAACGTGACAGTGTCACCCTCATTTAACCATTGATGCGGTTCAAAGGCTTCAGTCAATGGGAAACCAAACATTTGGCTTTGCCCTTCTAGACCTTGTAACCAAAAATTATCCGCTTTATGAGGACCAATGATCTCAGTACCACCAAGCATTGCAGCCAGCGGCTCTGTTCCGCCAACATGATCTAGGTGACCATGAGTTAGCACCAAGTTGACGATCTCGATGCCAAGCTCTTTAATGAGCATAGCAAGTTGCTTTTCGTCACCGCCTGGGTCAATAACGATGCCTTTCATCGTTTCATCACACCACACGATAGAACAGTTTTGAGAAAAAGATGTCACTGGGACAACTTGGTATTTCAGAGCCATAGAAAACCTATTACCAAACAAATTTGCGTTAAAACTGGCGCAACTATGACACTAACCCCATGCGACTTCAAGACCTGCTGAGGCTTGCTATTGACTTACCAAGAACGCACAGCACCTGTGTCGATATGGACAAAGTTACTACTTGGATAATACCCAACACCACCAGCTTTCAAGCTAATTGCTGCATCGCGTACAGTAGACAATTTCACTCCATCAAGACGGAAGTCTATGGCCTTACCTTCCATATGAAGACTTTTCTTCGCCACTCCGCTAGCCCCTTTACGCAGGGACGCATTGGTCAAAGGCGAACGGTAACCAGAAATTACAATGACTTCTGCATCTGTACCGATCAGCTTTTGAATCTGGCTGATTTGATCGAACAAGCGTCGATCCATCGGATGAACTTCGTTTCGACGGTGATCACGACAAAACTCATTCAGCTTTTTTAGTTCATCATCAAGATAGCGTCTACCATCGAAATAGCATGTTTCGAGGAGCTCTCCAGTATTAAGGTTGTTCATCGCCAACTCACGTGGCTCGTCAGGGAATGAAGCCCATGAAATCGATGGCAAGGCAGATGCCAAAACCACGCCACCAGCGGTCATTTTAAGGAAATCTCGGCGGGAAAAATTACGACTTACCATTTCAAAAAACAATGCTCAACAACTAAACAAGTCGCGGACATTACCCAAACACATTTGTCACGTCAAATGCATAAATCGCTCCACCCTAATTTTAAGATGTGTCGATTAACGCTTAATTATTGAACAAACAGAAGATTCTTAGTTTTGTAAATTTTATTTAAAGATTTCAACTACGGTGATCGTATTTATAGATATCATCTCGGTAGTAAAGTGTTCCCTCTTCTAGCCATGCGGTTTGATAAATAATGTGCACTTGGATGCGTTCTCCTAAAGGAACCGACGTGTTAGAGCGACGCGTACTTTCCCGTTTTTTCGCTAGGCGTTCTTCTAATCCCTGAGTTTTGAATAAGAGCTCCGCCAGTTGGTCGGCATGTTCAACGCGGACACACCCGGAGCTGAATGCGCGTCTATCTCGTTCGAACAAGTTTTTACTTGGCGTATCATGCAAATAGATAGCTTGGGGGTTTGGCATATTAAACTTATACAATCCCAATGCATTGTGTAAGCCCGATGCCTGCCGCATACGATAAGGAAATGTTCTCGGATTCACCGTCGCCCAATTGATGGTTGTAGGGTCAATAATTTCGTTTGACGTCCAAGACCGGATGATTTGAATGTTGTGGTTAATCAAATACATCGGATTACGTTTCACTTTAGGAATGATGTCTTTCACCATTATGGTCCATGGCACATTCCATGTGGGGTTGAGAATGACGGAGTCAAGAGTTCCCGACATGATTGGTGTTTTTCTTGAGGCTCTGCCAACCACAACTTTAGACTCGAACAACGGTTGACCATCGTGCCAATACGTCACTTCGTATCCAGGTACATTTACAAAGACAACATTATCTCTGTCTTTGGACCAAATCCTTGAACGTTCTGAGTTCAGCGCCAATAGATGCAATCGTTCTTGAGGAGAAAAGTTGATCCATCGAATGGTATTCGGGCCAATCACCCCATCCTCTTTCAAGCCATGAATACGCTGAAACTCTTTCACCGCTAACTCTAATTCTTCATCATACTGTTGGGTCGTGATATCTAAATACGATACATCCACACCGACCACTTCCATACGCTCAATCAGAAGCGGTTTATTTTCTAATTGGTCACCGACACGGGCAAGGCCCGTTTGTTCATAGATTGGATATTGATACTGAGCGTGCTCGGATAAAGAGGAGTAAGCGGAATAAAAAGCTTCGTCCGTTTGTAAAGGAGAGCGAAGGCTTGCTAAGAATTGACTAAGTTTGCCAACCGTAATTTCGTTACTCAGTACGGACAAAGTATCGATGCTAGGAGCAGGTAAAATCACGTGGGCTTTGTTAGCAAATAACCAATTGATACCTTCTTCAGGGAGCTGCTCGAGATAGCTGAGATACATCAACAGTGAATCTGTCATCACCAAATCAAAGTCGAGGTTATCTCCCTGCCATCGAACTTGGTTTATACGATGGAGTTGATTCTCGAATTCGTCCGTGACGCCAGCAAGAGCAAGCAAGTTTACTTGAAAAAGAAACTGCTCAATATCGCTTTCATTTTCCCAGTTCAAACGGTAATTGGTACTTTGATAAAGCTGGTCAATCACCTCTGGATAATGGATCATTTTTTCGACAGACAGCTTTTGTACCGCTCCCTCTTGCTCTGTTTGTGCAGAAGCTTCGAGAGAAACGACGGTAGAAAAGCTGAAAAACGGCACCATAAGTGCCGTCATGATTAAAACCCTAGCAAACACTGAAACGATCCTTGCGCTACTTGCCATAATGAAAAGTATGGCAAATATCTCACAGCTTGCAGGTTTAAAATTAAGAATCTGATGTTGAAATTAACATCAAGTTTCTTTATCTATTTGGGTTCAAACAATCTTTGACCAATGGTTATCCCATTGAACACCACTAAAAGAAGCGCTTTTATGTGTTGTTGGCCTTTGCTCAACCACTTTGCCAGCACCAGAGCTGACCCTGAATTCCTTTCCATATGTCACCACTCCCGATGCATCTGGCAAAGCACTTAACTCAACCAACTTCCCTGTAGCTTTGGACCATATCCCATAACAACTGCCCGGAGGAGAAGTCGCAAGGATCCATTCATCCGTCGCCGCGATACTCGCGACATAGTGATTAAATCTCGCCCACTCTTCGGGTTCCGCATGCAAAGATTGCATCACGCCTCCACGAGTGTGCATCGCAAGTAAAGCTGGGTATTCATCCGGCTCTCCACGATATTGCTGACCACACAGTACCGTCTCTGCACCATCATGCGCTAAATGACGGATGCTCAACTTATGATCTGGTAAAGAGACTTGATCCAACAGCTCACCTTCTTGTGAAAGGTAACTCAGGCTTGGTCTCATGCTATCAAGATTGAGCGGTTCACGCCCGTTGGTGTGTACGCCACCGACGCCAATCGCTAATGCACCATCAGGCATCATGATCACTTCATGAGGACCTAGACCAAAACCCGTTAACTCATCGATTTTTTGATATTGCTTCTGCACATCATAAACACCAATGATCCCACGGCTTGTGCCCCTTTCCCCTTCTGTAGCAAATAGCAACGTGCCATCATGGGAGTAAACACCATGACCATAGAAATGGCGATTTGGCTTTGCTAGCTGCAGTTTGATCATCTGCTCTGAGCGATAATCAAACACCATGAAGAAAGTACCTGGTCGACGACCAAAAACTACGGCGTGGCCTTGTGGGTTTGTTGCCACACCGTGACCACGTTCAGGAATCGGCAACGAAGATAGCGGCATACCATGCTCATCGGCCACTACTGCTGCGTATTTATCTCGGCCGATGATTGAGCAGCCAATCAACGCTGGTTGACGTGAACGTGTTGAAGCACAACCAAATGGCATCATAGGTGCGGCCGCACCAAAGAGTGCGGCTTTCAGTAAGGTTCGGCGGGTTTGATCAGTCACCATCAGTTGCATTAAATCCTATAACCACGCCAAGCTCGATCGCCACCTCTTCATGGATCAAGTACTTCAATTGCTCTAGCTTATTGTATTGAGCGAGTACCATGCGGTAGCCTTCTTTACTTTGTAAAGCCATGAACAAACTCTTATCTTCCGGCCATGTTTCCAACGCCATTTCAAACTGGTGAACAACACGGTCTGCGAGACCTGCATGGCCTTGCTCTCTTAGTAGAGTATCTAGACCATTACCGTTGGCAAGATACAGCGCTTCCATTGCTTCAAGGTTTGCTTTTAAGTTTGAAAGCGACGTCTCTGAACGCCAAGATTCAGAAAAGTAAGGACGAGGCTGACCAATTTTAGCTAACGGTCTGCTCAGCTTTTTCATGCTGTAGTCAAGCTGATTAGAGAGCAGCGAAATGTACTCGGATTTCCATTCCGTCATCTCTAACGACTTCCAAGGATTTTGTGCCCAAGAATCTGCGATGATCTGCGCTTTGTTCTCTAGGTTTTCAGCAATTGCAACACCTGTCGCACAGGTATTGCTGTTGCTAGATAAGGTCGACGCTTTATCGTAAAGCAGCCATTCTAGTGCACCTAGGCCTTGCACAGTAACACTTTGCGTGGAGATCTTTTCCGCACTCCAAACTTGGTCAGATTTCGTCAGCACAGACATTTTTCGGCCGGTGGTGTTCTTTTTATCTGGCCAAAACTGGACATTCCAACTTTGCTCCAACGCCGTAGCAGGGCCACGCTCTTGACCTTGTAATGCCATCCACGTCAGCATAGTTTGGTGCCATTGCTGTTTTACTTGCGTATCATCTTTCGTCTCTGATGTGCAGTAATCCGCGAAGCTTTGTTCAAGTTCTGTGGTTTGCGCTAAAAACGTCTGCGCAGATTGAAACTCAACTTCGTAGACCGCTTGAGAAATATGACTTGTACTCTCAGGCTTGGCAGAGCTCGAACCGATGGTCGATTGGCAACCAACCAAACTTAACGTTGCGGCAATCGCACTCACTAACAGTGTTTTTTTCATGGTTGCTTCCTTATAGAGAATTCAGAAACGCAATCAATGCGTCACGTTCTTTTTTATTCAGTGCTAAGACGTTTTGTTTCGCCGTTTCCGCTTCACCGCCGTGCCACAGTACCGCTTCCATCAGATTACGGGCGCGGCCATCATGTAAGAAGTAAGTATGCCCGTTTACTTCTTCGGTATAACCAATGCCCCATAAGGGTGCCGTTCGCCATTCACGGCCGTTTGCTAAGTACTCAGGACGGTTATCGGCTAAACCTTCACCCATATCGTGCAGAAGCATGTCTGTATATGGATGGATAAGCTGCTCAGAAAGCGCTGGTAACTCTGGTCGCTTCGCCGTTTTGACACTGGTCTTATGGCAGCTTTCACAGCCAGAAGCCGCAAAGATTTTCTGACCGAGTTTCACGCTAGGATTGTTCATATTTCGGCGAATAGGTACGGCTAAGTGCTGGCTGTAAAACTCAACGAAGTCGAGAATATTTTCACTCACTTCTGGTTTGCCGCCATTTGGCATGTCGTCACAAATACTTTGTTTCGAGGTACAGTTTTCATTGGGGAATAAATGGCTCGTCAGACCCACATCACCATTGAATGCTGCTGCATTTTGCTGCATTAACGTCGGTTGTCCGGCTTTCCAGCCAAAACGACCAATCGAGAAGTCGTCCTTCTCAATATCCCAAACCTTGTTTACTTTACCTGAGATACCGTCTTTATTTGCATCTTGTGCATCAGCCCATGCAAGTAGCGTTTCGTCAGGAATACTCTCTAACAAACCAAGGCCGATCATTGGCGGTGCAACACGCGCTGAAAATTCCGTATCAGGGTGCATATCGCCGTAACCTAGATCGGTAATATTCAAATGAGGTTTTCTTAATGTCACCTTCGTGCCGTCTTTAAACTTCACTGGCACATCGGTGTAGGTGATTTCGATTTTTCCTTCTGGCGTTTGATCTTGCAGGGCAAAGTCTTGGAGCTGGCCGCCATAAGTCGGCTCAGGTATAACGCCGTCTCTGATGTACGCTGTTTTTTGTTCTGACGTCATCGCAGGGATGCTCAAACGCACTAACATGGACACCGCATGCAAATCATTTGGCTCTGGAGGATGACCACGACCATCTTTGATGTGGCAGTTTTGACAACCATTTGTATTGAAAAGAGGTCCCAAACCATCTCTGGCATCGGTAGACGCTGGCGCTTGTACCCAAGGGTTGCGGAAAAAACTATTGCCCACGCTAAAATCAAGACGTTTACTCATAGGAAGGTTCGCGGCAGGAAGAGAATACGCGTTGGCGCCTTCTTTTTTCACGCTCGTTTGTCCACCAGATTTCACATCATACGCGATAGCAGTAGAAGAAAAGATCACGGCCAAGGCCGAAATTAAGTAAGGCTTCATATCATTGCTCTAAAACACAACAAGAGGGGTGGGATAACAGCGAGTTAAAACGGTAAAGGGCTCAAACGAGCCCTTTCAATTATTTTTTGTACTTTGATTAAAACTCGTGGTCTGCAGTATCAGGGCTTAGGCTATCAATACCAATGATACCCGCAGCACGTTCAATTGAACCGGTTTGAGCAACCAATGACATGATGGTGTCATTCACTAACGTGTTGCCTTGTGCATTACCCGCTGCAATTAACTGGTCGAAGTGTTGGTTGTTCTTCTCCGCAGACGTAACCAATTTACCAACTTGATTACGCGTAACATCAAACTGCTTCTGGATCTCTTTAGCTGCTTGTTTGTCTTTTTGAGCCACTAGGTCAGCAATACTCGGACCAGAAAGCAATGTGCCGTCTTCACGCTTGTAAAGACCTGTGTAAACGTTATAGATGCCCTGCTCGTTGTAGTAATGAGAGTTGTGCGTATTGTCTGAGAAACAATCGTGCTCATCTTCTGTCGAGTTTGCTTCCAACGCCACCTTCATACGCTCACCAGCAAGCTCACCTAAAGACAATGAACCCATACCGAACAACATTTTACGTAGGCCATTATCCGCAGAATCATTAAGAAACGTTTCACGGTAGTTGCCTTTCACTTCCGCAGACCACTGTTTTTCCATCCATTCAAGGTCTTGAACCAGTAGATCGGCTGCCACTTTTAGGTACTCACCACGACGGTCACAGTGACCATTCGTACACTCAGAACCGACAACGAAGTCCGTGTAAGCGCGCTGACCTGCACCTGCGTTTGTGCCGTTTAGGTCTTGACCCCAAAGTAAGAATTCAATCGCGTGGTAACCTGACGCAACGTTTGCCTCAGAACCACCTACTTCGTTGAGATCCGCTAGCAATTCTGGAGTAATTTTTGCAACGTCTAGTTTAGAAGCACCAATCTGTAAACTGGTGTTTGCGATGATGTTTGCAGCAGCGCCTTCGTTACCGAGTTCATATTGGTAATCTGTCGCTACGTAGTCAATTAGGCCTTCATCAAGTGGCCAGGCATTTAACTGCCCTTCCCAGTCATCAACAATCGCGTTACCAAAACGGAATACTTCAGATTGTTGGTACGGAACGCGAGAGTCTAGCCACGCTTGTTTTACTTCTTCAAGCTTATCCGCTGATGGCGATTTTAGGAATTCGTCGATTTTTACGTCGAGCGTTTTCGCCGTTGTCACTGAGTCAGCAAAGACTGCATGTGCAACGTCTGCATAATGTTCAACGACTTGTTGTTTCGTTACTTGGGCAGCAACGGTAGAACCACTGGCAATGAGGAGTGATGCAGCAATAGATTGGACTAAAACTGTTTTTGCATTCATCTGAAGCATCCTTGTTGAGCAATTTATTTGTTTTATTCGTAGTGCTAATTATTCTTATTTGCACTATTAGTCACGAGATAATACAAATTTACAATTTATTTTCAACTCTAGATACAAAAAAAGCCTCATCGTTGTGAGGCTTTTAACATGCAAAACTGATAATTTAATAAATAAAATCAGAATTTTAGATTGTGCTTACCATGAGAAACTTTTGCTTTTAGGTAGCTTTCATTACCATCTTTAATATGTGCAGAGGTATTGACAACCTCAACAATCTCGATGCCGTATTCTGCTAATTCACGGATTTTCTTAGGGTTGTTGGTCACAAGGCGAATTTTACTTACACCTAATGCTTCGAGCATTTGCGCTGCTTCAGTGAAATCACGAAGGTCATCGTCAAAACCCAAATGGTTGTTTGCTTCATAGGTGTTCATACCTTGGCTTTGCAAACGGTACGCATCAATCTTGTTGTATAGACCAATACCACGACCTTCCTGACGTAGGTATAAAATAATACCGCCAGATTCGCCCATGCGTTGAATGGTTTCTTCTAATTGCTCGCCGCAATCACAGCGGGATGAGTGAAAAACATCACCAGTAAGACATTCTGAATGCATACGCACCAAAGGCGTTTCTTGCGTTTGATCCGCTTGCCTAAAGATAACTGCCACATGCTCTTTATCTGTCTTCAGGCCACGAAAAGACAGGATTTCAGCATCGATATTACTTTTAGCCCCGACTTTAAAATCTACTCTGGCACGTACTTCCGCCATATCTATACTCACTCGATTTATTGCTTGATGCGCTTGATGCGTTTTCGTTATTGCATTCATGGGATTCACTCATTGCTCTTCAACTATGGGGATTGATACCGCATTTTTCAATATAGAGATCACAATTGAGAGCAGTTATCCCCTAAAGACAGCCAAAGAGAACAACTCCCCGCGCTGACGAATTGTTATAGTATAACAATTTTGAAAAACTACAATAAAAAACCCCAGACAAATTTTGTCTGGGGTTGATAATGAGTTGTATGTAGGGGTGATGATTTAATGTGTTTGGCTACGTTTCCAAACCGTAAGCTCTATCCATACCGCTTCGAGTTCTTGAATTTCTTCTTCGGTTAATACGGCAAGAGACGATGTAACTTGAGGCAGTTTCGAGGTTTGCAATGCACGAATCTGCGAATAAAAGTCTTTTTTTAACTGTAATATAACTGAATCCACTGCGTGCACCTACTTAGTTCTTTTATTACTTCTCCAGCTCAAATCGTTGATTTTCTTTATACTGGAATCTTCATAAATTCGGAAAAATGATAACATTCTGTTTGTTATCTGCACGATTTATTTCCCATAGTGGAATAGTGGTCACATTATTGACGCTTTATCATTTTGATCGAAAATAGGATAAAAAAGATCAAAAGTAATAGAGGAAAGATCCACAACGCTGCTGTCGAATAATTAAATGGTGGCTGATACAAAACGATATTCCCATATCTCTGAACCAAATAATCTTTTACCTCTTGATCCGTACTTCCTTCGTTTACCATCGAGTACACTTTCAATCTTAAATCTTTAGCGGCTTGTGCATTAGATTCAACAAGGTTTTGGTTTTGACATTGTGGGCATCGTAAAGCCTTAGCTAATGCATTTGCTCTTTGTTGCAGTTCAACGGAATGAAATTCAAACAGATCAACATGCTGCGTAATTTGCTCTGCTTTGACCCAAGAAGAACACAAAGAAAACAAAACAATAATGAAGTAAGCATATTTAAAGTGAGACATTAAAATACCCCGAAAATAACGAGTTCCATTTGTCTATTGTTAACTTACCTCTATATTTGATCAAAACATTGCCATTTTGATCAATTAAGTAAGTTTCCGGCGTTCCTATTACACCAAGTTCAACCGCCAGTTGCCCATTAGGATCGGATATAACTTCGGTATATGGATTGTGTGAAGAGCTCAAATAGCGTTTAGCCGCGCTTTCTTTATCTCGATAGTTAAGACCAACGATGGGCACACCTTGTCGAGCTAAGTTGAGCAAATCATCATGTTCTTGTTTACAAACCCCGCACCAAGACGCCCAAACATTCAATAGCACATAACCTTGATTTTCTAGTACTGCATCGGTGATTCGATTGCCTGAAATGAGTGAGTAAGCGGTAAAATCTGGGATAGATAACATACGATTTTGTTGTATTTCTACGTTTGGTCTATCGGATAATGCCATTGTCGCGGTGACAACAAAAATCGCAACTAGCAATATGAGAACGATCAGTTTAAGCGTATTTTTCGATCTCATTACCTTTTCCCCTTAGATTCATCATACTCCCCAAAGCACTTATTACGATTAAAGCGCCACCAAACCATATCCACCAGATACCCGCCCGATATTGCACTTTAATTGCGTAGGCGCTGTTGTCGAGCTTGTCACCCAAAGTGATGTAGTAGTCTCCATGCCATAGTGATCGAATAGCGGGCTCGGTCATATTCATCACGCGTACAGGGTAATGCCGTTTCTCGGGTTGAAAGTTCAGCGCCTTACCGCTCTCCAAATAAAGATCAACACTTCCCTGTTCTGCGGTGTAGTTCGGCCCAACTAACCATTCAATTCCATGATAATCAACGGTGATACCCGCTTTTTGATACGAGCTACCTGGCTCTACCCGTAAGTTGTATTCATACGAATAGTCACTATTAAATACTGCCCCGCTTGCACCCAACGCAAAGCCAACATGAGCAAGAAACATAGGCATTAATTTGCTCTTGTTTTCTGCACAAAACAGCAATAGCACATGAGAAACCACTACCCACGTCGCTAATACCAGAGTAATCAAAGTCGTTATATGAAGCTCTTTTGTAGTAAAAACGAAAATAGTGCTAACCGCAATAACATGAATACCGACAAACCCAATGGTTTTAACGGCATGAGGACTGGCTCCTTTCGTCCACTTCAACACGGGCATAAAGGCGAGAAAGGTCAGAGCAAGTAATGTAAGGGGAAAAACGAGGCTATTAAAGTAAGGTGCCCCAACGGATATATTACCTAGGCCAAGCAGTTGATAAAGCATTGGGTAAAAGGTACCGAGGAAAACAATCGCCATACAAACAACGAGAAGCCCAATAGCGATGTATACCATGTAGGCACGACTTATTAACGAATCGAGCGTAAAACGAGGAATATGTAGCCCTCGCATAATGAGCACACCAAAGGTGACAATCACCAAAACGCTGAGAACAGCAAGAAGTACTACACCTTTGGTTGGATCAACCGCAAACGCGTGTACTGAGGTTAATACACCCGACCTCACCACAAATGTGCCGAGAATACTCAAACTGAACGTAGCAAAACCCAATGCGTAGGTGCTCCAAATTGCTCCTTTATTACGCTTCGACAACACACCGCTATGCAGTAGTGCGGTACCCATTAACCAAGGCAGCAAAGACGCGTTTTCTACCGGGTCCCAAAACCACCACCCGCCCCAACCTAATTCATTGTATGCCCACCAAGAACCAATCAAAATTCCAATTGTTAGCGTACCCCAAGCAAAGAAAGCGGCACTACGGGCAACACCATACCATTCATTTATAGGTCGTTTCGCTAATAACGCAGCTAAGGCGAACGCCAGTATCGCGGCATAACCAACGTAGCCCAAATATAACAGCGGTGGATGAATAATAAGCTCGATATCTTGCAACATCGGATTGAGATCTCGTCCCTCCAACGCTAGTGTCTGAGCATACTCAAAAGGATTGGACGTGGTGAGGGTAAACCAAGCGAAAATAGCAATAAGTAAGTTCATGATACCCAAGCAATCGCCTGTATATTGAGTGCAAACTGGCGACTTGATAGCAATAAAAGACGCCCATAAGCTCAACGTAACCACCCAAAACAACATAGACCCTTGATGGCCGCCCCAAGCAGCTGCAATCTTAAACGCGATAGGTAACTGGCTGTTCGAGTGTGTAACCACATACTCAAGCGCAAAATTATCCTGAATAAAACAGACTATCAAAAGCGCCAAACAAACTAAGGAGGCTAAGCTGATAATATGAGACGTTGCGGTTTGGTGTGGCAACACTCCCTTCTTCCGCAGCGTAAAGCAAACCCAATGCAGCAGCGTCGCACATGTCGATGCGACAGCCACCAATATCAACAAAAAGAAACCGAGCTCAGCCTCCATTTAGCCTCCTTACACGATGGTCATTTGACCAGCATAGAGAATGAAAGTACGCAGCATGAGTACGCCAACCAAACTCAACGTTGTGACCGCAAAAACGTAACTTCCTCTATGACGAACTTCTGAAGGCGTTAGCCAGTTTAGTATCAACGGTGTGATCATTCCGATGAGCACTACACCAACCCAGAACCACTGAGCCCAGAATCCACTCGAAATGGCATTCCAAGCCGCGGCTTCATTTTGCCCGCCACTAAAGATAAGCCCAGTAAAGAATGTCACTAAGACAAACAGCTCAAACAATACCACTGGGCGTTCAAATCCGTGCACCCAAGACACACTAGGGCTGCTGGTCGACTCTTTAAACACCAAGATGCCGAACATCAAACATGCTGCTGCGCCAGATGACAAACTAGAGAATAGGAATAAGATTGGCAGAACTGGATTGTTTAGCATTGGGTAAGTCTTCAATGCAGACAATAAGAAGCCGGTGTATGCCGCAAGCACGATCGCTAAAAAGCCCAAGAACAACTCAATCGCGTTGTTGGCTTTCCCTGCTTTAATCAAGATGCCATCGGCAAAATCCAACAGTTTGCTCGGTAACTTCCCTTCACAAAAGCTGATGATTTGATGACGGAAGATAACGCCGATCCAAACAAACAGCACTAGCATGTACACTTGGAACAAGACAACGCCCATCGACATCACGGAAGTCGGGTTGTAGTAAATCATGATCTTCCAAAACTCAAGCGGTTTAGTTAAGTGGAAAATCAAAATCACTAAGCCAGAAATAATGCCAAATGGCGCTAGCCAAGCCATTGCTTTTATAATGCCATTGTTTGCGGGATCACCTTCAATCACTTTGCGTTTTAAATAGATAGAAATCATCACCGCACCTGCTGACATCCCAGCAAGGAATAAGTAAATCGCAATAATCCAATCCCAGACTAACGAGTCAAAGTGGAATGCACTTTCGAAGCCGTTCATGATGACACCTCCCCTTTACTATGCGGAATTTTGTACAGTTTAGGCTGCGTACCTAAATGCGATTTATCGCGATAGACAACATGGCTTTCGATAGCTTTGCTCACCTCGCTAGCTGGGTCATTTAAATCACCAAAGATGAGTGCTTTTGTTGGGCAAGATTCCACGCAAGCTGGCTGCTTACCTTGCGCCAGGTTGGTATCGCGGCAGAAGTTGCATTTATCCGCAGAGTGATCGACTGGATTAAAGAAGCGCACTTGGTAAGGACAAGCAGCAAGGCAATAACCACATCCGACACATTTCTCTTTGTGTACATCCACAATGCCCGTCGCTTCATCTTTGTATGCTGCGCCTGTTGGGCACACATAGACACATGGTGGATTATCACAGTGCTGACAGGATTCGCGAGTAAACTGGTATTCCACATCTGGGAATTCGCCAATCGGTTCACTGCGATGAATTTTAAGTCGCGTCACGCCTTCAGGGACTTTATTTACTTCGCGACAAGCATCGGTACAAGCGGTACAGCCAATGCAGGCATTTTCATCATGAACCATACCCATGCGCTTCGCTTGTTCACTGTTGCTGGCATAAAGAGAGGAGCTAACAACGGAAGTGCCCGCAACGCCTGTAGTTAAAATCAACGCACCGCTGCTAGCTAAAAAGTTTCTTCTCGAACATTTCATGCTATCTCTCCTCTTCTTTGGCAAGTTCAGGTTCGACGGCAAATTCAGAGTGACAATCCACACACTGCTTAATCAGCTGTTTTCTGTCATAAGACAAAGCTTTGGTTTTTGCGGCATGAACATCATGACAGTTTGAACAAGTGAGATTCTTGGCGTGCACATCGTGCGTCCAGTGCTTTTCTCTTAACTTAAGTGGCGCGTGACAATCCACACACTGGCTATTAGCTTTGAGAATCAAGCTTGGGTCAAGGGACACTTTGTCGTGCACCGCTTTCGATTGCGCAGCAGAAAACTTAATCACATCGGGTGCGCCTTCACGGTGATCAGGGCCAATGTTGCTGTGGCAGTTAGTGCAATTGAGCTGCTTACCTTGACTCAATAACGCTTGCGAATCATGCGATAGATTCAGAGTCTCTTTTGCATCCTTATGACATTGAAGACATTTATAGTCTCGGTCACGGATCAACTCGACTTGATGACGCTCGGCTTGAGCACCTTCAACTGGCTCTGAAGAAGTCGCATGGGCGGCGGTGAAAAAACCATAGATGGCAAAGATGAAGAGAAATTTCAGCATTGTCTCTATGGTCAATTTTATATTGCCCATATTTTTCTTTCCTTAGCTCGATAATAATTGATAACTGTTATCAACTATTATTTGAGCAACAATTAATTTCCTCTGAAGATATTTTCACACCTTCAAATGACATCAATTCTTATTTTGGAAAGCCACAACGCTAAACCTGTATTTATAATACCTCTATAATTCCTAAGAGGTAGAATCACATGTTCAAAAAGCGAACTTAATCACCTTATTTTTAAAATGGTTATCACCATAACACACTGTGATTAAAGGGGATTACAATATACCACTTTAGGGGTATATGAACTTAAACATGATTAAGATCACTAGCATAATTTGATCTAAAACAAGGCCAATTTCGGTCACTATTTCATCTATTCAATTCACTATTAATATTAACGATAGATCTCCGATTCTTATTTGGAATAGCTCCTCACAACGCTGCTAATAAAAACGAATATGGAGATAACACCGTGAGCATAAAACACTGGATGAGCGCACCTATCGCGGTTGCGACCTTATTCGCCAGCCAATTATTTTTGGTTGGTGCTCCTTTGGCGGCAGAGGATACTGGTCTCATAGAGCCTCGCAATGATACCTTTGAACGAAACCATCCTGACCAATATCACTCTTGGAAAGCCACATCGGAAAGCGAGCATATTGAAGATGCCTTAAGTGAAGACCCAAACATGGTGATCTTGTGGGCCGGTTATGGTTTTGCTAAAGACTACAACAAAGCGCGCGGTCACTTTTACGCGCTTGATGATGTGAGGCAAACCCTCAGAACTGGCGCACCAGCAGACGAAAACTCCGGGCCAATGCCGATGGCTTGTTGGAGTTGTAAAAGCCCAGATGTCGCCCGCGTAATTGAAGAGCGCGGTGAAGACGGCTATTTTGAAGGTAAATGGGCGCGCTTGGGCTCAGAAATCGTCAACCCTATCGGTTGCTCCGACTGTCACAATACGGGTTCTGAAGCCTTCAAGAAGGGCGAACCCGCACTGGCACTGACTCGCCCATACGTCGAGCGTGCTTTTGACACCATCGGTAAAAACTTTGATGAACAGTCTCGCCTAGATAAGCAAGCATCGGTCTGTGCTCAATGCCACGTTGAATACTACTTCACTGGTCCGACTAAAGCAGTCAAATTCCCATGGGACATGGGGACCAACGTCGCGGATATGGAGAAATACTACGACGCGTTAAACTTTAAAGATTGGACGCACGCCGTTTCTAAAGCACCAATGCTTAAGGCGCAACACCCAGGTTTCGAAACTTGGAGAGCGGGTATTCATGGCAAAAACAAAGTGGTGTGTGTGGACTGTCACATGCCTAAAGTAACCAAAGAAGACGGTACGGTATACACTGACCACAAAGTGGGTAACCCGTTTGATCGTTTTGAAGACACCTGTGCGCAATGCCATACTCAAACCAAAGAGCAGCTACAAGGCATCGTTTCGACTCGCAAAGCGCAAGTACTAAACATGAAGCTAACCGCCGAGAAGCAAATTGTGGCAGCGCACTTTGAAGCTGGTGCAGCATGGGAAGCAGGGGCAACAGAAGAAGAGATGCAACCTATCCTACAAGATATTCGCCATGCACAATGGCGTTGGGACTACGCGATTGCTTCTCACGGTGTTCACATGCATGCTCCTGAGGTAGCACTTGAAGTACTCGGTACCGCAGTTGATCGCGCTGCTGACGCTCGTACTAAGTTAGTTCGTTTACTGGCAACAAAAGGTATTACTGACCCAGTTCAAATTCCAGATATCTCGACCAAAGCAAAAGCGCAACAAGCACTAGGTATGGATATGGAAAAGATGAACGCAGACAAGAAACACTTCCTAGAAACGGTGGCACCAGAATGGGATAAAGCAGCTGCTGAGCGCGAAGCAACGTACTGATCAGTATCGATTACACTAGGTTAAATGGATAAAACGAAGGGCGCACGTTGCGCCCTTTTTGTTTGATAGAAGGCAGAGGAAAACAGATTAGCGACGAGGAAGTCTCGGCCTAGGCTGAATATGTGGACGTGTTTTAGGCATCTGCACATTTGGGCGTGTAACTGGGCGCTGGATCTTCGTTTCCGGCAATGCTTTTCTTTGTTGAAGCTTTTCTGCCACGGCTTTGTCTTGTAAAGCCGTAGGCTCGATGCGCTCGGGGCGGTTCTCCCACTTGGTTTGAATCTCCTGCTTTTGCTCGTCAGGCAGCGATTGCCAATGATCGTCAAGCTGTCGCTTCATGTTATCGATATTGGCGGACATATCATCGTCTTTCCAATCTTCGACTTTGTCTTTGATGGATTGCTGTTGCTCTTCATCCAAGCCATTCCACCACTCTTCTAGTTTATCTTTGTATTCATCGTCGTTGTCGCAACAACCCGGATAGTAATAAATCCAGTAGTCGTCATGATCGTACCACCAAGGGTCGTAATAACCGGAAGAGTAATAAACCGTAGATGAGGTGCCAGAATGTTCGGAAGAGCTACAACCCACTAACACGGAGCCGCACAGCACCACAAATATTCCGAACGCTTTATTCTTCATTCGTCCCCCACCTTTCTTCTATTACTTATTAGAGTCTACGCCTACAACAGCTCTTTCGCTTTATTGATCGAGTTAATAATTTGTACTCGATCTAAGCTTGGATCGTTCGAGTCGAGTAATAGCACCCAAGTATCAATGGCTTCCTGAAAGCGGAATGACAGAAAATGATCATTGGCAATCAACGACAAAGCCGCTTCATTATGCGGTTCTATCTGCAAAGCTTGTTCTAGAAGCAAACTGACTTCTTGCGTCATTGATTGCTGGTGAATGTAGTATAAGGTCGTCGCTTTCGCAGCAAGTTGCGTGGCACCGACCGGCTCAGTTAGTTGGATGGCGTAATCAAAACAAATCAGTGCGCCATCCAGTTCTCCCTCTAGCAGGTAGCCCTGCCCTAACTGAAACCACAATTCGGCATTGTTTGGGTCTTCACGTAATTGGTCTTGAATTTCCTGCATGATATCGCGAGCAGTCATCATTCGAGAGACTTCAGCTTGAATAGGTTGTGGAGGAGATTGACGCAACAATAAGAAGCTAGCGCTGGTTAACACTAGTACCAAAGCACAAAAACCGAACCATTGTGCCGCTCTTACTCTTGAAGCGCTGAGCGATAATACGACGACGAATAATCCCATCAAAGTGATGGCAATGAAAAACCAAACAGACATAACGCGCTCCCTAGACAAACTGAGTATTAGTGTACTGGTTTAATGCTTGTATTGCGTTGATACAGGTACAAAAAAGCCGAGCAACTGAGGCTCGGCTTTTTACATTAGAATAGTAACGAAAGATTACTCTTCGTTACCTTCCTCTGCATCATCAGCGGCTGGCGCTTCTGGAGTATCTTGCTGCGTATTTTCGTCTGTTGACTCTAACGCTTCTGCTTCTTCACCAGCAGGCAGCTCTTCGTCATCAACTTCTTCAATACGTTGCAAACCAACAACAGATTCGTCTTCCGCAGTACGGATAAGCGTTACACCTTGCGTGTTACGACCAACCTGGCTAACTTCACCCACACGAGTACGTACTAGTGTACCAGCGTCGGTGATCATCATCATTTCATCACCTTCAACAACCTGGATAGCACCAACTACCGGGCCGTTTCGCTCAGAAACTTTGATAGAAACGACACCTTGAGTGCCTCGACCTTTTGTCGGGTACTCGCTCAGCGCTGTACGTTTACCATAACCGTTTTCTGTAACCGTTAGGATGTCGCCTTCGTGCGAAGGAACGATAAGTGATACAACTTGGTCATTTTCAGCCAGTTTCATACCACGAACACCAGAGGCAGTACGACCCATAGGACGAACACCTTTAAACTTGATCTCTGGCTGACCATTCTCATCAAGAACTGGCTTACCATTTTCGTCAAGTACTGGAATTTCTTCTGCTTCTTTAAAGCGAACCACTTTACCCGCTTTAGAGAACAGCATGATTTCGTTTTCGCCGTTAGTGATATCCACACCGATTAACGAATCGTCTTCACGTAGGTTTACCGCAATCAGACCATTTGAACGAACATTTGCAAATTGGTTCAACGGCGTTTTCTTAACCGTACCGTCACCTGTTGCCATGAAGATGAATTTGTCTTCAGAGAATTCATCAACACGTAGAATCGCGGTAATGCGCTCACCTTCTTCTAGTGGAAGGATGTTCACAATTGGCTTACCACGAGCAGTGCGGCTCGCTAGAGGCAATTGGTAAACTTTCAGACGGTATGTTTTACCGCGAGTAGAGAAACACAAGATATTATCGTGGGTATTCGCCACTAGAAGACGCTCAATGTGGTCTTCATCTTTCATCTTGGTCGCACTCTTACCTTTACCACCACGGCGCTGTGACTCGTAGTCGCTCAGTACTTGGTACTTAACGTAACCACCGTGCGATAGAGTAACCACAACGTCTTCACGTGCGATCAGCTCTTCCATGTCGATATCATGGCTCGCAGCTGTGATTTCTGTACGACGAGCATCACCAAAGCCGTCACGAACCGCTTCAAGTTCTTCGCGGATCACTTCCATCAAACGCTCAGTGCTTGCAAGGATATGCATGAGTTCAGCGATTTCTTCTAGAAGTGTTTTGTATTCGCCAAGAATCTTCTCGTGTTCTAGACCTGTTAGTTTATGTAAACGTAGATCTAGAATTGCTTGTGCTTGTTGCTCAGTCAGGAAGTACTGACCATCGCGGATACCATATTGAGGCTCTAGCCATTCAGGGCGTGCTGCATCAGTACCTGCACGCTCTAGCATTGCTGAAACGTTGCCTAAATCCCAACCACGAGCGATAAGGCCCGCTTTTGCTTCAGCCGGTGTTGGCGCCTTACGGATAAGCTCAATGATTTCATCAATGTTGGCAAGCGCTAGCGCTAAACCTTCAAGGATGTGGGCACGTTCACGCGCTTTACGTAGTTCGAAAATAGTACGACGAGTCACAACTTCACGACGGTGATCAACGAAGCACTTCAACATATCTTTCAGGTTGAATAGCTGTGGTTGGCCATTGTTTAGGGCCACCATGTTGATACCGAAAGTGGTTTGCAACTGAGTCTGAGCGTATAGGTTGTTTAGAACCACTTCGCCCACAGCGTCGCGCTTACATTCAATAACAATACGCATACCGTCTTTATCTGACTCGTCGCGTAGTGCACTGATGCCTTCAACTTTCTTATCTTTAACTAGCTCAGCGATCTTTTCGATCAAGCGAGCTTTGTTTACCTGATATGGGATCTCAGTGACGATGATGGTTTCTTTACCATTCTTCTCCACTTCGATGTCCGCTTTCGAACGCATGTAGATTTTGCCGCGACCTGTTTTGTACGCGTCTACAATGCCTTTACGACCGCTGATCAGCGCCGCCGTTGGGAAATCAGGACCAGGAATGTAATCCATTAGTTCATCAATAGTGATTTCTTCATTATTGATGTATGCAAGACAGCCATCGATCACTTCGCCAAGGTTATGAGGCGGGATGTTGGTTGCCATACCTACTGCGATACCAGAAGCACCGTTAACCAATAGGTTTGGAATTTTAGTTGGAAGAACCGCTGGGATCTGCTCAGTACCGTCGTAGTTTGGTACGTAGTCTACGGTCTCTTTGTCTAGGTCAGCCAATAGTTCGTGGGCAATTTTTGCCATTCGAACTTCGGTGTAACGCATTGCCGCAGCAGAGTCGCCATCGATAGAGCCAAAGTTACCTTGACCATCGACCAGCATGTAACGAAGCGAGAACGGTTGAGCCATACGTACGATTGTGTCGTACACAGCACTATCACCGTGTGGGTGATATTTACCGATTACGTCGCCGACAACACGGGCTGATTTTTTATATGGTTTGTTCCAATCGTTGCCTAGTACGTTCATCGCGAATAAAACGCGGCGGTGTACTGGTTTTAGGCCATCACGCACATCTGGAAGAGCACGACCCACGATGACTGACATCGCATAGTCTAGATATGAACCTCTAAGCTCATCTTCAATGTTTACGGGCGTGATCTCTTTAGCTAAATCGCTCATAGAGCCATTATCCCTCTATTATCTGATCGTAATTACGATACGTGTAAGGTGCAAAAATATAACACACAATTCATCACTTCGGCATCACTTTCCCTCTCCTTTTATCAGGTTGTGAGCTTGGTTATGAATCAAATGTCGAGAATTTGCACACTCATCCCATATCTTTCTGATTAGTGGTTATATTTCGGTCAATATTGAGCAAAATCGGACTCTGTACGTATGGAACTTAGTTGAAATCGTTAATCCCAATATATCCACACAACGTCAAAAATGCCGGTTTTAGAGTATTGTCACTGGCACTAGTTCAAGGATGAACCAAAAACATGCAAGCCCTTTCAAAGTTACAGGAGCCTGTTGTTGCCGCACCAGTGAACTCTGTCATTGTCCCTTCACTAAGCACGTCGAGGTTGTTTGGTTATAAAACGTTGGAGTATACTGACGCCCTCTAAAGGACTCAGATTGAATGCAATAAAACCAATTATGACTAAAGCACAAAACGTCGACCCAAGTGAAATTAAGAAATTCGAGGACATGGCTTCTCGATGGTGGGATTTAGAAGGCGAGTTTAAGCCACTTCACCAAATTAACCCACTTCGTTTGAACTATGTACTTGAAAAAGCAAATGGCTTGTTTGGCAAGCGAGCACTTGATGTCGGCTGTGGTGGTGGCATTCTTGCTGAAAGCATGGCGAAAGAAGGCGCTATTGTGACTGGACTTGATATGGGCAAAGAACCTTTAGAAGTCGCGCGACTACATGCATTAGAAACAGGTACTCAACTGACCTACATTCAGAGCACAATAGAAGACCACGCTATAGAAAACGCAGGGACTTACGATGTCGTGACTTGTATGGAGATGCTTGAACACGTTCCAGATCCTCTCTCCGTTATCCGCTCTTGTGCTGCGCTAGTAAAACCTGGTGGTCACGTGTTTTTCTCAACCTTGAACCGAAACATCAAGTCATACTTGTTTGCTATTGTCGGTGCAGAGAAACTTCTTAAGATTGTTCCTGAGGGGACTCACGAGCACGAGAAGTTTATCAAGCCTGCCGAAATGATGAAGATGATAGACCAAACTGACCTAACGGAAATGGGCATTACGGGCCTGCATTACAACCCTCTTAATGACAGTTACAAACTCGGCCGTAATGTAGACGTAAACTACATCGTTCATACTAAAAAATACTGAACGCCATTATGTTAAAAAATGCGTTTTGTGATTGACATTTTTTGTAGAAAATGAATCGAAAGCGGTAGCACAAAGTTGCCGCTTTTTTTGTCTTTTTATGCCTAAAATTCGTGCTCTAGATTCCATTTTAACCAACCTATTTTTCGTAGATAAAAACGACCAAAGATCAAGGAAAATATTTTTGCATGCGGTTATTTCTAAACCGATCTCAAAACCGTGCTTTTAACCATTCAAGTCTGCCCTTTTCTCATCGGTTAGTGTTCACTTACTGATTTTTTTCATTTTGTCAGTTATCCACAAGTCATCCCCGATCTGTACCTTGATAAATCAGTGTAATAGCACTATCTTGTAACCCGCAAACAAATGAACCCCTATATGTTGTGTTTAAGCGACAATATATAGATAGACTTTGATCACAAAGCCGCCGCAAGCTTTACTCATATTGCACATAAACAAACAAAAATACGGCTTTTATCAGTTTTCTTAGGGAAATAAAGCAGAATGAACCAACAACTTACCGTCACCAAGCGTGATGGCCGTAAAGAAAGTATCGATCTGGATAAAATCCACCGCGTTATCACTTGGGCTGCAGAAGGTCTAGATAATGTTTCGGTTTCTCAAGTAGAACTTCGCGCTCACATCCAGTTTTACGACGGCATCACAACGACAGATATTCACGAGACAATCATCAAGTCTGCGGCAGACCTGATCTCTGAAGAGACTCCGGATTACCAATACCTAGCTGCTCGCCTAGCGGTATTCCATCTGCGTAAAAAAGCGTATGGCCAATACGAGCCACCAACGCTTTATGATCACGTGTCTCGCCTCGTCGATATGGGTAAGTACGATCAACATATTCTAGAAGACTACACAAAAGCAGAACTCGACGAACTTGATGCGTACATCGACCATAAACGCGACCTAAACTTCTCATACGCGGCAGTTAAGCAGCTAGAGGGCAAGTACTTCGTACAAAACCGTGTAACGGGCCAAATTTACGAAAGTGCTCAGTTCTTATATATCCTTGTAGCAGCGTGCCTATTTGCGAAATATCCAAAAGCAACGCGTCTTGATTACATCAAGCGTTTCTACGATGCGACATCGACATTTAAGATTTCTCTACCTACGCCAATTATGTCTGGCGTACGTACCCCTACTCGCCAGTTCAGCTCATGTGTTCTGATCGAGTGTGGCGACAGTCTTGATTCTATCAACGCAACAGCAAGCTCGATTGTTCGTTACGTATCTCAGCGCGCTGGTATTGGTATCAACGCTGGTCGTATCCGTGCATTAGGCTCAGAGATTCGCGGTGGTGAAGCGTTCCACACTGGCTGTATCCCGTTCTACAAATACTTCCAAACCGCAGTCAAATGTTGTTCGCAAGGTGGTGTTCGTGGTGGCGCAGCGACTGTATTCTACCCAATGTGGCACGGCGAAGCTCGCTCCCTAATGGTGCTTAAAAACAACCGTGGTGTTGAAGAGAACCGTGTTCGTCACATGGACTACGGTGTACAGCTGAACAAACTGATGTACCAACGTTTGGTTGAGGGTGGCAACATCACACTATTCTCACCTTCAGACGTACCAGGTCTATACGACGCATTCTTCGAAAACCAAGAAGAGTTTGAGCGTCTATACGTGAAGTACGAGAACGATCCTTCAATCAAGAAAGAAACGGTTAAAGCGATTGAAATGTTCACTCTGCTAATGCAAGAGCGTGCATCAACAGGTCGTATCTACATTCAGAACGTGGACCACTGTAATACTCACAGCCCATTCGATTCTGAAGTAGCGCCAGTTCGTCAATCGAACCTATGTCTAGAAATCGCACTGCCAACGAAGCCATTAACTAACGTTGAAGATGACTCGGGCGAGATCGCACTATGTACGCTTTCTGCCTTCAACCTTGGTGCTATCAAATCTCTAGATGACTTCGAAGAGCTATCTGATCTTGTTGTTCGTGCGCTAGATGCACTGCTTGATTATCAAGATTACCCTCTACCAGCGGCATACAAATCGACGATGAACCGTCGTACGCTAGGTGTTGGTGTGATCAACTTCGCTTACTACTTAGCGAAGCATGGCGTGAAATACTCTGACGGTAGCGCAAATGGCCTGACTCACCGTACGTTCGAAGCAATGCAGTACTACCTACTAAAAGCATCGGTAGAACTGGCGAAAGAGCAAGGCAAGTGCCCTTCATTCGACGAAACGAACTACGCGAAAGGCTTACTGCCGATTGATACGTACAAGAAAGATATCGACCTAATTTGTGACGAAGCGCTGCACTACGACTGGGACAGCCTACGTAAAGAAATTATGGAGCACGGCCTACGTAACTCAACACTGACTGCGCTAATGCCTTCTGAGACCTCTTCTCAGATTTCAAACGCCACTAACGGTATTGAGCCACCACGTGGTTATGTTTCAGTAAAAGCTTCGAAAGACGGTATTCTGAAGCAAGTTGTACCTGAGTTCACTGAACTTAAAGACAACTATGAACTGCTTTGGAACATCGGTTCGAACGACGGTTACCTACATCTTGTGGGTATTATGCAGAAGTTTGTTGACCAAGCTATCTCTGCTAATACTAACTACGACCCGTCACGTTACGAGACTGGCAAGGTACCGATGAAGAAACTACTTCAAGACCTGCTAACAGCGTACAAGTTTGGTGTGAAAACGCTTTACTACCATAACACTCGTGATGGCGCAAAAGATGAACAGAAAGACGCTGTTCAACCACAAGATGACGATTGTGCTGGCGGCGGTTGTAAGATTTAATCTACCCGCACCTAACACTCCGTAAAGACAGACTATCGATAACCTCCCCTTATGGGGAGGTTTAAAAGGAATTGAGGCATTATGGCTTACAGTACTTTTAACCAAAAAAAGAATGACCAATTGAAGGAACCAATGTTCCTAGGTCAATCAGTAAACGTTGCACGCTACGACCAACAAAAGTTTGAGATTTTCGAGAAGCTTATCGAGAAACAACTTTCTTTCTTCTGGCGTCCAGAAGAAGTAGACGTATCTAGCGACCGTATCGATTACAACAAACTGCCAGATCACGAGAAGCACATCTTCATCTCTAACTTGAAGTACCAAACGCTTCTAGACTCTATCCAAGGTCGTAGCCCTAACGTGGCACTGCTGCCGCTTGTATCTCTGCCGGAACTAGAGACTTGGATTGAGACTTGGTCTTTCTCTGAAACGATTCACTCTCGTTCTTACACGCACATTATTCGTAACATCGTGAACGACCCTGCTGTGGTATTTGATGATATCGTTGAGAACGAGCACATCCTGAAGCGTGCAAAAGACATCGCGCACTACTACGACGATTTGATTCAAGCGACGAATGATTACCATCGCTACGGTGAAGGTGAGCATGTCCTTAACGGTGAAACAGTTAAGGTTAGTCTGTACGACCTTAAGAAGAAACTGTACATCTGTCTGATGTCTGTGAACGCTCTAGAAGCGATTCGTTTTTACGTAAGTTTCGCATGTTCTTTCGCTTTCGCAGAACGCGAACTAATGGAGGGTAACGCGAAAATAATCAAACTGATTGCACGTGATGAAGCGCTTCACCTGAACGGTACGCAACACATGATCAACCTGCTACGTAACGGTCAGGATGATTTCACTTTCATGCAAATCGCAGAAGAAGCAAAACAAGACTGTTTTGACCTATTCAAAGAAGCGGCTGAGCAAGAAAAAGAGTGGGCAGAGTATCTATTCAAAGATGGCTCTATGATCGGTCTAAACAAAGACATCCTAAGCCAATATGTTGAATACATCACCAACATCCGTATGCAAGCAGTAGGTCTACCTGCAGCTTATCCAGAAGCAACAACCAACCCAATCCCATGGATTAACGCTTGGTTGTCTTCAGATAACGTTCAAGTTGCACCTCAAGAAGCGGAAATTTCTTCTTACCTTGTGGGTCAAATTGACAATGAAGTTCGCGCAGACGACTTCGAAGGATTCGAGCTGTAATGGCAACACTCAAAATCAACAAACTCATCAGTATTGAATCCAACCCTTCCAATACAATTTTGGAAACAATGGAGCAAGCTGGCTTATTACCAGAATACAACTGTCGTGATGGGCACTGTGGCGCTTGTCGCTGCAAGTTGGAATCTGGTGAAGTGGAGTATGTTGGTTTTGCCATGGCTTACACGCAAAGTGATGAGATATTACCTTGTATCTGTAAAGCAAAATCGGATTTGTCACTCAGTGGCGTTAACTACGCGATGAAAGAAAAGCAGCGCGCATAACGTGACTCGACGGTATAAAACGCAAAAGCCAAGGTGATTACCTTGGCTTTTTTGTATCTACGTGTTTTATCTCTCAGGCTGTTATAGGTCTCTGGTTATAAAGCACTACCTGGGAGATGCATCTCTTTAACTTTCTCTAAAAATGCATAATGTGCAAACATCGGTTTACGTTCTAGGTAACGACGCAACAAGTCTAGTGCTGCAGTGCTGATCACTTTAACTTGATCATTGCGCTGATACTTTTTCGAGAGTTTATATAACGCTCCCCACTCGCCTGACGGTGTCGATAAAGCGACGGAAAAAACACCCTCTTCAATATGGCCAGTGACGAGTGATAAATCCGTCCCACACTTCTCTCGCGTCGCTCCTGCCAGAGCAAACGTTTCTGCTAATGGGTCTCCGCTGTTGCTCATCGCTTGAGTCTGGCTTGGTAGTACCCAACCATGTCCAAGTTGCCTTTCAGCGTTTTCATCACTATTTAACCAATAAGTTAAGTATCCACCACTGCTTTTTTCGGAAACCGACACGGTTAACTCTTTATCCACCAACAGCTGGCCGACATTTTCAACCATAGGTAAATCAATACTAACGGTATTGCTTTCAAGATGCTTATTGATCATCTGTACCAACTTCAAACGCTGTTCAAGCTGGTCAGAAGGGCCAAAGAGTTTCACTTCAATAAAAGGTAAGTAAGAGCGATAACCAAGCTCATACCCTTGAGGAAGTTTTAGCTGATCAAGCTTGTCCGAGATGCCGGATTCGGAAAGGCCAAACGTATAGATTCGACTACAACATGAACCTTGCACCTCTGGAAAAGCTCTTCTCAGATCAGGCAAAATTTGCGTCTCTGCCATAAGCTTAAATTCACTTGGCACACCCGGCGTAAAATAAAAAATGGCATCATTAATCAGCATCTTGAAACCACAGGCCGTGCCTATCGGGTTATCCAGAATCTCAGCCGTTTCTGGTAGCATGGCTTGTTTTAAATTACTGTCTGGCATTGGGATGCCACGTCGAGCATACAAACTTTCTAGATGCTGCAACCACTCTTTGAAAAGCACGAGTTTACACTCAGCAGCTCTCGCGGCAGCAGCCGCACTCATATCATCGGTCGTTGGCCCTAAACCACCATTCACGATCACCACGTCATTGTTGAAGCTCAACATTAAAAACTCTTCAACCAAGCTCGACAGGCTATCACCAACCGTTGAGCGCTTTGTTAAGCCAAATCCATGTTGATAAAACAGGCTAGATAACCATGCCGCATTAGTATCAACAATATCACCGTGGAGCACTTCCTCACCGGTACTAAGCATTGCTATTTTCACAACTGACTCCTGAACATAAGCACAATCCTATTATTCGTTATAGTGCTTATTTTTCTTTTTATTTGGACGAATCTCGACGAGATATATTGGGACTAAATAAGGATCAAGTATTTAAATGGTTGATGTTTTGAGGGATAATTGCGAGCCCGATCATCACACCATCAACTCGGAGACCTTTGTGTCAAAATCATCCATGTTCAAGAAAACTCTAACTGGCCTTTGCTTGACTTCGTCAGCGCTTGCGCACGCAAGTCAGTACGATATGACCAGTCATACGGAGTTTTCTTACACACCTGATTGCTTGTCAGGTTACTGCGAAACGACGACTCTGTACACCTTCGAGTCTCAAAATCGCGGTCTTATGTTTGAACAGAATAATGATGATTCATTAAATCTTGATGCAGGGCTTCAGCCTAAACATCTCATTATCCCTCAAGATAAAGACTGGGATTACCTCATGGGTCAAACATACACCATTCTTGGCCTGAGTATCGCAACCGTTGGTATGATGACTTTCCTTCCAGAAAGTATCACTAAATGGGACGAAGAAGACCGAGACATGAGTAAGCTGGGTCAAAAATGGAAAGATAATGTCTCTGACGGGCCTGTTTGGGATCGTGATGAACATGTCCTCAACTACATCATGCATCCTTATTTTGGCGGCGTTTACTACACAGCCGCACGCCACGCTGGCTATAACGAGTTTCAGTCATTCTTGTACTCCGCAACCATGTCAACGTTCTTTTGGGAGTACGGAGTAGAGGCATTTGCAGAAGTGCCATCTTGGCAGGATATTTTTATCACACCATTCTTTGGTGCTGTGGTTGGCGAAATGATGCTCACTGCTGAGCAAGATATTGTAGCAAACGGCGGCGAAGTCATGGGCTCTGAAACCGTCGGTGATGTATCACTCTTCTTCCTAAACCCTGTTGGGCATATCCATTATTGGGTAACCGATGCATGGGGCGGTAGTGCAGAACTACAATTTAATTCATCACCTTGGTTTGGTAATCAAGACGTCGCAAAATTCGCAATGGACGCAGGCGCCAACTACGACAGCCAATTTTACGGTGTCGAACTAAAAGTAACATTTTAGCCTTGACTTGAGTTGATACTCAGTAGAAAAGCAGCCTTATGATGGCTGCTTTTTTGTGCCCTAAACATCGTTTTAATTATTTGCTTCACGAATTAGTGTCAAAAATTGACTTTCATCAAACATAACCCTCCCCTAGCACCTACACTAAATAAAAGGATTTATTCCAATAACTTAAGTAGCACGTTTATTCGTACTGCGTCCAAACCTTATTCCAGGAGGGGACATTATGAACACCGTATTTATTGTTAATTTTGTCGGACAAGCGTCACCCGCAACCATCAAAGAACTCGCAGCAATCACTCATGAAAATGGCGGTAAATGGCTGATAAGCAAAGTAAACTTTATCGAAGATCAAGTTGCAGGTGTCATCAAAGTAGAGCTTCCAAGAGAAAATGCCGACATCGTTAAAGAGGCGTTCTCTTCATGTCAAACTCTTGTGGTTAGGTTCGTTGACTCGGATCCTCACTCGCATCGTGAAGACACTATCTTTCAGCTTCGCTTAGATGCCAACGATAGAGCAGGTATTGTGAATGAAATTACTCACGTTCTCGATAATCAAGGCATTTCAATTCTAGATATGGATTGCCAACGCGTATTCATTGCAGGCGGCGGTGGGGTAAGCTCCAGCTTATTCAGCGCAAAAATGGCGATTAAATTGCCTAGCGAGCTAGAGATAGAGGACGTGGCTAATGAGTTAGAATCTCTGAGTGAAGACACTCGTGTAATTGTAGAAAGCTAACTGCATACCTTTAACGCTTCCCCAATAAAAAAGAGCAGCAATTCAGCTGCTCTTTGTCGTTCTAATACTCAATACGTTTTATTTCACCGACCACTGAGATAGTGAACGTTTGAAATCAGAGTAGTCAAATTCATTCAGTTTTTGAATGTCACCATTCGAGCGTTCACAGTAAACCGAAGGCATACGTAGACCGTTAAACCAGTTCAGTTTCACCATGGTGTAACCTGCACTATCTAGAATGTGAAGACGCTGTCCGATCTCGAGAGGCTGTTCGAAGTTCGCCACGCAAAACTGGTCACCAGCTAAACAAGAGCACGATCCAATCACGTATTCATGTTCACCGTTTTCAGATGCTTCAAGAATGGACGCTGGCTCGTTGTAGATAAGCGTATCCAAACGGTGAGCTTCTGTTGCTGAATCGACAATCGCCGTCTTCTTCACGTTCTCCACGATATCAACCACTGTTACGACAAGATCGGTTGTCTTAGTGATGATCGCTTCACCCGGCTCTAGATACATTTGTACGCCGTGTTTCTCTGAGAATGCTTTAAGCGCCAAACCCAACTTCTCGATGTCGTACCCCGGCCATGTGAAGAAAACGCCGCCACCCATGCTTACCCAGTCCAGCTTATCTAGGTACTCGCCAAACTGCTCTGAAATAGCATCGAGTAAGCCGATAAACGCATCCACGTCTTTGTTCTCACAGTTCATGTGGAACATCACGCCATCAATACCATCAAAAATTTCCGGTTTGATGTGGTCAGCCTGAACACCAAGACGAGAGAATTGACGAGCTGGGTTTGCTAAGTCTTGCCCTGCGTAGCTCACACCTGGGTTTAGGCGCAAGCCAATCGATGCTTTACCTTCGACAATATGACGATAAGCCGCTAACTGTGACTGAGAGTTAAAGATCATCTTGTCACAGATGTCCGCCACGTCGCGAACGTCATCTTCGCTGTAACCCACACTGTATGCGTGTGTTTCGCCGCCAAACGTTTCGTAGCCAAGCTTCACTTCAAACGGGCCAGAGCTGGTTGTTCCGTCTAAGTAAGGCTTGATGATGTCGAATACACCCCATGTTGAAAAGCACTTCAGTGCTAATACAAGCTTCACACCAGAGATGTCTTTTAGCTGTTTTGCTTTCTCTAGATTCTCAATCAGCTTGTCTTCATTGATCATGAAGTATGGCGTTTTTAGTTCGTTTTGTTGCATTTTGATACCTTACGTCCCTTCGCCTTAGCAAAGGCACTATAAAATCGAACAAAGCCGACGCAAGTGCATCGGCTTAAACGTACAAATAAGAGTCGCTAAATTCTTACTTCAATTTATGGATAACAGGTTGTCCTGGCTCCAGTTCTTGAACATGCCAATCTAGACCAATCGATGGCATGGTTTCTAGGAATGGGTCTGGATCTAGCTGCTCCATGTTGAACACGCCTTTGTCTGCCCACTTACCACGGAAAAACTGCAAAGCCGCGGTGATCGCAGGTACGCCAGTGGTGTATGAGATAGCTTGGTGTTCAACATCTTCGTATGCAACTTCGTGATCTGCGTTGTTGTAGATGAACACACTGCGCTCTTTACCGTCTTTTTTACCTTGAACCCAAGTACCGATACACGTTAGGCCAGTGTAACCAGGAGCTAGTGATGTTGGATCTGGCAGCAACGCTTTAAGCACGTGCAAAGGTTGAACAACCGTGCCGTCGTGAAGCGTTAGTGGATCTGGGCTGAGTAGACCGATGTCACGCATTACATTGAAGTAATTTAGGTAACGGTCACCAAAGCCCATCCAGAATTCGATACGTTTCGCCGGGATGAACTCTTGCATAGATCGAACTTCGTCGTGCGCCATTGAGTACACTTTATGTGAACCACAGTTCGGGAATTCAAACTCAAGCATACGTGAGTGACAAGGTACTTGTTTCCACTCGCCGTTTTCCCAGTAGAAGGAATCACCTTGAATCTCAAGCATGTTCGTTTCTGGGTCAAAGTTAGTTGCGAACTTCTTACCGTGGTCACCTGCGTTTACATCCATTACGTCGATAGTATCGATTTCATCGAACAGATGTTTCACCGCGTATGCAGCAAACACCGATACTACGCCCGGATCGAAACCGGCACCAAGAATACCTGTGATACCCGCCTCTTCAAACTTCTCACGGTAGCCCCACTGCCAATCGTAAGCTTGAGGTACTTGTTGGCCTTCAGAGCACAAGTCAACCGCAACAGATGTATCAAGGTATGACACTTTAGCTTGGTAACATGCTTCCATAATAGACATGTTCACCCAAGGAGGACCCGCATTGATCACTAAGTCAGGCTGCACTTCTTTAATTAAAGCAACTAAAGAATCTACGTCGTCCGCGTTTACCGCACGAGCTTCTAGTTTCTTAGTTGAATCTTTCAGATTGTTTTTCTTCTGAATCGATTCGATGATTTTCTCACACTTACCTACGGTACGTGATGCGATTGTGATATCACCCAGAACGTCGTTGTTTTGTGCTGCTTTATGTGCAACTACCCAGCCAACGCCGCCTGCACCAATCTGTAGAATTGCCATAGTTTTCCGTTACCTTTGTTAAACTAGCTCTGCCGCTAGCGTATTGATTTTTGAGAGCAAAGATTCAAAGTCCGCCGTCGTCAGACACGGGTTCAAAATCGTAAATTTCAATGCAGTTTTACCGTCGACAATGGTTTCACCCAATATCGCGATACCGCGTGTTAACGCTTCTAAGCGCAACGTTTTATTCAGTTCATCAAGATCCGCTGATTCATGTATCGCGCGGAACAGAACCGTAGATAGCGATGGTTCAGCCAACAACTCAAAGTGTTTGTTATCTCGAATCATGTCCGCAACTTCAAGCGTCTGATCAAGCAAATGATCGTACATATCGCCTAGGGCTTTTGGCCCCACGCTTTGCATCGTCATAAACACTTTTAGCGCATCAAAACGCTTAGTTGTAGCAATAGACTTATCCACCAAGTTCGGTAGTTCGTCGTGCTCGCGGTTCAAATAGTCTGCATGATGAAGCAGGAACTTAAAGTTAGACTTGTCATTCACCAACAGCGCACCACAACTGATGGTTTGGTAAAATAACTTGTGGAAGTCTACGCTGATGGAGTGTGCACGCTCACAACCTTTCAAACGGGCTTTTTGGCTACTTAGAATCAGAGCTCCCCCGTATGCACCGTCGACGTGCATCCACATGTCATGTTTCGCTGCCATATCGGCGATAAAGTCTAGGTCATCAATAGCACCGTGATCCGTAGTACCCGCTGTGCCGACAATTGCAAATGGGATCAAACCTTCTGCTTTTGCCTGATTTAGAACTTCGTCTAACTTAGTGACATCCATCGTTCCATCGGCATTAGCATCGACGGTCATAACCGCTTTTTCACCCAATCCCATCCAAGACGCTGATTTTTGAACCGTGAAGTGGGATTTTTTCGAACACACTATACGCAGCTTGTCTGCGTATTCAGGAAGGCCAAGCTTTTGAATTGAGTGCGCACTGAGTTTGTCAGCAATCCAATCACGCGCAAGCATCAAACCCATTTGATTACTTTGCGTGCCGCCGCTCGTGAAGATACCGTCCGCTTTTTCACCTAACTCGTATTTATCGCATAGCCAGTTCACAACTTTCTGTTCAACATAAGTCGCTGATGAAGCTTGATCCCATGAGTCCATTGACTGGTTCAAAGCCGCAATCATTGCCTCTGCGGCAATAGCAGGCATCAACGGTGGAGTATGAAGGTGAGCAATACAATCTGGATGTTGAGTAAAAATCGCATTTTTTGCGACCAACTCGGCAGCATCATCAATAACCGTTTTGAGAGGCGCATTTTTATTGTCAAGATCAACAGCATGGATCGCTGCTTCCAATGCTTTTGGATCCATACCTGAGTATGGTGCAGCAACCTGTTCAAACACTGATTTCATTGCTGTCGTAGTGTGATTCATCACCGAAGCAAACTCATTGCTGCCCAACTCTCCAGTGTGGATGAAATGCTTCTTCCATTCATCTTGTGGCTGAGTTTCGATGTGACTACCGCCGGCTGCTAAAATCGCGTCTTCAAATACACGTAAAGCAAAGTCGATTTGCTCAAACGAGATGATAAGAGGAGGAAGGAAGCGAATTACTGCACCTTCACGTCCGCCTTTCTCAACGATCAAGCCACGCTCAAGTGCTGCGCGTTGAATGGAAAGAGTGAGTTCACTATCCGCTTGAGGTTCGCCAAATTTATTGAGCTCGCCGTTTGGATTTTTAATCTCCACACCAAGCATCAAACCTTTGCCACGTACTTCCGCGATACAGTTCACGCGCTTTTGAATGCTTTCAAGACCATAGCGCAAATACTGGCCCGCAATATTGGCATGCTCAACCAGATTGTCACGCTGGATGATTTCTAATGCTTTCGCACCAGAGACCATGGCTAACTGATTGCCACGAAACGTACCTGTGTGTTCGCCCGGCTTCCAAGTATCATGCTGCTTGTTGATAACCAATAGCGACATTGGTAAGCCACCGCCAATAGCTTTTGATAAACACAGGATATCTGGAACAATTCCCGACTCTTCAAATGCGAAATTGTAGCCAGTTTTACCAACACCACACTGGATCTCATCGAAGATCAGTAAGATACCGTGTTCATCACAAATACGACGTAACTCTCGCAGCCAGAATGCTGGCGCAGGAACAACACCACCCTCACCTTGCACTGGCTCAACGATGAGCGCAGCAGGCTTCATAATGCCCGATTCATCATCGTTTAAAAGACGATCGATATAGCGAATGCTTGCTTTCGCACCTTCATCACCGCCAAGCCCAAATGGACAACGCAGATTGTATGGGAAAGGCATAAAGTGCACATCTGACATTAAACCAGTTCGACGCGCTTTCGTACCTAGGTTGCCCATCATGCCCATTGTGCCGTTAGTCATACCATGATATGCGCCACGAAAAGCAAACATGGTGTTGCGACCAGTAGTCTGCTTTGCGAGTTTGATCGCGGCTTCAACTGCATCGGCTCCAGACGGACCACAAAATTGGATAACGCTGTTCTCACTTAACTCTTGAGGAAGAAAAGATTTAACAGATTGAATAAACGTCGTTTTTGCTGATGTTGCAATATCTAGCGTCTGATATGGCAGACCCGAATCTAATTGCTCTTTCAGAGCTTGGTTTATTTCAGGATGGTTATACCCCAAAGCTAGAGTGCCCGCCCCCGCAAGGCAGTCTAAAAAGATCTGTCCACGTGTATCTTCAACCAAGCAACCAAAAGCTTGTTTGATTGCGATTGGCAAGCGACGTGGATAAGAACGCACTTCAGATTCATGCTCAGCCTGATCAATCAATACTTGATCTGGCGTTAAGTCATACGTTCCCTCAACGATAGGAACCTGAGACGAAAAAATGTTTGCGATATTGCTATCGACTTCAAAGGCAGTGCTCATACTACATAATCCCTTGAATTATAATAATTCTATATCCTGTATTAATAATCATTGGAATGAAGTTACAGGAGGTGTGTATACCCCTCCGCATTTGTCAGTGCAAAATGACAAATACAGATCATCTGCCACGATATTCGTGACTTTATATGTAAAAGGGATTAATCAAGGTTCCGTAATGCACCCGTTTTGTAAAACAGGACATTTCGGCAGTATGAAGCTGATTAGTGTGTGTTTATTCAAAGGTTTCAATGTTGGGTTTCCCATTAATATGCCGCTTTTACAGCATTAGTATCCCGTCTATCGACAAAAGGCTTTGCCGATACCTACCCTACGCAGTGTCACAATCAGCTTGAATGGTCACTACGCGTATCCCCCAGAGATCAAACGTTGTTAATTACGCTCCGAGATTGCGCGCGAATTTATCACAAAATAAAATCTTCTGGCAACGATTTTTCATATTAGTAACAGTGACGCAAATCACAACAAAGTTCCCCCTAGTGATATTTGTACATTCATACTCATCTACAACGCTTTTCTTCTTTTCTCAAATACCTGTTATTTAAACAAATATCCTTACAATATCAGCACCATGAACCAAAACGGTTTATGAACATACCACTCTCTAATCGTAGAACATTATTTTCAGTATCCAAGGTATTTAACAGAGCTAGTATTTACGTTACTGCTCAGCCTAAAGCGATGAGTCTTTATTCACAGAACTTTGATTGACTAAACTTAAACTAGCTGGATGGGTATGGCCATGAAGTGACGTTGCTATGACTAAAATTAACAAGAAGTTAAGTTAGTAAGCTGAAGGAGCTCAGTGCTTAACGAAATCCATCACAGAGAAGAAATTTAAGATTTGAAGAAATACAAAAAAGGCCCAACATTTTCATGCTGGGCCTTAAATCTGGAGCGACACACGAGGTTCGAACTCGTGACCTCAACCTTGGCAAGGTTGCGCTCTACCAACTGAGCTAGTGTCGCGTTTAATATGAGATGGTGCCCCGGGCCGGACTTGAACCGGCACAACGCGAACGTCGAGGGATTTTAAATCCCTTGTGTCTACCAATTCCACCACCAGGGCACACAAATATTCTTTGTGATGCCTTTACAGAAAAGTAAAACACCATCTGATACCGCTAACGCCATATCAATAAAATTTGGAGCGACACACGAGGTTCGAACTCGTGACCTCAACCTTGGCAAGGTTGCGCTCTACCAACTGAGCTAGTGTCGCATTTATTCTCGAAAGCCATTCACTCTCAAAAGAATAATGGAGGCGCCTCCCGGAGTCGAACCGAGGTCCACGGATTTGCAATCCGCTGCATAGCCACTCTGCCAAGGCGCCTCATTTGTGAATAAAGCTAAGCTTTTTCACCACCCTACTGAGCTGTGCTCTCTTGGGTACGGGATGCATTCTACGGATTCGAGCGATCGAGTCAACACTATTTTTATTTTTTTAAATCGTTTGACTAGAATTTGTGCGAAAGACGGTAGATTGCTTAGTTTTAATACTAAAAATCGCTTAAATACACTTGTTTATCATAAAACTTTGGCTACGCCTTACACTGCTGGCCGTGCGTTACGTGTATTGAAGCGTTAACAATCAGGAGACTCGCTTCTCTGAGACTCTCCAAGGGCAAAAACAAGACTTAGATCACATATGGAATTCTATCGAAACAGGAACTCAGATAGAAATTTCAAGCATGGCCGTTAGCAAGCATTAAAAAACGTGAGAAGCAAGGAAATGCTGTAGATTATCTTAGATACAAAAAAGCAGGCTATTAAGCCTGCTTTCTAATATCAGAATTTAATGATGCTCTTCATTCAACAGATCATCTTTCGCAGCAGCTAAATATTGAATCATTGACCAGTACGTCAAGAAAGTTGCCACATACAAGGCCGCAAAGCCTAGCCAAACCATCCATTCATCGTAACGCCATATCAACACCCATAAGGCGAACATTTGCGAAACAGTTTTTACTTTGCCAACCCAAGATACCGCAACACTGGCTCGCTTACCGATTTCAGCCATCCATTCTCGCAATGCTGAGATAATGATTTCTCGCGCGATCATCGTTACCGCAGGAATGGTCACCCAAATTGAATGGTAATGTTCCGTGATTAAAATCAATGCCGTTGCCACTAGCACTTTATCAGCAACAGGATCAATAAACGCACCAAAACGAGAAGTTTGGCCAAGTTTACGGGCCAACATGCCGTCAAGCCAGTCAGTAAAACCCGCTACCCAAAACACCATTGCTGCTGCAAACGGTGCCCATGAATAAGGTAGATAAAAGACAACCACAAAAACAGGGATTAGGAACAGTCTAAGAAGAGACAGAATGTTCGGGATATTCAAACGCATTTTATTATTCTCTTACACATTGCGGCTTAATGTTGCGCGATTTTCCTTATTGTTTCAATGCTTGGAAAATAATTTCTGCTAAAGAGTGACTTATTCCCGGTACTTTGGCGATTTCTTCGACACTTGCACGTTTAAGTTCTTGTAACCCACCCATGTACTTGAGTAACGCCTGACGTCGTTTAGGGCCGATTCCCTCAATCCCTTCGAGTGCACTCGTACGTCTGGTTTTACCTCGCTTAGCACGATGCCCCGCTATAGCATGGTTATGGCTTTCATCACGAATATGTTGAATAAGGTGCAGCGCTGGAGCATCGCTTGGTAAATGAAACTCGTCTCCATCGACTGTAATCAGCGTTTCTAAGCCTGGTTTGCGAGTGACCCCTTTCGCAATACCAATCATGATGGGACGCTTTGGCCAATCACCCCAATATTGCGAAATAATATCATGCGCACGATTTAACTGACCTTTACCACCATCGATAAAGATGATGTCGGGAATTTTCTCTACGTCCAATTGCTTCGAATAACGGCGCTCCAACGCTTGTCCCATTGCAGCGTAATCGTCACCACCGGTAATCCCAGTGATGTTATAGCGACGATACTCCTGCTTAACGGGGCCTTCATTGTTGAACACCACACACGATGCAATCGTACTTTCCCCCATGGTATGAGAGATATCAAAACACTCCATTCGAGCAATAGACTCCAACTTCAATGTTTCGCGAAGCGCATGAAAACGCTGATTAATCGTCATCTTGTGATTGATTTTGGTGGTAATCGCCGTTAGTGCATTCGTGTTCGAAAGCTTGAGATACCTTGCTCGAGAGCCTGTTGGCGAGGTATGGAAATGAACCTTACGACCTGCCACTTCACTTAACGCTTTCTGTATTGGCGCAATATCTTCTGCCAACTCTTGATTCAAAATAATACGAGAAGGAATCGTGCGCGCTTCGTTATGGCTCAAATAGTATTGAGTCAGAAAACTATCGAACACTTCCTGCTGGCTTGTATTTTGTGGGATTTTCGGAAAATGGCTACGGCTACCAAGCACTTTGCCTTGGCGTATCATCAGGATATGAATACACGCAATACCATTCTCCTGAGCAAACCCTAGTACATCCATATCATCCATGCTGTCTTCTGAGACGTACTGCTGCTCTTGAACACGTCTAATCGCTTGGATTTGATCGCGAAATTTAGCGGCATATTCAAAGCGCAATTGCTGACTGGCAACTTCCATTTTCTCGATCAGTTGTTTGAGTACTTGCTGGTCTTTGCCTTGCAAAAACATACGCACAAAGCTAACCAACTCTGCGTATTCTTCATCAGAAATGATGGTATTAACGCATGGTCCTGCACAACGGCCAATTTGGTACATCAAACATGGGCGCGTTCGGTTGGAATAGACAGTGTCTTCACACTGGCGCACAGGAAATATCTTTTGCAGCAAATGCAATGTTTCTCTTACTGCACCAGAATCTGGGTAGGGGCCAAAATATTCACCTTTGCGCTTCTTGGCGCCACGGTGGATAGAAAGCCGTGGGTGCTTATGACCGCTAATAAAGATATAAGGGTAAGACTTATCATCTCGCAGCAAAACATTGTATTTCGGTAAATACTGCTTGATATAGTTATGCTCTAAGATCAGCGCTTCTGTCTCAGTGTGAGTCACTGTGACGTCAATTTTGGCGATATTACTGACAAGCGCGCGAGTTTTCTCACTGTCTACTTTTTTTCGAAAGTAGCTTGAAAGGCGCTTTTTTAGGTCTTTGGCTTTACCTACATAGATGACAACAGCTTCGGCGTTGTACATTCTGTAAACGCCGGGCTGATGAGTTACTGTCTTGAGAAAGGAAGCCGAATCGAAGGGAGGATTCACACTAAAGGGTCTCGGTGTCCAGCATTCCGTGGCGGATCGCTAAGTGAGTTAACTCAACGTCACCATTAATGTCCAATTTACTAAAGAGTCGGTAGCGATAGCTGTTGACTGTCTTTGGACTTAAATTAAGTTGCTCAGAAATATCCGTTACCTTTTGGCCTTTGGTGATCATAAGCATGATCTGCAATTCACGTTCGGATAAGTCTTTAAAAGGGTTCTCAGAGGCTGGAGAAAATTGACTCAATGCCATCTGCTGCGCAATCTCTGGTGAGATGTAACGCTGCCCACTATTAACTACACGAATCGCATTCACCATTTCATCAGGGCCAGCACCTTTGGTTAAATAACCAGACGCACCTGCCTGCATCACCTTGGTTGGAAACGGGTTTTCTGTATGAACGGTAAGTACGATGATTTTCACATCAGGATTCACGCGAAGAATTTTTTTAGTGGCTTCCAAGCCACCAATTCCTGGCATGTTCATGTCCATTAAAACGACGTCAGCATGATTACTGCGACACCATTTTACTGCATCTTCACCGCTGTCAGCTTCTCCTGCTACGTTCATTCCACGGACGTCTTCAATAATACGTCGTATCCCTGTGCGAACCAGCTCGTGATCATCTACAAGGAAAACATTTATCAAACTTGTATCTCCACACTTTGTATTGGTTCTGCACCCACATAACCATTATTTGTTAAATGTGGATATCAGTATGACTGCCTATATACTAACGTAATCGACAAAAAATTGCTTTCTATGAATATGTGCTGAAACGCAAACTTTAGCAAGAACTTATTCATAAACCACTCTATTATTTTAGAGCGTGATGAGCAGAACCGAAATCTAAGAAAAGACAATTAACAACATTAAGTACAATAAATCAAGTAACTAGGTTTCATATTGCCCAGAGAAACACGCTATAACTTAAAATGACACTGTCCCTCTTGCACCAGAGGCTAACTTGTAATCACTAATTCCAGCAAAAATTTGAACCGTTTTCTTTACTGGTTATTTTTACAGTTCTTAATGTTAAACTAGCGTTCTTCAAGTTTTCTAAGGTTTCTCACATTTGAATATCCAACAAGGCTTTCTGCTTACTCGACAGGCACGAGACATCAAAGGTCAAACTCAAATCGAGCTGTGGCTTTCGACAGAAGCAGGTCCTACTCAGTTACTTATTAATGGTGAGAAGCCAGTATTTTTCATCGCTCAGAAACACTCAGAGCAAGCAAAAACACTCGCGCGAGAAAAAAACATACCCGTCGACATCCGCCTGTTGGATCTCAAAACGTTTGAACATACGCCTCTTGCTGCCTGCTATACCAATGTAACCAGAGACGCTCTCACACTTAAAGACACATTCGCTCAAAAAGATATCACCACTTACGAAAGTGATATTCGCCTCGCCGATCGCTACCTCATGGAGCGTTTTATTAAAGGCAGTATTGAGTTTACAGGCAATGTGACTCGTACCAATGGCTACCAACGCGTCCAGAACGCAAAATGCCGTGCGGGGCAATATGAGCCGAAGTTAAACGTTGTCTCGTTAGATCTAGAATGCTCTGAGAAAGGCATTCTTTACTCCATCGGGTTAGACAGCGTCATGGATTTCCGCGTTATCATGATCGGAGAACCAGAACCTTCGGATACACCGATACAATGGGTCCAGGATGAAAAGGCGCTTCTAGAAGCACTCATCGATTGGTTTAAAAAATTCGACCCCGATGTCATTGTCGGTTGGAATGTCATTGATTTTGACTTTCGTCTGTTACACAAACGAGCAGAATGGCACAACATGAAGCTAATGCTTGGTAGAGCAGACCAAGCCAGCTTTTTTAGAAGTTCATCTCAAAGCCAACAAGGGTTTATCTCCATTCCAGGGCGAGTTGTGATGGATGGTATCGATACGTTAAAAACGGCGACTTATCACTTTCGGTCTTGGTCATTAGAGTCTGTATCTCAAGAACTCTTAGGGGAAGGGAAAGAAATCCACAACGTTCATGACCGCATGGATGAGATCAATCGTATGTACCGCTCCGACAAACCATCGCTGGCTAAATATAATTTACAAGACTGCGTGTTGGTGAATAAGATTTTCAATCACACTCACCTGCTTGACTTTGCAATAGAGCGTTCTCGGCTCACTGGTGTAGAACTGGATCGTGTAGGCGGTTCGGTTGCAGCATTCACAAACCTATACATGCCTCAGATACACCGAGCAGGCTACGTTGCCCCAAACCTACACCCTGAAAATTGGATTGCGAGCCCCGGCGGTTACGTGATGGACTCCATCCCTAACCTATATGATTCCGTTTTAGTATTGGATTTTAAGAGTCTATATCCATCGATTATTCGCTCTTTCTTGATTGATCCTATGGGTTTGGTTGAGGGGTTATTACTCGATATTGGAAAAGAAGATAATCAGGCTGTTCCTGGCTTTCGCGGTGGACAGTTCCATCGTACGAAACACTTTTTACCAGAAATGATTGAAAAGCTTTGGGCAGCACGTGATGTTGCAAAGAAGAACAATGAAAAAGCTTTTTCTCAGGCAATCAAAATCATCATGAACTCGTTTTATGGCGTACTGGGGTCATCGGGATGTCGTTTCTTTGATACTCGGTTAGCTTCTAGTATTACCATGCGCGGACATGAGATCATGAAGCAAACTAAAGTGCTGATTGAGGAACAAGGCTATCAAGTGATTTACGGCGATACGGATTCCACATTTGTGTCGTTGAATCGACCATACAGTCAAGTAGAAGCCGACGCTGTTGGAAATCAATTAGTTGATTACATCAACTCTTGGTGGCAAGAACATCTGCGCTCTGAGTACAACCTAACATCTATGTTGGAAATTGAATATGAAACCCACTATCGCAGATTCCTTATGCCAACGATTCGTGGCGCAGAAACTGGCTCGAAAAAGCGCTATGCGGGTTTAATCGGTGAAGGAGAGCAAGAGCGGATTGTATTTAAAGGGTTAGAAAGTGCCCGTACTGACTGGACCTCGTTAGCACAGAAATTTCAAAATACACTCTATAGCATGATTTTCCATGGTGAAGACCCAAGCGACTATGTCCGAGAGATGGTTGAGAAAACTAACAACGGTGAATTTGATGAACAGTTAGTGTATCAAAAGCGACTGCGCAGAAAACTGCATGAGTATCAGAAGAACGTCCCGCCACAAGTGCGTGCAGCTCGTTTAGCGGATGAGATAAATGCCAAGCTTGGACGCCCATTACAGTATCAAAACAAAGGACGAATTGAATACATTATAACCGTGAACGGTCCTGAACCTTATGAGTACCTCAATAGCCCGATTGATTATCAACATTACATTGATAAACAACTCAAACCCGTTGCAGATGCGATTCTCCCTTTCATTGGGACGGATTTTGACAGGCTTTCAGCGCCTCAAATGGGGTTGTTTTAACCGATACGAAACTCTGTTTTCTGGTACTGTTTGACTAACCAATCACCAAACGCATCAATTAGCCCGATAACAGAACGCTTGGGAATACCCCGGCCAGAAAGTAAAATTTCTAGCCGCTCGATCTCAAGCTGCTTTTCAGGATGATAAGTTAAGAATACCTTGCCACATTGTATAGGGTCATCAAACCAACGTTTATCTCGATACATCACCAAAGAGTATGACGCCCTTAGTAGCTTTTTAGCAATCACGCGTTGAGCGGCCACCTGCTCTTCTATCGTCTTCGCTTGGACGATTTTTTTGCGATACACCGTAATCCAATCTTCCACATCCATATTCCAGTGCTTAGCAATTTCCCAACTTGGGACGTAATCACCAAAACAGTCTGCTAGATCATCACCATAAACACAGACACAGCAATGCTTAAGCATAAAGCCCCAAGTGAAAATACTATCTAAATTAGCTACTTCGCTCACTAAGGCTGTACGGACCGATACACCATTAACTTGAGGGTAACTCTGCTGCGCACGCCACTTAATTGTGTTGAGCAAAGTCGCGCGATTGTGCTCAAAGGATGATTGAGTAACGACAACCAGGTCTAAGTTCGACCTCCCAGCGACCGCTGTTTTGCGAGCGACGCTACCATACACATAAACGCTGTGTAAGTTTTGCCCCAGTCCACCTTTGAGACAAGCAGTGACTTCTCTAATTAAAGGCGCAAACTCTGGTTGAAATGGTTGTTTAGGATCGATAACAGGCAGAGACATGACTTAAAACGTGTTCTCAGATGGTTCAAGAAGTTGGACTATATGTTCTCTTAGCCGACTCACTGAATCAAGTCCATTCAGGTGTTTAGTCATGGGAGTAACAACAAATTTCTGCAATGAATTTTAATGCTAGGCGGCTAACTTAGCGCTATAATCACCGAGTTTTGCTTAATAAGTATGAATAGGAATATACAATGCCAAAGGCAAGTGAAATCAAAAAAGGCTTCGCAATCGAGTCTAATGGTAAAACTCTTCTAGTTAAAGACATCGAAGTAACGACTCCTGGCGGTCGTGGCGGCGCTAAAATCTACAAAATGCGTTGTACAGATCTAAACACGGGCGCACGTGTAGATGAGCGTTACAAGTCTGATGACGTTGTTGAAACGGTAGAAATGAACAAACGTGCAGTTGTGTACTCATATGCTGACGGCGATGAGCACATCTTCATGGATAACGAAGACTACTCACAATACACATTCAAGCACAATGAAGTTGAAGACGACATGCTGTTCATCAACGAAGATACACAAGGTATCCACATTATCCTTGTTAACGGTGCTGCTGTGGGTATTGAACTACCATCTTCTGTTGAGCTAGTGATTGAAGAAACTGACCCTTCAATCAAAGGTGCTTCTGCATCTGCTCGTACTAAACCAGCACGCTTCGCTTCAGGTCTTGTCATCCAGGTTCCTGAGTACATTGCAACTGGTGACCGTGTTATCATTAACACAGCTGAACGTAAATACATGAGCCGAGCATAAGCATGTCTGATTTGATTTCTTACGACGACGTCATCGACGCAGCGTACGACATTTTCCTTGAAATGGCTCCAGATAATCTAGAGCCTGCTGACGTGATTCTGTTTACTGCGCAATTTGAAGATCGTGGTGCCGCAGAACTTGTTGAAACTGGTGATGACTGGGTTGAACATGTTGGCTTCGAGATCGACAAAGAAGTATATGCAGAGGTTCGTATCGGCCTAGTAAATGAGGAAAATGACGTTCTTGATGACGTATTTGCTCGTATGCTAATCAGCCGAGACCCTGAACATAAGTTCTGCCATATGCTTTGGAAACGCGATTAACGTTTCTTCATCATGATAAAAAATACCAGCCTAGTGCTGGTATTTTTTTATCTGCTGTTTTGTTTAGCTGCGATATTTGTTTATCCAAACATCCTTCTCTATATCGGCTTTAGATCCTTTTGTTATGTAACAGATAAGAAAAAGGCTTGCCGAATTGGCAAGCCTTTCTGATGTTTTGCTATCGATTAACGATGCTTGTTACGTGCGCCTTGGTCACCAGCAGTCTTCTTCGGCTTACGACGAGAAGGGTTGTTGCTGCGGCCTTTTGGCGTGTTAACACGCTCTTCATGGCGCTTAACTGCGCGACGAATTTTTTGGCTGCGTGCACGCTCACGTTTGCGTGACGTGTTGTCTTTGTTCAGATCAAGCATGGTTTCTTTCTCTGGACGAAGCTCTACAAGCTCACGCAAGTAGTTTACTTCTTTCAGGTCAAGCTCCATCCAACCACCACGAGGCAGTTTCTTGTCTAAGAAGATGTCGCCGTAACGAACACGTTTCAGACGACTAACGGTACACTCTTGCGATTCCCATAGTCGACGAACTTCGCGGTTACGACCTTCGTTGATAACAACGTAAAACGTGTGGTTCATGCCTTCACCACCCGCGTAAACAACATCTTCAAAGCGAGCTAAACCGTCTTCCAGTTCAACACCTTTTACTAGATTACGAACTTTCTGTTCAGTTACTTCACCGAACACACGTACTAGGTATTCACGTTCAACTTGGCGGCTTGGGTGCATTAAGCGGTTCGCCAGTTCACCATCCGTTGTGAAAAGCAGAAGACCAGAAGTGTTCGCATCCAGACGACCAACTGAAATCCAACGAGAGCCACGAATTTTTGGCAGACGATCAAAAACAGTACGACGACCTTCTGGATCGTGACGAGTACACAGTTCACCCTCGGGTTTGTAGTACGCAAGTACACGACAAATCACTTCTTCTTGAATCTTTGCAGAGACAATGTGACCATCGATACGAACTACGCTGCTCTCGTCTTCAAGTCTTTCACCAAGCTTAGCGACTACACCGTTCACGCTAACGCGACCAGATTTAATTAACGATTCAATCTCACGACGAGAACCGTGACCAGCACGTGCTAATACTTTTTGTAACTTTTCGCTCATTTATCTACCTATGTGTCGTCTTCACAGACGTCTAGACCAGAATTGGTCTGTATTTTGCTAATTACCCATTTCAGTGGGATTTTTCGGTTCGACATTATACGTAACTTTCTCAGTTAATGTAAGCTAAATCGGCGCTATTCTCCACACCCAAAATTCACTTTAAAACATCGAAAATATTTACTCTATTCTGCAACTTTTTTCCTACTTAATGCTGATATTGCCCAGCGAGAATCCCACTAATATCGGTCTTCCCGAGCCACTTTAACCGTGCAGTACCTGATAAAATTGTCAGGGTTACAACGATAACCACTTGGGGTGTGTTTACTGTTCGTATTGCTAGAAAGCAACGAAGAATAAGCCGTCCCTGTTTGCTGCTAAGTAATACCAATCATCGTGGATAAATGAGCACTCATAGCAAGAAAGAAGCATCGGTAAGTCACTATTTACTATTAAAAATGACACTAACGTTATCGTGTATTTTAACTAGCTAGATTAGCTCTGCATTTTCGGCGATTGGCATAAATCAGACAAAAAGGAATAGAACAATGTCTATGCTAAATCTAGACCTAAATTGGATTTTTGGGACATCTCAAGATGACGATATGACCGGTACAAAAGGGTCTGAAACAACCGATATTTTCTTCGGCTTCTGTGGTGATGATAAGTTCGTAGGATACGGAGGCAATGATGTTGTCTTCGGGGGCTGGGGAGACGATACCTTGCTCGGTGGCCGAGGGAACGACTTTGTTTCTGGCGGCTTTGGCAACGACTTCCTATCGGGCGGATTAGGAAATGACAAGCTCTTTGGTGGTTGTGGCGATGATACAATTTTTGATTACTCAGGCAACAACTACTTGAGTGGGGGTTGGGGTAACGACACGCTCGTCGTTGGCGATGGTGAATCAGTACTGAGCGGCGGCTGTGGAGACGACACTTTCGTGCTTACAAACCGCCTGGCTATTGGTGTACCCGATCAACCTGTATCTTCCAACGATATTGATATTAAAGCCGATATTGTCGATTTTAATATTTTTCATGACAAACTTGTCTTCGATATGGGCAGAGACACCGACAATGATGGCATTCGAGATACATTCTTGGATTCAGCGGATGATCTGACTTTATCTTATAATGAGTGTGGCTGGGCAGTATTCTCTAGTGATGAATACAATGTCGAAGTAACATTAAACGGCGTGAGCTCTGCATACATCAACTATGCTGAACAAAATGGTATCGACATTTTCGATTTCGCTTAATCTCAAACAGTTAAGTTCAATGAGATATTCGATATGACAACTAAAATAGGAGGCGCGATGCCTCCTATTTTGTTTGACGGTGGTGTACGTCTATTAGTCGAATTATTCGAATGGTGCCGGGTCACCTGATCCCAAACGCACCACAACAGGCTCACCTTCGCTAAAATCAATGACGGTCGTGGGCTGTTCACCTAAGTAACCGCCATTAAGAATCACATCAACCGCATGTTCTAGTTTATCGCGAATATCTTCCGGATCAGACTCTGTTACGTCACTGCCAGGTAGAATCAACGACGTAGACATCATCGGTTCACCTAATGCTTCCAACAAGTCCAAGGCAATTTGATTGTCTGGAACACGGATACCGATGGTCTTACGTTTCGCGTTCATCAAACGACGCGGCACTTCTTTCGTGCCTTTGAAGATGAAGGTGTAAGGACCTGGTGTGTTGTTTTTCAGTAGTCGGAATGCAGAGTTATCCACTCGCGCATATAGAGAAAGTTCCGACAAATCACGACACAGTAATGTAAAGTTATGCTTATCATCCAGACGACGGATCTGACAGATTCGTTCCAGTGCCTGTTTGTTCTCCAACTGACAGCCAAGTGCGTACCCTGAATCGGTAGGGTACACCACAACGCCGCCGTTACGAATGATTGCTACTGCTTGATTAATCAAGCGAGCCTGTGGGTTTTCTGGGTGAACGTAAAAAAACTGGCTCATTGTAATTCCTCATTATCGAGCCTCTCGGCTCTATATTCTTATGTGGAGCTTGAATGCCGCCTTGTTGTGCTTTATCAAGTGACTTCAAGATTCAAAGTGTTGTTCAGTTCCAACGACAAGGAAAGCCACATTAATACCCAATATACACTTTCCAGTTATTTGATGCTGAAACCCACGCTTTGAGGTTACTTTGATATATCCAACGAAGGATCAATACCCCAATCTTTCCAAACTGGTTCGACGCCTGCGGGCAACCAAAGGTTCCTTCCTAGCTCCATCCAAGGGGATGGGTAGTGAAAATCACTGCCTTGAGACGCTAATAGTTTGTATTGTATAGCATAATCAGCCAAGTTGCGCCTTTCTTGTTGCGCTTGCTGTGGCTGTGCAACTTCCATCGCATCGCCGTTTGCTTCTACAAACGCTGCTAGAAGACGCTTAATCCACTTCGCTGTCAACTTATATCTTCCAGGATGCGCCAATACCGCCAAACCACCAGCAGCATGGATAGCATCAACCGCATCTTTCATCGAGCACCAATTCGGTGGTACATAACCTGGGTTATTACGCGTTAGGTATTTTTTAAACACCATTTGCATGGTTTTTGCGTAACCATTATCCACCAACCATTTCGCGAAGTGCGCTCTCGTAACAGGCGCATCACCGGCGATCTGCCTTACTTCTTCGAGCACACCTTCCCGAGTTGCTTTTTGTAGTCGCTCTGCAATCAACTCTGACCTTGTTATGCGGTGCTGCTTCTGCTGCTCGATGAGGACGGATAATTGTTCATTTTCCGGATCGATATTCAAGCCGACAATATGAATGTCTTTGTTTTGCCAGACAGTCGATATCTCAATGCCGTTGATGATTTTGATCGGCAAATTATTGTCTTGAACGTGTTGCTTGGCTAACGCCAAACCGTCAACCGTATCGTGATCAGTGATCGCCAAAACCTCGATATCAAAACTCAGCGCCCTTTCCACTAAATCTTTAGGCTCTAACCGACCGTCCGATGCAGTGGTGTGACTATGTAAATCAATTCTCATATTTTTATCGTTTTAATGTTGTTTTGGGGTTGACTTTTTACTCTCGCACTAGTTAACTAGTACACAAATACAAAGTACGTAATTTAAGGTTCACCATGTTACAAGAATTTAACCACAACCAAAAAGCGAAAGTTGCGGTTTGTCTTAATAAGACAAACTCATCAGATCTTGCTTGGTGGCGCACTTGGACTAGTTCTTGGTGGGCAAACGTATACTTCTAGTTTATAGAACCAAACGTTGTAAAGCCCGCTACTTAAGCGGGCTTTTTTGTTTTGTTGCTCATTTCACATTCAACTGCCTAAACATTAATCGAATATGGCTAACTCTAGATTGGGAGAACGTTTGCTTTATGCGACTATGTACGGCAGGAAGATTTAGCCAGCTACAAGGAGGTCTTGTGAATAAGGCCATAGAAATCAAGAAACTTGGATGCCTAGAAGTATTAAAGACTTCGGTTCCTTACACTCAAGACCCAACACGTTTGTTCCATACCATTTGTGAGAACAAAAGAGATAGCTTGCTTCTCGAATCCGCTGAAATTGATTCGAAACAGAATCTAAAATCACTTTTAATCGTCGATTCAGCGGTGCGCATCGTTTGTTACGGCCACACTGTAAACATGCAGGCGTTAACCAACAACGGTAAAAACCTACTGTCTCACCTAAACCAGAACATCCGTGGTGACGTTGAAAGTAAGTTCGATGGCGAAACGCTGACTTTGGAGTTTAGCCAGCCATGCGACACGTTAGATGAAGATTCTCGCCTACGTGAAGCCTCTTCTTTCGATGCGCTGCGTTTGGTTCAGCATAGTTTTGATATTTCACAGCAAGACAAACACGCGATTTTCCTTGGTGGTCTGTTTGCCTACGACTTAGTCGCAAACTTCGAGCCGCTTGGTAATGCAGAAGTAACAAATCAGTGTCCAGATTACGTTTTCTACGTCGCGGAAACACTACTTGTTGTCGACCATCAAACGGAATCTTGCCAGCTTCAAGCGACGTTGTTTGTTGACGGTTCAGAGAAAACAGCGTTAGAGACTCGTATTGCAGAAATTAGCGCTCAGTGTGCAGCGCCAAAACTACTGCCAAGCGCAAAACAAGTCGCTGACGTAACGGTAGAACCTAGCGTATCTGATGCAGACTTCTGTCAAACTGTTCGCGACTTAAAAGAGTTCGTAGTGAAAGGCGATGTATTCCAAGTTGTACCATCTCGCCGATTCACTCTACCTTGCCCTTCTCCACTAGCTGCTTACAAAGAACTGAAACAAAGTAACCCAAGCCCTTACATGTTCTACATGCAAGATGAGCTGTTCACTTTGTTTGGCGCATCACCAGAAAGCGCGCTTAAGTACGAAACCGACACCAACCAAATTGAAATCTACCCAATCGCAGGCACTCGTCGCCGTGGTAAGCGCCCTAACGGCGAGATCGATTTCGACCTAGATAGCCGCATCGAACTTGAACTGCGCACCGACATGAAAGAAAACGCAGAACACATGATGTTGGTTGACTTAGCACGTAACGACGTCGCTCGTATTGCTCAAGCTGGCACTCGCCACGTAGCAGACCTACTAAAAGTCGACCGCTACAGCCACGTAATGCACTTAGTATCTCGTGTGGTTGGTCAACTGCGTGAAGACCTAGACGCCCTGCACGCATACCAAGCTTGTATGAACATGGGCACGCTCACTGGCGCACCAAAGATTCGTGCAATGCAGTTGATTCGCGATGTAGAAGGCGCACGACGCGGTAGCTACGGCGGTGCTGTGGGTTACCTTACCGGCGAAGGTACACTCGACACATGTATCGTAATTCGCTCAGCTTACGTTGAGAACGGCATTGCTCAAGTTCAAGCAGGCGCAGGCGTTGTGTTCGACTCTGATCCACAAGCGGAAGCAGACGAAACGCGCGGTAAAGCACAAGCGGTAATCTCTGCTATTCAAGCAGCGCATTCTCAACCTACGAACAAGGAGTAGCAGACATGGCGAACATCGTATTCATCGATAACTTTGACTCGTTCACCTACAACCTTGTGGATCAGTTCCGCTCGCTAGGTCACTCAGTCAAGATTTACCGAAACAGCATCCCAGCAGAAACCATCGAACAAGCGGTAAACGAGCTTGAAAACCCAGTGGTTCTGCTATCGCCCGGCCCTGGTGCTCCTTCAGAAGCAGGCTCAATGCCAGAGCTTATCCAACGCATGAAAGGCAAAGTTCCGATGATCGGTATTTGTCTTGGTCACCAAGCGATTGTTGAAGCGTACGGCGGCACTGTTGCTGGTGCAGGCGAAATCATTCACGGTAAGGTGTCTATGATGGAGCACCAAAACCATGCGATTTACCAAAACCTACCATCACCACTTGCGATTGCACGTTACCACTCGCTGGTTGCGACCAAGGTTCCTGAGAGTCTAACCATCACGGCAGAAGTGGATGACTTGGTGATGTCTGTTGTACATGAAGAAGATAAAGTTTGCGGGTTCCAGTTCCACCCGGAATCTATTATGACGACCTACGGAGCAACACTGTTGGCCAATGCCATTGAATGGGCGCTTGAAGAATCAACTTCAGTGAACCCACTCACTGCTTAAAAAGCACTTGGCACATAAGAAATTTAGGAGAGGAAATATGGAAGCAATCATCAACCCTATTATTACCAAACTGTACGAGCAAGAATCGCTTACTCAGGAAGAGAGCCAACAGCTGTTTGACATCATCATCCGTGGTGAACTAGACCCAATTTTGATGGCATCAGCACTGACTGCACTAAAAATCAAAGGCGAAACGCCAGATGAAATTGCAGGCGCGGCAAAAGCACTGCTGGCAAACGCAAACCCATTTCCTCGCCCAGATTACGATTTCGCAGATATCGTAGGTACCGGCGGCGACGGTCACAACACCATCAATATCTCAACCACTGCGGCGTTTGTTGCTGCAGCATGTGGTCTAAAAGTAGCAAAACACGGCAACCGCAGCGTTTCAAGCAAATCGGGTTCTTCTGACCTTCTTGATTCATTTGGTATCAACCTAGCCATGAGCGCAGAAGATACGCGCAAAGCGGTCGACGATATCGGTGTTGCTTTCCTATTTGCACCTCAATACCACGGTGGTGTGCGTCATGCGATGCCAGTGCGTCAAACCATGAAAACACGCACCATCTTTAACATTCTTGGCCCACTGATTAACCCTGCTCGTCCTAACATCGAATTGATGGGCGTTTATAGTGAAGAACTGGTTCGTCCTATCGCAGAAACCATGCTACAAATGGGTATGAAGCGCGCCGCTGTAGTACACGGTAGCGGTCTGGACGAAGTGGCGATTCACGGTGAAACAACCGTTGCAGAGATCAAAGACGGTAAGATCACAGAATACAAACTAACGCCTGCAGACTTCGGTCTAGAAGCACACCCACTAGAAGCGATCAAAGGTGGCGATCCTGAAGAAAACAAAGCGATCATTACCAATATTCTGACGGGTAAAGGTACAGACGCACAATTAGGTGCAGTGGCGGTGAACGTAGCTCTACTAATGCGTCTATTCGGCCACGAAGATTTAAAAGCCAACACGCAACAAGCGATTGAGGCAATGAATTCAGGCAAGGCGTACCAATTGGTACAACAACTTGCCGCACACGCTTAAGGAATTGAAGAAGATGACTGACTTCAACACTCAGCAAGCTGACAACCTGTCTGAACACGTTTCTAAGAAAGAAGCAGAAATGGCAGAAGTACTGGCAAAAATTGTCCGCGACAAATATCAGTGGGTAGCAGACCGTAAGGTGTCTCAACCGCTAAGCACATTTCAGTCTGATTTGCTGCCATCGGACCGCAGCTTCTACGATGCACTGAGTGGCGAAAAGACGGCATTCATCACCGAATGTAAGAAGGCGTCTCCTTCCAAAGGTTTGATTCGTGATCACTTCGACTTGGATTACATTGCATCGGTTTACAACAACCATGCTGATGCAATTTCAGTCCTAACAGACGAGAAGTACTTCCAAGGTAACTTTGACTTTCTTCCTCAAGTGCGTGGGCAAGTCAAACAACCCGTTCTGTGTAAAGACTTCATGGTAGATACCTACCAAGTTTACCTAGCACGTCATTACAGTGCTGATGCCGTACTTCTGATGCTTTCAGTCCTGAATGACGAAGAGTACAAAGCCCTAGAAGAAGCAGCACACAGCCTGAACATGGGCATTCTGACCGAAGTCAGCAACGAAGACGAGCTTCATCGTGCCGTTAATCTAGGAGCACGCGTTATCGGCATCAATAACCGTAACTTGCGCGACCTAAGTACCGATTTGAATCGTACTAAAGAACTGGCACCGACAATTCGCGAATTAACACCAAACGCGACCGTGATTTCAGAGTCTGGCATTTATACGCATCAACAAGTTCGTGATTTAGCGGAATACGCAGACGGCTTCTTGATTGGTAGTTCGCTGATGGCGGAAGACAACCTAGAGCTTGCAGTACGCAAAGTCACGTTGGGTGAAAACAAAGTGTGTGGCTTAACGCATCCAGATGACGCAGCAAAAGCATATCAAGCTGGTGCGGTATTTGGTGGCCTGATTTTTGTCGAGAAGTCGAAGCGTGCAGTTGACCTTGAAAGTGCTCGCTTAACCATGAGCGGTGCTCCACTTAACTACGTAGGTGTTTTCCAAAATCACGATATCGATTTTGTTGCTTCTGTCGTGACCTCTTTGGGTTTAAAAGCGGTGCAACTGCACGGTCAAGAAGACCAAGCTTACGTAAACCAACTCAAAGCCGAACTGCCAGCAGCGGTAGAAATTTGGAAAGCTTATGGCGTGACTGATGCGAAGCCAGAACTACTTGTAGACCACATTGACCGCCATCTATTAGATGCTCAAGTTGGCACCCAAACTGGCGGAACTGGTCAAGTGTTCGACTGGTCACTGATCGGTGACCCAAGTCAAATTATGCTAGCAGGCGGACTGTCGCCAGAAAATGCTCAACAAGCAGCGACACTAGGTTGCTTGGGATTAGATTTAAACTCTGGTGTAGAAAGTGCACCAGGCAAAAAAGATTCACAGAAGTTGCTCGCGGCATTCACCGCCATTCGCAACTACTAAAGCTGTATTTCAGCTAAAAAATTTAAAGCTATTCGTAGCGAAAAATACGAGAAGGAATATAACGATGGCAAAACTGAATGCCTACTTTGGCGAATACGGCGGTCAGTACGTTCCGCAAATTCTAGTTCCAGCACTGGAGCAACTAGAGCAAGCGTTTATCGACGCGCAAGAAGATCCAGAATTCCGCAGCGAATTCATGACGCTTCTTCAAGAGTATGCGGGCCGTCCAACGGCTTTGACTCTAACTCGTAACCTAACCAAAGGTACGAAAACCAAACTGTACCTAAAACGTGAAGATCTGCTTCACGGTGGCGCGCACAAGACCAACCAAGTGTTAGGTCAAGCTCTGCTTGCGAAACGCATGGGTAAAAACGAAATCATCGCAGAAACCGGCGCAGGTCAACACGGCGTAGCAACTGCACTAGCGTGTGCGCTACTTGGTCTGAAATGTCGTGTTTACATGGGTGCAAAAGACGTTGAACGCCAAAGCCCGAACGTATTCCGTATGAAACTCATGGGTGCAGAAGTAATTCCGGTTCACTCAGGTTCAGCAACACTTAAAGACGCATGTAACGAAGCGCTACGCGACTGGTCTGCAACTTATGAAGACGCGCACTACCTACTAGGTACAGCGGCTGGTCCTCACCCATTCCCAACCATCGTGCGTGATTTCCAACGAATGATCGGTGAAGAAACTAAGAATCAGATTTTGGCACGTGAAGGTCGTCTTCCTGATGCAGTTATCGCGTGTGTGGGCGGCGGTTCAAACGCGATTGGTATGTTTGCTGACTTCATCGAAGAAGAAAGCGTTCGCCTCATTGGTGTTGAGCCAGCAGGTAAAGGTATCGATACTGACCAACACGGTGCACCACTTAAACATGGCAAAACGGGCATTTTCTTTGGTATGAAAGCGCCATTGATGCAAGATCTAAACGGCCAAGTTGAGGAGTCTTACTCTGTATCTGCGGGTCTTGATTTCCCTTCAGTTGGTCCGCAGCACGCACACCTAAACGCAATTGGCCGTGCAGAATACGACAACGTAACTGACGACGAAGCGCTCGAGGCATTCCAAGAACTGGCTCGCAGCGAAGGGATCATCCCAGCTCTAGAGTCTTCTCACGCTCTAGCTCATGCATTGCGCATGGCTCGTGAGAATCCTGAGAAAGAACAACTATTGGTCGTAAACCTATCTGGTCGTGGTGACAAAGACATCTTCACCGTACACGCCATCCTAGAAGAAAAAGGAGTGATTTAATGAGCCGTTATGAGAAGATGTTTGCGCGCCTAAACGAAAAAAACCAAGGCGCATTTGTACCGTTCGTAACGGTTTGCGATCCAGACGCAGAACAATCTTACAAGATCATGGAAACCCTCGTTGAGTCTGGCGCAGACGCCCTTGAACTTGGTATTCCGTTCTCAGATCCGCTAGCAGATGGCCCAACCATCCAAGGCGCTAACATTCGTGCGCTAGATTCAGGCGCTACACCAGATATCTGCTTTGAACAAATTGGTAAGATTCGTGCTAAATACCCAGATCTGCCTATTGGCCTTCTGATGTACGCGAACCTAGTTTACTCACGCGGTGTCGAAAACTTCTACGAGCGCTGTGCAAAAGCAGGCATCGATTCTGTTCTGATTGCAGACGTACCAACCAACGAAAGTGCAGAGTTTGTTGCAGCAGCAGAGAAGTTTGGTATTCACCCAATCTTCATCGCACCGCCAACGGCAAGTGACGAAACACTGAAGCAAGTATCAGAACTGGGTGGTGGCTACACTTACTTGCTTTCTCGTGCTGGCGTGACAGGCGCAGAGACAAAAGCAAATATGCCAGTTGGTCACATGTTAGATAGATTAAACCAGTTCGATGCACCACCAGCGCTGCTTGGCTTCGGTATTTCTGAACCAGCACAGGTGAAACAAGCAATAGAGTCTGGCGCAGCAGGGGCCATCTCCGGCTCAGCTGTGGTGAAAATCATTGAAGCGAATGTCGAGCAGCCACAAATTATGCTCGATAAACTTGGTGATTTTGTGTCAGCGATGAAAGCTGCCACTCAGAAATAATTTCCATTTGATGTAACGCTATAGCGCCCGCTTAACATTCTGTTTAGCGGGCGTTTTCTTGTATGGCGTTTATACCATATCATTTTTATTCAACGCCCGCACTTTCCAAACCAATCTAAAGCAGAGCAATCAAAGAGTGATAAACTTTGCCACTTAACCAGCACAAATAATAACTAGAGCAGGATGCAGTAAGGTTGCACATGGAAGAAGTCAAAGCGTTATTAGCCAAATGTCCTGTATTATCAGGGCTGCCCGAGAAAGGACTTAGTGAAGCAGCACAAATAGCTAAAGTTCGCTGTTTCGACGAAAAAGCACTGATTTGCAATAAAGGGGAACCTCAATCTTCTCTTATGGTCATTGCACAGGGTGCCGTACGAATTAATTCGATGAGTTCAAAAGGCAAAGAAGTCACATTAATGATTTTCGAGGCAGGAGGCTGGTTTGGAGACAATGTTTTTTCTCCCGGCATGCCCCGTATTTTTGGCGCAACCGCGCATTCGGGCGTGACCTTACTGGAACTATCTGGTGATAAATTTCGCCAATTACTCGCCAAATATCCTCAAAGTTACCCTACGATTCTCGACTTACTTAGCCGCCGCTTATGGTCTGCCATTTCTGTTATCGAAGATGATGCGATTAGAGGAATCGAAGAGCGGATTGCAAGAAGGTTGCTGTTGCTTGCTGAATACCAACACAACCAAGCTATCAATACTCAGCCGTGTGTCGTGAGAGTGACTAGAGAGCATATCGCCAACATGATGGGGCTAACTCGTCAAAGTGTTCATAAAGTACTAAAAAATTTGGAGAGTATTGGGATGCTAGAACTGAAATATGGTTCTGTGACCATTACCAATCCAAAACGCTTAGAAGCGCACATAAAACAACTCGAACAATAGAGTAAACAGATAGTTCATATGTACACGCTAGCGAGAGATTGCCATCTTCTGTTCCTTAGTAACCAGGCGCACAACACCACTCGCTCTAGGCAAGTGGCGCTGTGACGAGAAGTTCATTGAATTGACTAAGCCACATTCAATTCAGATTTCAATTCACGCTTTAAAATCTTTCCTGTCGCACTCATCGGGAGATGCTCACGAATTTCAACATAACGAGGATATTTAAAAGAGGCTAACTGCTCTTTGCCCCACTTTTGTAATGTTTCCGCGTCAATGTACTCTCCCGGTTTAAGCACAACGTAAGCCTTTATCTCTTCGCCATACTCTTCATTTGGAATCCCTATCACCGCTACCATTGAGATTGCAGGATGAGTCATAAACACTTCTTCAATTTCTCTAGGGTAAACGTTAAATCCACCTCGAATGATCAGATCTTTCATTCTATCGACGATAAATAGATTACCTGAGCTGTCAAAACGGCCAACATCACCAGTATGGAACCAACCATTTTGTAGCGCGGATTCAGTGACTTCCGGGCGGTCAAGGTATCCTTTCATAACATTGTGCCCACGCACAACAATCTCACCTTCTTCACCGACCGGTAGCGCATTGCCTTCAATGTCGACAACTTTTACTTCAACGCCTTGAATCGGTTGACCTACCGATCCTGGTATACGTTTCTGATCTAAATGATTAAAACATGCAATAGGACTTGTTTCTGATAACCCGTATCCTTCAAGAATTGGGACATTAAATTGTTCCTCAAAGGCTCTAAAGATTTCGGTTGGCAACGGGGCTCCACCGCTGATAGCAACACGTAGTGAGGATGTATCAAATTGGTGCTGGACATGAAGCAAACCGATATACATCGTTGGCACTCCAGCAAACAACGTCACTTTGTGTTTTTCCATCAGCTCAAGAACATGTTTAGGCTCAAACCTAGGCACTAACACCAAGGTTGCTCCGCCCAAAACACTAGCATTTAAGTGGACGGTTTGACCAAAGGTATGAAATAAAGGCAAAGTTACTAAGTGAATATCATCGGCCTGACTGCCCATAATGTTTTGTGCCACCAGAGCATTCATTATGATGTTCTGCTGCGTCAGTTCAGCTCCTTTTGGTAAGCCTGTCGTCCCTGATGTATACAAAATAACACAAGTATCATCCGCATTACGCGGTACATAATCTGACAATGGTTTTGCATCCGCTATAAACGCATTGAGAGTTGGCACACCATTCCATTCGTTTTCACTTTGAGATTGAGTCATCACGACCATATTTTCACATATATCAGCCTGCTCAAACGCTTTAACCCCCTCTTTTGCCATTGGCAGTTCTGATGTCCCTTCAAAACAGAAGTAAAACTTCGCTTTTGAATCTTCTAAGTGATACTTAATTTCTCGCGCTTTCAAAAGCACATTTAATGGGACAGCAACCGCGCCAGCTTTTTGTATCGCATAATAAACAAACGCGAAAAAAGGAATGTTTGGGCATGAGAGCGCAATACGATCGCCCGGAACGACCCCTTTGTTGATTAAAGATGCCGCGATCTTTCCGGTAATCACATCAAACTGCGCATAAGTTATCTCGACATCACCACATATCAACGCCGTCTTATCTGGTTTACTCGCAGCATTTCTTTGTAATGCAGCAGCAAGATTCATCATAATCGCTTCACCTCTTACTTGTTGATTTTCGTTTTATCGGCTCGGGAGCATTAACAGAGAGAGCACTCCCCTACACTAAAATGTTGGTACTTAATATTTGTCTCGCCCATTTCTGATTAACATTATGTTTACAATGCAATCAAAACTAAGAATGTAAAACAATTAACATTTCACAAAGCTAATTGGTAAAAGTGTGAGCTTGAAAGAAATTAATTGTTATAAATATCAATCCAAGTCACGCAAGACGCAGACTACGCTCGCAAACACAAAATCCACCTCAGTTAACAAAAAACAAACAAGAAAAAGAAATAAACAAAAACAATTACACAGCTAATAGGCATAACAAAAATCAATGGCAAACGTTTGCTATTGAACAAAACTTTATCGTTCGTCAATAAAATATCGATTAATCCATCAATAATACCTTGCTGCATATTGCCAATTGTAAACGATAAGTGTAAAAAGCAAGGCGAGATAATTATCCATAAAACCATTTATGGTTAGTGGGTAATTTTAGGATTTTACATTTTATTAGCACAGAGGTTATGGAAGTGTTAAAAGAAAAGAGTTTGCTAAACAACATTGGCGTACAAGTCGTAATCGCCATGATCGTGGGCACAGCCGTTGGTGCCATGATGGGTCATGATGCGACAGTGTTCGCTCCTTTAGGTGCTATCTTTATCAACTTAATCAAAATGTTGGTTATTCCTTTGGTCGCTGTAGCCTTGATTTCTGGCGCAGCTGGTCTTGGGAACAGCCAGTCAGCAGGCAAAGTTGGCATCGTCACTCTAGGTTATTTCGGTTTAACATCCGCCCTAGCCGTTGCGCTTGCACTATTTATGGGCGAAGTATTCCAACCAGGCATGGGGATCGACGTCTCTGGCGTTGAAGGCATGTTCTCAGCAGAATACGCTTCAAAAGGTGAACTACCTACTTTCTGGGCAACCATCACTGGTATGATCCCAACCAACGTTTTCCAATCACTAAATGAAGCAAACATCCTACAGATCCTCGTTTTCTGTATGTTCTTTGGTATTGCAATTTCTAAGCAAGCAAAAGAGCGTCGTGAGCCAATCATTAATGGTGTTAACTGCATCGTTGACGCAATGGTTTGGATGATCAACAAAGTGATGATCATTGCCCCTATCGGTGTGTTCGGCCTGATGGCAGAAGCAGTCGGTACATTCGGTTTTGGCGCACTAATGGTGGTATTCAAACTGTTCGTTGTTTACGTTGCCGCAATCCTAATCTTCGGTTTCGTTGTTTACCCAGCAATGGTGCATATTTTCACCAAGACATCAGCGAAGAAGTTCCTGTCTTCAATGAAAAAACCACAAGCTGTTGCGCTTTCAACGGCCTCTTCTATGGCAACACTGCCTGTCACAATGGACACCTGTGAAAAAGAACTGGGCGTAAAAAATTCAACCGCGTCATTTGTTCTGCCTCTAGGCGCAACGATCAACATGTCAGGTAATGCGATTTACTATGGCTTGGTTGCTATCTTCTTTGCTCAACTGTTCAATATCGATTTAGGTATGGGCGCTTACATTGCAATTATCGTAACCTCTACATTGGGTGCGGTTGGTCAAGCGGGTGTTCCTGGTCCTTCTTTCCTAGTGGTTGCCGTGCTTCTTGCCGCTGGTATTCCAATCGAAGGTTTACCACTGCTATTCGCTCTTGACCGTATTTTCGATATGATTCGTACAGCACTAAACATCACAGGTGATGCAGCATGTGCAGTTATCGTTGATGCGCTAATTGAAGAGGAAGCGGCAGAAGCTGAGCTTAAAAAGCAAGAAGCTTAGTCCTTTCTCGAATGAACTAAAAACCGCTCACTATGAGCGGTTTTTTTTGTCTTTTCTTGCATTACGTAACTATATAAATAGAAACCAATAGCATAAATTTATCAAAATGATATAAACCATTACAAAATATAAAAAACGTCAGAACTAGGTTATATCATGAGTCTTAAGCTGTCTTTGGAGCCCCTCGCCAGTACAGATTTGCCGATCGAGTCAAAACAACAGGCGCTGGTTGACACGGTTCTTCTTACTCTTACACCGCAAGAAAGGTCTTCTCTTTTTCAACAAGTTGCTTTGTATAGAATAAAGCTTCTTAAATCCCTCTTTCCTAAATACGCATCTAAGAGTCTGTCCGTACTGTTTGAATTAATAGATTATCGAGATTTAGTACAGCAGTATCCAACGCCTTTCTCCGAAGAGGCGCTCTTAATTGAACAAATTGCCGCAGATTGTTACCCGCATTGGATGGTTTTCTGGTGTGAATGTGAGATTGCTGCGATCAAGCAAAAGCACCCTTTAAATGAAGCGACAAGACCAACTCAGCTCTCGTTTGACGACCGCGACTATTCAAGCATATTGATCGAAGATATTGCCGAATGTGACCTAAAGGTAACACTGCCGAATCACGCTGCATTAATGCCGATTTCCGAAGCAATCACACTGAGCAACCTTGAGCTCTTCGTCCAAACTGAACAATGGTTTGAGATATTGCCTCTACTATCACTCTCGCAGAAAGGTCAACACTTTGTGCTATTGTTCAAGCAGTCATCTACACCAATCATGGTCTCCTCCGCTTTGGTGCAAAACTGGCACCAAAGAAATACCTGGCTCAGCTATTCATCACCATTTAGTAGTGAGCAATGGCAGTTTTGCCTTCCTGATTATGGCTACATTACTCTTAATCAATTAGGCCTTTGGGGAGGTAACACTCTAACTCGCCAACGGACTCTTATTGAATTTGATGCGCAGTTCCAATCTCACTTGGAAAACACTGAAGCGGTTTGCGAAGTGCTGCGTCTGACAGTGGGTGGCAACATCCAACAAAAACTGTACTTTTTGTATTTGGCACAAAAAGCATTGATGAGTGAGCTATATAAAGCAGGCTATAAGCTCAGCTTTACCATTATTGAACAAATATTTATGTTAAATTTCTATCAATCTATTGATTTAGAGGCCTACTTTCACTCAGGATACCGCGACATTAACGGTGACGGTACCAAGACATACCGCGGTTTCTGGAATTTAGGTATGATGGTTGAAGCATTTCAAGACATACAGTTTCGCGACTACAAACACCGCGTACGAACAAAAAGAATTGATGAAAAGGTGAATGAACATGCTTGATATTCATCTTCACGGCCTTTTTTATCCAAAAGCAATGACGCTATACGCCACTGTACTGGTGGTGTTCGCTTGGTTGTTATATTACTGCTATCGCCTAAAACAGAAGAGTGAAACGATTTTAGGCTCGCATCATGCGCCGTACATTGCTTATTCTAGTTGCATCATCGTTTGGATCAGCAGCAACGCATACTTCCATACCGACTTATTGCCGGAGTTGGGCTCCGCTGGCGGTATTTTTATGGCTAAGTTGGCGAACTTGGCGTCATTCTTTGCCTTTGCATTCGCGTTCTATTTTTCTTGCCAGCTAGCAGCTGATATCAAAAAAACTGCGGTCAAAGCCTGGCAAAAAATCATCTTTGTGGCACTAGCAACGTACTCGCTTTACATCAACTTAGTACCAAACCTTACTGTCGAAAATGTCACCATTAGCGGTCCAAGCCAGTTCGTGATCGAGTTTGGTCCCCACACCTCATATTTCTTTATTAGTTTGCTGACATTTGTGGTATTAACCCTGCTGAACTTGATTACCATGCGAGCGAACAGCAGCAAACTCACGCTGGCAAAAAGTAACTATATGATCGCCGGCATTTTGGTCTTCATGTTATCAACTGCAGTGATACACCTTGGAATGACTTACTTCCTTGGTGACTTTTCCTTAACCTGGTTACCACCAGCACTTTCAATTAGTGAAATGTTGTTTGTAGGCTATGCCCTGCTTACCTCTCGCTTTTATAGCGCTAAATACCTCACATACTTAACCGTTAGCGCGCTGTTTGTCTGTGCCATTTTCGTCCTCCCGCTGGGCGCAATATTTATTCCTATCTCGGAAGATAACCAATGGCTTGTAGCGGTGCCTTTATGCGCACTCATCGGTATCACTTGGCACTTGCTTTACAAACGCGTCAGTCGTTTCGCGTCCTATTTTATTTATGGGAAACGACATACACCCGTTCAACAAATTCTTGGATTAGAAGAGGAATTTAAACGCTCAATAGATGATGCAATGCGCCAGTTAGCAGCGTTACTGAATATACCAAATAATAAATTGCAGCTCGTCACCAGCAGTTACACCGAAACGTTTTATGAAGATTATCTGCCGTCAAGCAAGTCTGTTCTCGTGCTTGATGAACTGTCTGAAGAAATTGATTATGCCTCCTCGTCGAAAGGCTCAATGCGCAAGCTCTACGAACGTATGCGATCCAGCAATACGGCGCTCGTAATGCCTCTTTTTGGTCGTGGAAAGTCCGTTACGCACTTACTGATTTCTTCACACAAAATGGATAATAAGCTGTTTTCTAATGAAGAAATTTCAGCATTGCAAACCTTATTAGTTCGCATCCAGAGCACCATCGAGGCCGATAGAAAAGTACGCCAAAGCCGTGCGCTCGCTAACTCTATTGCGCATGAAATGCGTAACCCTCTCGCTCAAGTGCAATTACGATTTGAAGCTTTAAAACAGCATATCGAATCAAACGCTTCACTTGAGACGTTAAAGAGTGAGATTGATAAAGGAGAAGCAGCGATTCAGCGTGGTCGCCAACTTATCGACATTATTTTGCGAGAAGTCAGCGACAGCTCACCTGAGCACGAACCCTTAACTATTACGTCTATACATAAAGCTGTCGATCAAGCGGTCAGTCGTTATGGCTTTGAAAACGATCAAATAATTGAAAGGATCAATCTGCCCCAAGAGCACGATTTTGTCGCGAAATTAAACGAAACTCTATTTAACTTTGTCATTTTCAATTTGATTCGCAATGCTATCTACTATTTTGATTCTTATCCCGATAGTCAAATTGAGATTCGTAGCCAAACGGGGGCCTACGAAAACATTCTGGTCTTCCGAGATAGTGGCCCTGGCATAGATAGCAGTATCTTACACAAGATATTTGACGACTTCTTCTCGTATCAAAAAAGTGGCGGCAGCGGCCTTGGCTTGGGCTACTGTCAACGCGTTATGCGCTCTTTTGGCGGACGAATTGAGTGCCAGTCTGAATTGGGCGAATTTACTGAGTTCTACTTGTATTTCCCGGTCGTCCCAAACGCACCCAAACCAGAGACGTTGAGAACACCGGACTTCAATGGCTGGAAAGTAAATGCACCACATTCTGAACCTCGCACAGCCCAACACGTACAAGTAAGTAACGATGCACCAACAGTGCTCATTGTTGATGACAAAGAGGTGCAGCGTACTTTGGTTCAAATGTACTTAAAAAGGCTGGGAGTCAACAGCTTACAAGCAAATAATGGCGCTTCTGCGGTGGAGCTATTTCAGTCGCACAAGATTGATTTGGTGCTTATGGATGTACAGATGCCAGTGATGAATGGATTTGACGCAAGCCAACGAATTAAGCAAATTGCGTCTTCCGTTCCGATCATCGCACTATCTGGAGAGTCTGGAGCCAAAGAGCTGGAGCTCATTGCGAAACTCATGGATGACAGACTTGAAAAGCCAACCACGTTAAATGCGCTCCAAACCGTCATCAAGCGCTGGTTGCAACATGAGAGTTTTGCTACTTCCAACACTTTCTAATTTGCGAAGATAAAACTGGCACTAGATGTGCATTACTGAAGTAAATCGAATTATCCAGAGGGTCAAGCAAGCTGCAAATGGTTAGCGGATGAGCTTGATAAGGAGATCGCCATGTTACTTCATCGACACACATACTACGGCTTGATTCATCATGGAATCAAAGCACTACTACTCGATCGCTTAGGCCACTATACAGAAGAAGAATACCATCAGTATTTGAGCCTAATGACCGGCAAATCCACTTGCTTTACGATGTCTCTCGAAGAGCTTGAAGCAACCGTTGATAACCTGTTACGTGAAGGCTATTTAGAAGATGTCAAAACGCTTATTTCTCAATATCAACGTGTTGCTTAAATCTTAAATTCTATCAACTCAATTGCCGCTTTATCGCGGCAATTTTTATGCCTTCGATTTACTACTTCATCTTTGCGAAATGTTGCTTGTTGTATCATTCAGTCAGGGGATTACTTCTCTTACCTCTAACCTTGACGGTATTCACATCTTGTCAGATTCCGTTAGACTGTCTTCAATTCACTAATTAGGTAGATTTTCCCACCATGAAGCAAATCCTAGATTTTATCCCACTCATCGTCTTCTTTGCTTTGTACAAGATGTACGACATCTACGCAGCAACAGGAGCGCTGATCGTTGCAACGGCAATTCAGCTTGTCGTCACCTATGCTCTGTATAAAAAAGTCGAGAAAATGCAGCTAATTACGTTCGTTATCGTGACGATATTTGGCAGCATGACCCTTTTCTTCCACGACGACAATTTCATAAAATGGAAAGTCACCATCATTTATGTGATTCTAGCTATCGGTTTAGCAGCGAGTCACGCAATGGGGAAATCGGCCATTAAAGGCATGTTGGGCAAAGAAATTTCACTACCTGATGCTATTTGGGCTAAGATCAACTGGGCTTGGGTCGGCTTCTTCTCATTCTTTGCTGGTCTGAACATTTATATCGCTTACGAGCTACCACTGGATGTTTGGGTCAACTTCAAAGTATTCGGAATGTTGATTGCGACATTTGCCTACATGATTGCGACTGGCTTCTACATTTACAAACACATGCCAAAAGAACAAAAAAATAACTCATCCGATGTGTCGACTGATGATTAAAAACTCAGTTTTGCTATAATCCGCGCACTTTGCAGCGACCTTCGGGTCGCTGTTTTGCTCCATGTATCACTAAACCGATCAAACGACATACCGGATTCAGACCATTCTTGCTGCTGTAAACCAACTTTCTCTGGTCCGGTGTCTGCGGTTTTTTTAAGGACCTTTGGTTCTAGGTATTTACTATGTTGGCGCTTAGTTTGAGCGCCTTTAAGATTTAGGATGTCACAATGAGTCAAGAAATTAGCTCTCCGAGAGGTCAACTGCTGCTTCGTACCCTTGCAATGCCTGCCGATACTAATGCCAATGGCGATATTTTTGGTGGTTGGATTATGTCTCAGCTCGACCTAGCAGGTGCGATTCTGGCCAAAGAGATCTCTTCTGGTCGCGTTGTTACCGTTTCAGTGTCAAGCATTACCTTCAAGAAGCCTGTAGGTGTTGGCGATGTCGTTTGCTGCTATGGCGAATGCACTAAGATTGGTCGCACCTCAATGAGTGTCGATCTGGAAGTATGGGTCAAGCCGGTAAAAGCACACGGTGTCGGCGAGCGCTTCATGGTTTGTGATGCGACTTTCAACTACGTAGCCATTGACAGTGAAGGCAAACCACGCCCGGTTCAGAATTAGTCAACCTACAGCGCTAACTGTTAGAAAGGATCTCACATTTTCTGTTGTTCACTTGTGAGAGACACAAAAAAGGCGTTAAATTAACACTTTACCCTACCAATTAAGGAACTATGCTATGTGGTATGTCATCTTTTCTCAGGACGTCGAGAACTCGCTGGAAAAACGCATGAGCGTTCGCCCGCAACACTTGGAGCGCTTACAAAAGCTTCAAGACGAAGGTCGCCTTCTTACTGCTGGCCCTATGCCTGCGATAGACTCTGACAACCCAGGAGAAGCTGGATTTACGGGCTCGACTGTCATCGCTGAGTTCGCCTCTCTAGAAGACGCTAAAGCGTGGGCAGAAGCCGATCCTTACGTAGCGGCTGGTGTTTACGATAATGTAATCGTGAAACCGTTCAAAAAAGTGTTTTAATTTATGAAAAAATTACTGTGTCTTTTCTTGGCATTTGGTGCGTTAGCGGGCTGTTCATCTACCGATGATAATCAACGCCAGCTTGAGCTATTGGCATCAAACCGAGCGGGAGTCTTGTCCGCAGGTCTCCCTTTGGAATACGGTCCACTGCAGATAATGCGTGTCTCATCCAACAAAAATGTTGTTGAAATGATGATGATTTATAACGATGACGCACTCGGTGCAAAGCCGTTAAATCAAGTACTGAATACCAGTATCTACACCTATTGCAATAACCCGGAAGTTCGTAAGCAAATTGATATGGGCTTAATGTACCGTATTAAAGTGCGTAACTCTCGCGGTCAGTTGATGGCAGATGAGTTGGTTTCCGCGCAAACTTGTACTCAAATGAAATAGTCACAGTGAGTGCGTTGTTTTCGATACGAGCAATTCATCCGCTATTGCGGGATAGTATAACGACGAAAATGAACGGCTAAGAATAGAAAAACGGAGACAACAATCTCCGTTTTTTATTTGCTAAAAAGGTGCCTTACGCCAGCTCAGCACGAAGTTTCTTCGCCGCTGACACGAGGTTCGCCAATGCTGCTTCTGTCTCTGCCCAGTTACGTGTTTTCAGACCACAGTCTGGGTTCACCCACAAACGTTGTACCGGAATCTTTTCTGCCGCTTTCTTGATTAAGCCTTCAATCCACTCTTCCGTCGGAATGTTTGGTGAGTGAATGTCATAAACACCTGGACCGATTTCATTCGGGTAATTGAACTCTTCAAACGCTTTAAGCAGTTCCATATTTGAGCGTGACGTTTCAATGGTAATCACATCCGCATCGAGCGCCGCGACTGAATCGATGATTTCATTGAACTCGCTGTAACACATGTGAGTGTGAATCTGAGTCTCTGGTTTTGCACTCGCTGCCGAGATCTTAAATGCATCCACCGCCCATTCTAAATACGCTTTGTGATCGCGCTTTTTCAACGGCAGACCTTCACGAATCGCAGGCTCATCGATTTGAATGATATTGATGCCTGCATCTTGTAAATCAGAAACCTCATCACGCAGTGCTAATGCCAGTTGTTGCGCGATTTCTTGACGTGTGATGTCTTCACGCGGGAACGTCCAACATAGAATCGTCACTGGGCCAGTTAACATGCCTTTCATCTGCTTGCTGGTTAGCGATTGTGCGTACGTCGACCATTCAACCGTAATCGGCTTTTCACGCTCAATGTCGGCAACCACAATGGCAGGTTTCACACAGCGCGAGCCATAACTCTGCACCCAACCAAATTTCGTCGTTTGGAAGCCCGCCAAATTCTCCGCGAAGTATTCCACCATGTCGTTACGTTCTGCTTCACCATGCACAAGTACATCTAGGTCGAGCGCTTCTTGGCGTTTTACGGCATCCGCAATGTGTCCTTTAAGTGCCTGGATATAGTCGGACTCAGATAACTGACCAGTACGATAAGCACTGCGCTGAACACGGATTTCACCCGTTTGAGGGAAAGAGCCGATGGTCGTGGTTGGCAGCAAAGGTAAACCCAACACTTCAGCTTGATGCGCAGCACGCTCCGCGTAAGGTGCGCTGCGCTCGGCAAGTGACGCTGTAATACTGTTTAAACGAGCTTGCACTTGGGGCTTATTCACATGTGTTGCCGTTTTACGTGCTTTGATTGGCTGGCTATAGGTATCACAAGCGAGAATCGCATTTTGATCACCGTCGAGTGCTCGGCCAAGCAAAGCGACTTCTGTCACTTTTTGTTTTGCGAACGCAAACCAGCTTTTCACTTCCTCACTTAGTTCTGTTTCCAGTTCCAGATCAACCGGGCTATGTAGCAAAGAGCATGAGCTCGCCACCCAAAGGTTGTCGCCCAGTTTTTCTTTTACTGGCTGTAGGCGTTCAAGTTGCGCACTCAAATCCGAGCGCCACACGTTACGACCGTTGACCACGCCAGCAGACAGCACCCAACCCTCCGGTAGTTTGGCAACCACGTCGTCAAGCTGCTGAGGCGCGGCAGATAAATCGATATGTAAACCATCCACTGGTAGCTTTACAATTTTGTCTAGCGTATCGCTTATAGAGTCAAAGTACGTCGTTAGCAGCACTTTTACATCGCTTCGAATCACTTGGTACGCTAGCTTGAACGCATCAGCCCACTGACTTTCAAGCTCTAGTGACAAAATTGGCTCATCAATCTGAACCCACTCAACACCTTGACTCGCGAGCTTTGCCAAAATAGCTTGGTAAGCCGTAAGCAATCGTGGCAGTAGCGTCAGGCGATCGAACCCTTCTTCTACCTCTTTACCTAAGTAAAGATAACTGACTGGGCCAAGCAAAACTGGCTTCACTTTATGCCCAGCTTGGGTTGCTTCGTTGACTTCTTCAAACAGTTGAGGCCAGCTCACTTCAAATGTATCGTCCTTGCTAAATTCAGGTACGATGTAGTGGTAGTTTGTGTTGAACCACTTGGTCATATCCGATGCTGCAGCGCCCGCACAGCCGCAACCCGCTTGAGATTGACCGCGACCCACTTTGAATAGCGTATCCAAATCAGGGAAACCGTCTGCGTGACGTTTTGGCACGTGACCCAGTAACAACGTGGTCGTCAGTACATGATCGTACCAAGCAAAATCGCCAGCGGTGGTAAAACTCAAGCCAGCATCTGTTTGCGTTTGCCAGTTTTTAGCGCGCAGATCTGCTCCAACCTTTTTAAGTTCTGCTTGATCAATTTCTCCGCGCCAGTATTTTTCCTGAGCGAATTTTAATTCTCGTTTTTCACCGATGCGTGGATAACCTAGTACGTGCGTTGTTGTAGCCATGTCCCTATTCCTTTTTCAATCTTGTTCAATTTGTTTGGGTCAGAGTATCTTTCGTCATAAAAGATGTCTGGATGGCTAAACTATCGCTCTCATCTGCGGTTTGAACAACGTCCATTTATTCAACTTGTTTATTAAAAAAATTCATCATGAGGAGACATGATTCGCAAATAAACACAACAAATAGACGTCTAGACGTTTACATATCCATTTTTTGTCGTTAAGTTATTTATACGATTGCTATTCTGTTCATAGCGAGCAACAAAGGATGAAAGGAATTCATGATAGAGCTAAAACATTTGCGGACACTCACTTCGCTTCGAGACACCGGCTCTCTAACCGCGACGGCGACCGCGTTGCATCTCACTCAATCAGCCTTGTCTCACCAGATCAAAGATTTAGAGGCGCGGATTGGGGGACAATTATTCCTTAGAAAAACTCGTCCGGTAAAGTTCACTTCAGAGGGAGAAATCCTATTGCGTCTTGCGGAAGATATTCTTCCCAAACTCGCAAGAGCAGAAAATGATTTGGCAAGCTTGAAAGAAGACGTCAATGGTCGGTTGCATATGGCGATTGAATGTCACTCATGTTTCCAATGGCTCATGCCTGCTCTTAGGGAATATCAACTTGCCTGGCCTAGCGTAACACTGGATTTTTCATCAGGTTTTGGCTTTGAACCACTTCCTGCACTGTTAGCTGGCGAGTTGGATCTCGTTATCACGTCAGATATTCAACCTCGTTCTGAAGTGCATTATGAACCTTTATTCGACTTTGAAATGCGCTTAATTACCGCGACCAACCACCCACTGGCGGAAAAAGAAGTTATTGATCCGCAAGATCTCGCAGATCAAACCATGCTCTCTTATCCGGTTCAAAAACAAAGGCTAGACGTCGTAAAACACTTCTTGCAGCCAGCGGGTGTAGAGCCCGCCAAATGGAAGCAAGCCGACAATACTCTGATGTTAGTGCAAATGGTCTCCGCAGGATTAGGGGTTGCAGCACTGCCAAATTGGGCGATTTCTGAATTTTCTCGCCAAGGGCTTATTACCAGTAAACCTTTTGGCCAAGGCTTATGGCGTCGCTTATTTGCTGCAACGCGTCACTCAGAGAAAGATAAACGTTACTTACAAGCCTTTTTCGCAACCGCAAGGCTACAATGTAAAAGCCACCTTGACGGAATCAAGATGGCTTAGGGATATGAATTAAGAAGGTTTAGCGTTGATATACTTTAAATTGGTTGGTCAATGGATCGTACTGATAACCAAGCATATCAAGCTTGCCTACTACGGACTCTACATCCATTTCATACACCGATACTAACTCGTCAAAACTGTCGCACTCTAAACGTAGCTTTTCATTGACGATACCTAGCAAAATAATGCTATCCAAATTACCTACATTGCTTAAATCCATCGCGACTCTCCTCTTCGACAAGGTATATAAACAAGCGTAGACGTAATCACGTGAATTTAAAGTGAGCGCGATCCAAAACGTTAGTGCCTTATACTCAAGCAACCTAGAAAGGACTTGAGTACAAGCAGTATTGATCTGTTTCTCGACTCGAGATTAAGCCGCCAGAGAGAATAAACCTTGTAGGCTCGTCATTGACGCGAGCGCGAGCAACAGGGCGACACTCAGTTGAACCTTTTCCGGTTTTTTATGTGTGAAGATATGCCAGCACCAAACAATGATTGAAGAAATGAGCATGGCTAAAGACAATAAAATTGGTTGTGTTGCGGCGCTCAATGTCGCTTCATTTAACTGGTAAGAAGCAAATAGAGTTGCGATCACCAGCAGCATTCCAGACACAATGCCCGTAACGGGCAAAATGCGGTGAAATGCCTGCAATCTGCTACGAGCGATAGTCAGAAGCAATTGAGAAAATGACGCCCCAAGGAAAAATATCATTATTGCCATCGCAATAGACGCAGGCCAGCTTGGCTGTTCAAATGCTTGAATACTTACATACGCAAAAGCCAAACCATTCGCTAAATGCATCGCCCAAAGAGGGCCTTTTTCACGCGTTTTCTTGGTTTGAACCTGAGAGTAGAAATAGAAAATAGCGAACACGATCATAAATGCTTCAATGCGAAGAGAAGCAACCGCGAGCCACAATAACGCCACTGCTGGCAACATTTTATGAAGACGGCCTCTCTGACCCGGACAAATATCGCCCTTGATGAGAAGCAAAGTCAGTAGCGCTTGCGCGCCAAATAGCATCGGAGGAAAAGTAACCAGCAATTGTTGAATCATGTTAAATGCACGCTTAAAAGTCATTTTGGGGTGGCGATAATATCAAATCACCTATCGTCAAACCACCGAAAGTCTATCCCCAAATGTACTAGAACAGCGAGACTTTTTATTCAACAAGAAGCGAGATACTTCAACGCATCTTCTTGAGTTAACACGCCTCTGTATTCTTCTTTTTCATCACATAAAACCCACGGGAAGCGAATGCCTGTTTTGATTAGTTCTCGAATAGCAGCAACAGATAAGTGCGCATTGACGAGCACAAATTCCGTGCTCATTACCTGGTTCACTGGGCGTTTCCAAATCCAATTTTCTCGCTCAGTCTCTAATTCGGTCCCCATGGAAGGCGTTAAGTGTAAGTTAACTTGCTCTTTGGTAACTAAACCAACACAGCGCTTTTCGTTAATGACAACCAACGGCGAACTTGGACTTAAATTCATATATTCCACCGCCAACGATAATGGTTCCCCGGGATCAAGGTGCCTTACCTCTTCATGGCTCAGTGATTGCAATACATCATCTTGTTTTGGTTTGACAGCAACACCCGAAAACAAATGTTCGTAACTTTCCGCTTTCTCCATCAAATCGACAGGCCGAGCACGAGAGAACAAAAAGCCTTGCATGTAATCCACACCTATTTCAGCCAATGTTTGAAGCTCCTGTTCTGACTCCACGCCCTCGGCAACCACTTTTACATTCATTTGCTGAGCAAGATCAGTGACCATTTTGACAATATTATAACTGGTATTGCCATGCTGAATGTTCTTAACGAATTTTCGGTCGATTTTCAGTAAATCAAACTGCCCTTTCTCTAGGTAAGAAAAAGAAGAATACCCTGTACCGAAGTCATCAATCGCAATTTTAATGCCCTCTTTGCGCACTTGCTCTAGCGCTTGGGTATGCTCTTCGTCTTGCTCAAAATACGCTGTTTCCGTCAGCTCAATCGTGACTCGTTTAGGATCGACACCACTGGCTTTAATTAGGTCATGCGAACGCTGAAGAACCTGGAGCGAATCCAATTTAGTATTCAGTGAGCGATTGATGGTTAACCCTATTTCCTCGCCATATATGTCTTGCAAGCGCGGAAAGTGTTTGAGCGCGGCTTGACAAACCTCATCATCCAGAGCCGCAATCAACTCTAAATCTTCAATAACAGTAATCATCTCTTGAGTGCTATAGGCATCACTTTCATGATAAAAGCGCGCTAAGGCCTCGAACTTAACGACTTTACCAGTTCGGCTATCAATTATTGGTTGAAAATGAACATCCACCAGCCCACTGTCGATTTGCGCTTCCAAAAACGCCTCTAAATGCTGGCGTTTTACTAACTCAGAATGAAGCTCACTATTATAAAAATTAAAATAGCCACCTTCTCCAGAAAGTGAGGACAACATCGCCTGGGCTGCATGCGCTAACGCTTGCTTTGGCCTGTTTGTATCATAGCCGAGGATTGACACTCCCGTTTGTCCCTCAACGATAGTGGTATGCATTTTTGTTCCCATTTCATTCCTAAGCTCAGTGAAGAACCCTTTCATTGCAATTTGAATCAAACGTAAAGGACTTAGCCATTGACAGTGAGGAGTTTGTAAACAGACAACAAACACATCCCTAGAAAGTTGACCCGCTATACTGGTGTAGCGGCTTCGCATAATAAAATCGGCGAAGCCTAGTTGCTGTTCAAGTAAGCATTTTTCAGAAAAATTTGGTCTGAGAGTCATGACGATATTGAGTTCTTTACTCCCACTTTCGTTCGCCAAATTAGCTAATTGCAGTTCGAACTCTTCTCTAGAAGGCAAAAAAGCTGACCAATCATGTTGTTGTTCACAGCGACTTTTCATCCACAACAAGGAAGCCGAAATGTCAGTAGAGAAGCCGAGATAAAGAATCCGTCCAGAATGAAATGTTAGTCGATAGATACAAAGATGATGCGCCTGATTACTACCATTTGCAGTTCTACTCAATAAATTACCGCTCCAGTATCCTTCATCATCAATATGTTGCCAGAGCTGGTCGTAAAACGCCTGACTATGGTGAGATGTGCTAAAGATATAGGTTTTAAGTCCAACCAAATCACGGTTTTGATAACCCATTTGCAATTCAAAGGCACGGTTACAACCCAAGATTCGGGTGTCTTCGTCCGCGACTAAAACCCCTACATTCGGTAAATCAAAAATCGTTTCGAGAATTTTCGCTAACTCTTCGCAGCCAGTGATCGTCAATTGAGGGATGATAGAGCCTTGAACAATACGCTCATTGAGCTTTTCAAAGCTAATTGTGACATGTATTAAGCGAGCTTCATTAAGCATCATGCAACAAGAAAAACGACCTTGCCCACCTAGGAGCTCCACTTCTAAAATTCGTTGCCTTAGTGTTTCCTGTTGCCCCATCAGCATGTGCTCAAACAAATCATCTAAGCAGGTGACTGGCGTATTTAACCCAAAAGCATTTGCCATTCCTTGCTGGTCGCATTCGAACTCGCGAGTATCAATCTTGTAAGACCATTCAATCACTGGAGTCGGATTGGATGTCGGTTGCACTTTTTCATGTGCTATTGTTGTTGAGTCACTCATTCCCTAGCCCCCTTTTTAATTAGCCTCATGCTCAAGGTTCGTAGTCAACGTGCCTTATTCCATTTGGGACCTGCTGATCCTCTTGTAAAATAGATTCTGGCAACGTAAGCCAATCGACTTAGAACCTTTTCAGAGCTTGTTCGGCTTTTTGCATTTTCCTATGCATTAATTTGATTATAGGCGTTGTTTTTAATAAGCACATCATTGCTTATTGGTTGTATTAACATTGCGACATTTTTCACGACTCGACCTATAACCATGAGGCTTTCAAGGTGATATTAGACATAAAATCGCCGATATAGCCTTGATATTTTTGCAAACCAAATAAAACTCGATGAACTAAGCTTGAATAGATGAGTTTGGTATAGATACCTGATCCTCAAATCGCTATAATTCGCGCTCCCTGGAACAGAGAGCAAAATATGACCAATAACATCACTCCTATTCATGAGTACAAAAAATACTGGGCAGAGTGTTTTGGTACGGCACCTTTCTTGCCGACCAGTCGCAAAGAAATGGACGCCCTAGGATGGGATAGCTGTGACATTATCATCGTAACCGGTGACGCTTACGTAGATCACCCAAGCTTTGGTATGGCTATCATTGGCCGTCTGCTAGAAGCGCAGGGTTTCCGTGTCGGTATCATTGCTCAACCAGAATGGCAAAACAAAGATGCGTTCATGCAGCTTGGTAAGCCAAATCTGTTCTTCGGGATCACTGCGGGTAACATGGACTCCATGATCAACCGTTACACCGCGGATAAAAAACTTCGTCACGATGACGCGTACACACCAAACAACGAAGGTGGCAAACGCCCAGACCGCGCGACTTTGGTTTACTCTCAGCGTTGTCGTGAAGCTTACAAAGAAGTACCTATTGTTTTAGGTGGTATCGAAGCCAGCCTACGCCGTGTTGCACACTACGATTACTGGTCAGATAAAGTTCGCCGTTCGGTACTATTTGATGCAAAAGCAGACATCCTACTTTTCGGTAACGCAGAACGTGCACTTGTAGAAGTAGCGCATCGCATCGCAAATGGCGAAGACATCAGCACCATGACTAATATTCGTGGTACTGCCGTGAACTTGCCAGCCGCGCCAGAAGGCTACACGGTTATCGATTCTTCTCGCATTGAAAAACCTCGTAAAGAAGCGTTCGTACCAAAGAACCCATACGAAGTAGAAACTCAGTGTGAAACTAAAAAAGATGAGCCAGTTGCACAACCAATCACGATTCGCCCATCACGCCACGATGCTGCGACAACTGCGGTTCGCTTACCTTCGTTTGAAAAACTAAGAAACGATCGCATTCTTTATGCCCACGCAAGTCGTGTATTGCATTTAGAAACAAACCCGTACTCTGGTCGAGCGTTACTTCAAAGCCATGGTGATCGTGAACTTTGGGTAAACCAAGCCCCAATCCCATTGACGACCGAAGAGATGGACTTTGTGTTTGGCCTGCCTTACGCGCGTGTTCCTCATCCTATGTACGGCAAAGCGAAAATTCCAGCGTATGACATGATCAAAACGTCTGTGAACATCATGCGTGGTTGTTTTGGTGGCTGTTCTTTCTGTTCGATTACCGAGCACGAAGGCCGAATCATTCAAAACCGCTCGAAAGAGTCAATCATTAACGAAATTGAAGAAATTCGCGACAAAGTTCCGGGCTTTACCGGCACAATTTCCGATCTTGGTGGGCCGACTGCAAACATGTACCGTCTGGGCTGTAAAGATCCAAAAGCGGAAGCGAACTGTCGTCGTCCATCCTGTGTATTCCCGGGCATCTGTAACAAGTTAAATACAGACCATAAACACACCATCGACCTATACCGCGAGGCGCGTAAAGTAGAAGGCGTGAAGAAAGTGATGGTCGCATCTGGCGTACGCTATGACCTTGCGATTGAATCACCAGAATACGTGAAAGAGCTCGTGACTCACCACGTAGGTGGTTACTTGAAAATTGCACCGGAACATACAGAGAAAGGCCCTCTTGATCTTATGATGAAACCGGGTATGGGCACGTACGATCGCTTTAAAGAGATGTTCGAGAAGTACAGCGCAGAAGCGGGTAAGAAGCAGTACTTAATCCCTTACTTTATCTCTGCGCACCCAGGCACAGAAGACGAAGACATGCTGAACCTTGCTCTGTGGCTGAAGAAAAACAACTTCGAGTGTGACCAAGTACAAAACTTCTACCCATCGCCGATGTGTAATGCAACGTCGATGTACTACTCAGAGACAAACCCTCTGAAACGAGTGAAGTATAAAAAACGTGAAGATGTACCTGTAGCAAAAGGTGAACGTCAACGTCGCCTACATAAAGCGCTGTTGCGTTACCACGATCCAGCAAACTGGCCAATGATCCGTGAAGCCCTAATCAGCATGGGTAAAAAACATTTGATTGGTGACAAACAAGGCTGTCTCGTTCCTGCGGAAGACATTGAAGCACAAACACCTGCACAACGTCGTAAATCTGGTCGTCACGGGGCAAACCGCTTTGCAACCAAACATACCAAAAACCAACCGGGCTTCGGTGGTCATTTGAACAAACGCTCTGAAGGCGGTTCAAAAGATGGTAAACCATCTGGCAACCGTAACGGTTCTGGCAAAGCACAAGGTGGTCAACGCCCTGCTAGCAACGGCCAACGCCCCAGCGGAAACGGTTCAAACCGCCCGGCAGGCAGCAAGCCGCAAGGTCAAGGTCGCCCACAAGGACAAGGCAAACCAGCTGGTCAACGTAAACCAAAGCGTCGTTAATTCTTTAGCACTTAAATACTAGAAAGGGCTCCAGAGGTAACTCTGGAGCCCTTTTGTTTTGTCGGTTCATTGAGGTATCACTCACAACTCAAACTTTGATTCAATCAATACAAAAAATGGTAAACACCAACCAACTTATTGGAAAAACAAACAATTATTTGATTGAAGAAAAATAATAGAAAACTAACTCATTGATTTTTAATTGCTTTATTTTGGTTCGATATTTGCGTAATAGAGTAAAACTCTTAAACATGGGCTAACGATGAGTAATCCACTTCCTCCAAAAACTTCGATGTTCTGGCACGACAACAGCTATACCCACGAAGAAGCCGTTCAGGCATTTGAAAGCGATGGCACGTTGAAATCGCTGAATATCGTTCCAACCACGGAATCCGATGATCTTGCAGGCTCACCCCCAAAGCGCAGTATGTTTTGGGAGGGAGAAACAAAAAAAATCGATCCGCCACCGCCGTCAGAACCAGAACCTCTCAATTTAAAAAACGAGAAAGAACCAACAGAGGCTTTACCGGCACACTTCATCCCTGTTCGCTACGCCATCGATCAGCTAGAAACGGAAGAAACACAACCTTTTGGTTTGCCAGAAGAATGGAAAGGCCAAGGCCCAGCCAAACTCAATACCGTTGGCTACACCCTGCGTCAACTACGCGACGGTTGGCTGTATGTCTATGATTCAATTAACAAAAGCTTAGACGAATACGAAATCAAAGGAACGCAATTCACGCTCTATAAGTTGGGAGAGTCAGAAAGCCCAAAATCAGAACAGCGTGGGACACCACAAGATGCAAAGCCCTTCCTTACTTACGTCAACGGAAGCGTACTATCGATTTGTTTCTCTGAGCACAGGTGGACATGGCACACGTTCATGCGAGTACTTAACAATCCGAGTAATCATATCGATCGCATGCAAACCATTGTTCTGTCTGAAAACGAGAATCAGCACAACATTGCCCCAATAGATAAATTAACTCAAGTGGCTGATATTGAATCTTCCGCCGTTGATGATGGGCGTTTTGCGGATTCCGGCATCACTACCAAAGCTGATGAAGATGGTTCTATCTTTAAACCTGTCGCAGCCGAGAGTGATTTAACCTCTTCAATTCCAGAAGAAGAATCGGGCTACTTCGTCGCGATAAAAGATTACGCCGCAGACATTCAAGATATGTCGCTGCATTTTGTTGGCGCTGCAAGTCCCTACCGCCTTTTCATTGACCAGTTTTCAAACCAGTGGAACTTAATGCAGACCGCCATGCAGCTGTGCATGTTCGGGGCAAGCGACAATATAGACATGCCAGCTAGCGTTAAACGTAACAGTGAAGAGCTGTCGTTTTATACCGACATGGCAGAATATTATGACTCATCCAGTCAACTCGATTTGGCAGAGCAGAATAAAAGCTCAGTTCAATCAGGCTATCCTGCTAAATTTTCCGCTGGAGCGATTGAATCACACCAACATACCCAAAGTGACATTGCCAAAGCAATACAGGACAAATATCGAATTTCTGCGAGTCGATTTGGTAAATACGAACAATGGATAGCGACTGAACGCTGGCGCAAGCAGCTCAACTGGAAGCAAATGCTGAGCGAAATGCAAGAGCTGTCAGAACAAAAAGAAACCTTGCTAGCCCAAGTTGTCTGGGTAAAAAGGGATTTTATTGCTGTAATGGAATCCTTGACACCTCATCATCTCGAGAGAACCTTCGACCTATACAGCGAAGACACGCAGTACAGCTTGTATCAACTGCACAAGCAAGCCGTTGAGTCATTTACTCTGGTGATGCAAGAAGAAGACCGCCAATGGGCAGAAAGCCAATGGGAGAAACCAACCAGTTTACTCGCTCTCTACACTTCCGGATTTAGTCGTAGTCTCTTTAAACAAGTGGAGAAGTTAATTCCTGAACAAGTTTCAAATCAGGTAGGTGAAGTAGACGTCGCCAAAATTGTTCCAGACACTGAAAGCTCAGACAAACAATTTATGGACTACGTTTCGGCAGCAAGTAATCGTGTGGGTATGTATGCAAAAGTAATGGACTTTATTTCTAACCCAAATACTGCAGAAACCGAGTTTTTAAAAGACATCGCGAAAGGATTTAAGGAACTAGATATAATCTTCAAAGCCGCAAACAGCGCAATAATGAAGAGTGCACTAAAATTAGGAGTTAGCTTTACTTCTCAAGCTTCACTTCTAATCATGCCCGTTTTCTCAAAGCCTTTAACTCGAAATAGCTTTTATTGGCGAGCAGTGTTCGCTGAACGTTTAGCTACCAATACTGCTGTCAAAATCAATAAAAACTATGCGCAAGGTTTTGGTGATTGGAAGTCTAACCATGATAAAAGAGTGGTTGCCTCAAACCAAAACAAGGCCATTATAGCTGCTTTTAATAAAGGCGATAAAACAGTATCAAAACAACAATATAAACAAGCCTTAAAACAACAACGGCACCTTCAAAAAAGTTTAGCCGTTGCGACGTTGGAATACCCACAGTATATAGAACTTCCAGATGACGTACTTGAGGCAACAATTCAAATGCGTAAAGACATATGGGATAACAGATTAAACAACCTTAAGAAACGGTTTGAAGATGTGGGTGGTTTAGGCTTCTTAGCTCTGATTTTTAACTGCCTCGCACTTGCTGATGCAATGAACAGTATTCAAGAAACAGGGCTCATGTCTCAAGATGATTTCTTAGATATTCAACAAAAGCTTTTTTACACTGCCGGAGCTTGGACGGGCATTCGTACTGGGAAACTATGGGATAAGGTTAAGGGCAGTGACGAGCTCAGAGAGCATTCGCTAAAAACTCTTAAAAATTTAGTAGACAGAAATACAAAAGGCTTTGAAAACCTGATTCTAGATGACTTAAAAGTTTTTAATAAATGGCTCGCGATTACAGGTGCTTTAGGAGCGCTGGCTTCAGGTATTGAGGCTTACCGTTCTTGGCAGAGTGTAGATGACGTTTATGGTCTCGAAAGCAAATTGTATTTAGCAAATACCGTAACGCTTGGTTTAACTGGTGCGATTGGTGCGTTTCAGTTCGTAGGAGCCTCTACTGGTACTTTTTCGACTAACTTACTTTTTGGAGGCCCAATAACGGCAGCTTTAGTTATTCTTACAGTTACATACCTAGCCATCAATTATAAACTCAACAAACTGAAACAAGATGATTTCCAAAAATGGTTAGATAAACTGCCTTGGGGTTATCACCCGAGTCGTACTCAGTGGAGCCAATCTGCAAGCTTGCCCGAAAGAGAGAAGCACAATTCAGCATTGGTGCAACAAGCACTGTTTGACTTACAATCTATTATTCAACAGCCAACGGTATACCATCAGCCTATTGAAAAAATACAGGCTTATCCAGGCTATACGCATCATGAGCTAGTTGGCTTGGAAGTGCATATTCAGCTGCCACATCGTGCTGCAACGAATGGTGTTACAGTGAGTACCAACACCAAGGCAACAGAAGATGATTTGACGTCCGGCTCTTGGTATCAAAACGCAGATTTAGTCACGCTACAAACACAGAGCCAAGCTAGCAAAGAGTTACTGGTGTATAAGGTAACATTGCCGATTAAAGAGACCGATCAATACCTTGCCATGCAAGTAGCGTATGATGTGGAAGATGATGCCCCATCAAAGCGTGAGTATTGGTTCCAAAATAGCGTAAAACAGAGTGCAACTCATAGCGTAATTTCAGACAATACCAAACAAAACATCATTAAAAAGTCACTCACCTCAGTTGTTGGCACATTAGGTTTTAAGGAGTAACCCTTGGCATATTCACCATTTTACGTCACCCCAGAAGAATTAGCAGTTTATCAAGAGGCGCAAGAGCAGGAAATACTCGCAGGTGATAATGTAACAACTTGGCATAAGTATGATGTAGAGGAACCATTTCGCTATTACTTTAAACTTTTTGCGTTTCCATTTGTGATCGCCCCATTCCTATTAACTTTGTTTATACACACGAGTGACACGGTTGGCGTAACTATTTTTTCTTTTATTTTGTCGGTGATGGTGTCTGGAGCTTTTTACCTTACGATTGGCCTCGATTATCGATATGACTACATTTTTTCAGATAAAGGCTTTGTGATGAAAAAGCGTCGCAATATGCCTAAATGGGTAAATACCGCTACGCAAGCTGTTGGCTGGATAGGTGCAGTGGTGTGTGTGATTATGGTAGCACTGGTTGGTCCGATGGCGTTAGCTGGAGCAGGTGCCTTCATTTTGCTTTCATTTGGTATGTTAAAACGCCAGCCTGATGAACGAACAGAAGTTAAAGTGGGCGAACGAGAAGATTGGCTTTTTGCGGACTACAACAAGAAAAGGAAAGTGATCCAGTTCTATTTTAAGCATGACATATGCAGATATCGAGATACTGCTCATAAGACTATCTTTCGCTCACAAGATCGATTCGATTGTTATGTTTTCTTTAAAACTGAAGCGGATTTAGAATCCATGGTCGCGCAACTGTCAAAGGTCTACAAACTGAATTGTACCGAGGTCGATGACCATAAAAAGTTGTTTGAAGCAAAGCCAGAATCAAGGCTCTTTAGTATTCCTGTTTGTAGTAAAGAATATCAAACCGATGAGGTATTTGATTTAAGGGCGTCAAATGCCCCGCTTCCTGAGCGTGAATACCTTTACAACGGTAAGTGGCAAACTGAATCAGAAATCGAACGCTTAAAAGCAACTGGTGAACAGCAAGCCACTCCCGCTTCATAGTTCAAAACAAGCATTAAAAAGGGCTCCAGAGGTAACTCTGGAGCCTTTTTTTTGTGAGAAGTAAACGTTTTAAGTTGGGTTAAACTCTCTCACTTACTTGATTAAGACAACTTGAACTTACTCAACTCACCGTGAAGATCACTGGCTTTTACTGTCAGTTCGTTACTGATCGCTACAGAAGATGACATGGTATCCATCACTTCCATCGCCGTATCATTAATCACAACCACATTACGGTTGATCTCTTCCGACACCGAACTTTGCTCTTCTGCCGCTGAAGCGATCTGATTATTCATATCATTAATCACTTCAATAGCTTGGTTTATTTCGGCCAACGCCAACTGCGCTGCTTGTGTTTCTTCTTTGGTATCCACCGCTTGCTTCTGGCTTTGCTCCATTAACACGACGATTGATTGCGTTTCTTGCTCCAAACGAGCCAACATTGCACGAATTTCTTCTGTCGAGCCTTGTGTACGCGTTGCAAGGTTGCGGACTTCATCGGCTACCACAGCAAAACCACGACCCGCTTCACCAGCACGCGCAGCTTCAATCGCAGCGTTCAGAGCCAACAAGTTGGTTTGATCGGCAATGCCACCAATCTCACTCAGAATCCCCTGAATCGCCGTGCTTGAAGCCACCAAATTCTGCGTCTGGTGCTGTGCATCATTCACTTGCGAAGCGAGGTTATCCACTGCGCTTGCAGCATTGTCCATACGCGACATGCCATTCGCGCTATTGCTTTGAACTTGGCTTGCCGCCGCTGCTGCTTGTACCGCAGAATTTGCCACTTCTTGTGCGGTTGCGCTCATCTCATTAATCGCCGTTGCTAGCGAGTTGACTTCGTTCACTTGAACGTTCAGTTGATCTCTCGAAGCCGCCGCGCGAGCATGGCCTTCACTTGCGTTTTTATCAACTTGGTCTGCCGTCGCCATTACGGTTAAAAGCATTTCCTGAATGCGAGCGAGGAAGGTATTAAACCAGTGCGCCAGTTGGGCGGTTTCGTCCTTACCTTTCACCTCAATGCGGTAAGTTAGGTCGCCCTCGCCTTGTGCTGCGTCTTTAAAACGCTCCACTAAGTTAGTTAACACTTTGCCCAACGAGGTCGCGATCATCGTCATCGCAACAATACCAATCAGAGCCGCAATAATCCCTGCCCACACTCCCTTTTCAAGAGCTTCTGCACTTTGTTCTTCACTCCATCGCTCGTAGTCATCCACGTTCTTTTTAAGGAAGCTACTGGGAACCGACACCATAACGATCCAAGGTGCATCGCTGGTTTCAATTGCAGTAATCGCATACTCATCCCCGCCAAACGTCACAAGGCCTGCGCCTTTTTGTTTCGCAATGGATTGAATACGAGCCCATTGAGACGCCAACTCATGAGAAACTTTCTTGCCCACTTGATCCGCTTGGCTGCTGTTCGCCAGTGTGATGCCTTTCCACGAAGAAATCAGAATTCGGCCTTGTCCATCAAACAAGTCGCTCGCGTAATCTTCACTTTGGCTTTGTAACTCGTTCAATGACAAATCAAAACCGAGAGAGCCGATGATCTCGCCACGTAACTTGATTGGTTGGCTGATGGTCGTGATCAGTTCTTGTTTGCCGCGAACCGGATACATGTACGGTTCCATCACGAACGTTTTGCCCGTTTCGTAAGGCATCAAGTGCCAATCGTCTTTACGCTCACCGTTGTTGTTTAATTCAGTATTGCTAAAGCTATCCATCGCCACGACATCAAAACTGTTGTGCGAATTTGGCGAAAAGAATGGCGCTAAGTAGCCTTCGCTATTAAAGCCAAGGCTTTTGTCTTGAATCGTTGCTCAACCCACGATGGCTTTTCCCATACCATGTAACCAGCAAACACAGCTTTGTTCTGAGCTTCTAGTGACGCAATAAACTGTTTAACAATAATGTCTGGCGTCGCGGTCGTCTCTGCGCTTAATTCGATAATTGAACGCGCTTGCTTTGAGTTCGCCAACACTGGTTCTAACTGGTTGGAAATATTCAGCCCTTGCTGAATCGCCGTATTACTCAGGTCGGTCGTGGTGGCTTCGGTCAGTTGAGATTTTACTTTTGTAGTGATTTGTTCATTCACTTGAGTGAACGCATTGGTTGTCATACCCATTGCAATCAATAGAGTGAAGGCCATTGCCCCACCCGCACTGACAGCAATTCGAGTGCGTATACTGTTAAACATGATCGCCTCACAAATTGATTTTTATCTGGCATTAAGCATTGGAAGGATCATGGATTTTAAACAAGTAAAGTTAATGGAAGGCTTTCATTTATGAACAGAGCAAGAACAGAAAATGTAGTTTTATTAATAAAAATAAAATAATGCAGATTTTCGCTTATACATGAAGCCATTGATTTAATTGAATTATCTCAAAAAGGAGAATCTAAGCGTTTGTATTTAAAAGCAATAGCCATAATTAAAAAAGGGACTTAAGAGAAGTAAGAACTTTTTCTATGAGTGAGTCAGTAAAAAATCAGTAATTACTAACAATGTGCTCAAGGTCACATAAATAATTTAGTATCTTCATGTTTTATATAGAGTTAACAGAATCAAATAATCTACCCCATTTATACATCAAGAGAAATTGATAGATATGAACAAAAGATCGTAGATTTACTTGGATAATAAGACGGTATTCAAGCTAGACATTGAAAACCGACACAAAGGTGAGAAAATCATCGTCGACAACTTTTTCACACCTATAGTGAATAATGTTCGTTAAGATCAACATTCGAATTTATCGAGATTGGATAAGAATAAATGAAGCGTGTACTTTTGGTAGAAGATAATCGTGAAATAGCGGGAATGTTGTTTGATTATTTTGAGTGTGCTGGCATGCAGCTGGATTATGCCGACAACGGTGAGCTAGGCTTAAAACTGGCGATGGATAATGCGTTTGACATCATTTTGCTCGACCTCATGCTGCCGCGCATGGATGGCCTAACACTGTGCAACAAGCTACGCGATTCAGGTAATAACACTCCGGTGTTGATGCTGACAGCACTTGATAGCCGAGACGACATGCTCAAAGGCTTCCAACACGGCGCCGACGACTACCTCACCAAACCGTTTGATCTCGATATTCTTGAAGCACGCATGACTGCATTGATTAAACGCTACCGCGGTACGGTTGCATCAACCAAACTCCAGTATGGCGAAGTGTCTATCGATCAAAAAACGCATCAAGCCTACCGTCAAGATAAGCTGTTGGCGTTGAATCCAACCACGTACACGATTCTAGAAATGCTGGTGAAAAACGCGCCAGAAGTGGTCACACGTGAGGAGATTGCTTTCCGATTATGGCAAGAAGATGAGCCAAATAACGATGTGTTGCGTAGCCATATTTATCAATTGCGTGGGCAGCTCGACAAACCATTCAAAGAGCACGTTTTGAAAACTATTCCAAAAGTCGGCTTCCGATTGGAGCCCGGGGCATGATTCGCCGCTTATTTAACAATACACAAAGCTTAACCGGACGCCTTGAACTCTTCTTCCTTCTAGTGTCGGTTGTGATTGGCTTGCTATGCTTCGCATTGGTTAGCGGAGCGCTATTATGGTCGGAAGATCGCGTCGGTGAACGACGTATTATGATCGATAAAAAAGAGGCGATTGAGCACTTTCGAAACCATCCTGATAGCGGAATCATCAAACTAGATTTACTGACAACGGCATACAACGACATCAATCTCGTCCCTGAGCTCTATCAACCCTTCATTCAAGATAAAAAGTACTTTCTCGCTGAAGTTGCTGACGAACCAGACACTCGCATGATTTACATGAGCACCTACACGCAAGATGGAGAGGAACATCCTATTATTCTGATCTCTCTGATTGATGAGATAGAAATTACATCTAACGAGTTCATGTTTGTTCTCGTTATGGTACTGGCGGTTGTCATCGGGTTACTTTTGATTTTTGGCAGCCTATTATCGAGACTTTCTCTGCGTCTCATTGAACCTGTCAGTGCCCTAAAAACACAACTGGACCGCCATCAAGGTGACACTACACAAAAATTTGTTGTCCCTGAAGGTTCAGCCAAAGAGTTCCAAACGTTAGCCTCTCAGCTCAATGAATATCGTAGCCAAATCAATCAGGTGATCAAACGTGAGCAAGCTTTTGCGCGATATGCCAGTCATGAGCTGAGAACACCGCTCACAGTGATGAAAGGTTCAAGCAGCTTGCTAGCAAGAAGCCCAAGTACGTCATTTCAAGAACGTCAGATTGGCCGTATTCAAGATGCCACTTTGCAGATGTCGACCATGGTTGATGCTTTGTTGGGTTTGGTTCGATATGAACGCAACACCGACGACAGCCCCGTTCGAACCATCTCAGAGCAAGAGCTCCACAATATCGTTGCTCTTAGCCAAGCGCAAGCCGATGAAAAATCGCTGGAATTTAATGTACAAATATTGGGGCATCCGCAAACCAAAGCGACTACTGCAGTGCTTAACATTACGTTGAGTAACTTAATTCGCAACGGCATTGCAGCCACGTCAGCGGGAACGATTCATATCACCATGACCGATACCACACTGTCGGTGAGAGATGAAGGCGAAGGCTTCTCTTCCGTGCCAGATGCCGAAGGCCATGGTTTGGGACTCATGATTGTGGACGACTTATGCCGGCGTTATGGCTGGCAATTCACTATTGATAAACATCCAAATGACGGCTGCGTGGCTACTATCGATCTTTCAACCGAGGTAACTGATGGCGAGTCGCAAGACGAAGAAATGTAGAACACAAGATCTCGATACTTTTGATCTTCATTCAATAACGGGTACACTGTGCCACCTTTTAAAATGGCAAAGGTGACACGGTTTATTCCGTCAGCATCGAAATGAAACTCTTAGAAAGTCCTATCACCCAACATAGCTTTAATGGGCGCAAATTTTTCCTTAAACGTGACGACATGCTCCACTCCCACTTCTCTGGGAACAAAGCACGTAAGTTTATGACGTTAATGGAAGAGCAAAATCCCGACATCACCACGTTAATAAGCTTTGGCTCCGCTCAATCTAATGCCATGTACTCGCTAGCGGCTCTCGCCCAGATTAAAGGTTGGGCATTTGAGTTTTATGTTCATCACATTCCATCTTGGCTAAAAAGCTCCCCCATCGGAAACTATCGCGGCGCTCTCGATTTGGGTATGAAAATCACCGCCATGCAAGACATCGGTAGCGAACTCCACCCTAGTGAATACATCCACCAGGTACGAAGATTAGATGAGTCGACATTGCTGATTCCAGAGGGCGGACGTTCCCACCTCGCTGAAGCTGGCATCAAACAGTTAGCACGAGAAATTCTTGATTGGACGCGATTGAGAGGTAAAGAGCATTTTACCGTCGCCCTGCCATCAGGCACCGGCACGACCGCTTTATATCTTCATAAACATTTAAGCCCACACGGCATAGAAGTGCTAACTTGCCCTTGCGTAAGCGATGCAGATTACTTAACTGAACAGTTCAACCAGCTCGGTGAAAACAGCCACCCAACCATTTTAACCGTGCGCAACAAACACCATTTTGGCCGCTTGTACGAAGAAGATTACATCACATGGAAAGCACTCTTTGAGCAAACCGACCTCGAATTTGACCTGTTATACGACCCGTATATGTGGCAATGCCTCACCCCTTGGTTGGAAGAGAACACAGATAAAACGGTGATTTACATTCACCAAGGCGGGTTACTTGGCAACGAGTCGATGTTGCCAAGATATCAACGAGAATTTGAATAGCGTGTTCAGATAAAGTTGTTGTTGATTCCAGTGATTACACTATTTGATGAGCGCCAGAATTTCTTTGAATTCAGGTGCTCGGCAATCTTCGACCATTTCATACAAACACATTTCTAGCCCAGTGAGCACCACACCGTTAGCGGTTAGCTTCGCAAGAGCGAGCGCTTTATTGGCAGCAGTTCGGGAAGATACACAATCCGTGACTAATTCAACGCGATAACCGGACTGGCGCAGAGAAACCGCGGTTTGATAGACGCAAATGTGGGATTCAATACCGCAAACCAACCAGGTATCAACTTTCGCGTTCTCCACCGCGACCTTAAACGTCGCCTCTTTGCAACCATCAAACGTGTACTTGGTAATAGGTAAATGCGTGCTTTCAAGCACTTCACGAATCGGCTCTGCGGTTGGGCCCAACCTTTCTGGATTCTGTTCTAGCCACAGAATAGGCAAATCTAGTGCTTTGGCACCCTTTACCAGTTTCGTGATATTTTCAATCAGTGAGTCGCTTTCATGCATTAATGTAGCGAGTTTGCCCTGAACATCCACCACAATCAGGCCCGTGTTTCCTTTCGATAACATTTCCATCTCCTATCTTGTGCGACCACAAACCATACTCAACAAGTTGATCAACTGTTAATCTATCAGAACCCTTTCATGTTAGAGCAATAAAACCTAGAAAGATGACCTTCGCTCACACATTTGCCCTTATTTAAGTGTGGTTTGAACTGACTATTTAAATTTCTCTCGAATCAGTTCAATCAAGGCTTTGACTTTATTGGGCAGAAATAAGGCCGAGGGATAAATCAGAGTAAGATGCTGCTTCGGATGCGCGAATTGAGGCAGCACCTCGACCAACAAACCATCTCGCAATGCAGGCTTAGAATGAATTTGAGGAATAAACGCGATGCCGTTTCCTGCTATCGCCATCGAGCGCAGTAAGTTGAGGTCATCCGAACGCAACGCCACATGCAGATCTGAATCGAGCAAATCGGCATTGTAACGATTAGTTAAAAGGCGATGCTGCTTAAGATCTTCCACCGTTTTTACTGGCGGATGCGATTCTAGATAGGCTTTTGACGCAACAAAGTGACTACGATAAGGCAAAAGACTGAACTGCACATAGCTGTCATCGGTGACTTTGACCACGCTCGGAAGAAGCTGTAAATCAAACGATTGACGCTTGAGATCGACACTCTCTTGATGGTTTTCAATCTCGACCGAAATCTCCGGATACCGCGTTGTGTACTCGCTAATGATCGCGTTAAACGCGGCAGAACTCATCAATGCAGAAGGAATGGCTAAACGCACCTTGCCCGTCAACTCTTGTTGATATTCGTGCATGGCATTTAAACCTTGCTGAATATGGTCAATAGGCTGCCCCACCAACTCAAACAAGCGTTTCCCGTGCTCCGTCAACTCAATGCTGCGTGTTGTGCGAATCAAAAGCTGTACCCCGAGCGATTTCTCTAATTCTTGCAGCCGACGACTCACTTTTGAGCGTTGTAGTTGATTCGCCTCTGCCGCTGCACTTATACCGCCGTGAACCACCGTCTGAGTGAATAGGTAAATATCATCAAAACTAATGTTCATTGTCCTATTTTTAGGTCATTTATGTTCGTATTATCATTCTACTGAATTGTGAGTGACTTCTCTATAATCCGCTATCCAATATGTTTAACGGAACTTGTAATGACGGCTGACCAAAAATTCAAACACTGGATGCGAACTTTGATTGTCCTGTTCATCGTACTATTTTTGTACATTATCATTGCTGACCGCCACGCCCCCTTAACGACCGAAGGACGAGTGCAAGGATACGTTGTCCAAGTCGCGCCCGAGGTATATGGCAAAGTGACCGACGTTCTCATCGAAAATAATCAGTCCGTTCAAAAAGGCGACGTGTTGTTTACGATTGATGATCGTAAATACAAGATTGCGCTTGAACAGGCGAAGCTGTCTCTGCAATCCGCTTATGAAAAAGAAGCAACGCTGTATTCTCAACGCGAAGCCGCTCTTGCCAATATTGCCCGAGCCCAAGCGACATTTGATAATGCGCACCGCGAGTACACCCGCTTACTGACACTATCGAAGCAGAAAGTCATCTCTCAATCGACACTCGATAATGCCTTTGCCCAAAATCAGGTATCACGTGCAGCGCTTAAAGCTGAAAGACAAAACTTAAAAGTCATTGAGGCGCAATTAGGCGATCAAAAAGGTCAAAGCACTGCCGTTCGAATTGCCAAAAACGGCATCGAAAAGGCGCAACTTGATTTGGCAAATACCGCGGTACTCGCTCCCAGTAATGGTGTCGTGACCAACCTGCAACTAGAAGTTGGCACGATGGCAAACACCAACATGCCATTGCTGACATTTGTACCAACAGGTTCACTCTGGGTAGCCGCTGATTTTCGTGAAAAATCCGTCGCGAACGTAGACAAGACTTTCCACGCCTTGGTCACATTTGATGCCAACCCAGGTTCGGTGTACGACTTTGCTTTAGCTAGCCGCGATTACGGTGTAGCAGCCGCACAACAAACGCCTAATGGCGCACTAACCAAAGTGGAAGTGAACAACCGCTGGGTACGTGATGCGCAGCGTACACGAGTGAACCTAACCAGCAGCGAAGAGTTGCCACCAGCACTGTTTGTCGGCTCTCGCGCTACCATTGTTTTATACCCAGACAACAGCATTTTCTGGCAGTTGATGGCGCAAGCACAAATTCACCTCGCTAGCTGGTTCCACTTCATTTACTAGGCGGCGACAATGAAAACCTTACGAATTTGGTTCGGCTGCTCTTTAGGGCTCGCGCTAAGCATGATCTTCGGTTGGTCTTACGGATTTTTTGCCATCATGATGCCGCTGTTTATATTGGGCAGAATGGACAACTTTAATATTTCGGCTTTATTGATCGTGTTTTTCTCTGCGGTGTGGACAACCATACAAGCCACATTTTTGCTGGAATACTTGCAGTTTCATCCAACATTAATGACCGTTGCCGTCGGAATCATGATGCTGTTCAAGTGCATTGCAATGATGAACCAGAAAACCTATTTGTTTGGTTACATGGGGCTGTTGGTGGGTTCAATTGTGTTGAATTTTGCCAGCTATAACTTCATGGATATTGAAGAGTTCAACGTCAACATGTGGGTGATGGCGTTCAGCAATATTTTTGTTTGCGCATTCGCGTATTGGTTGTTCCCGGAGCCAAAATCCCCCGCCGAGCACATTGAGATGTCGACCCCAGTAAAAAGCGATATTGACTACATCAGCCAAGTTGCTATGGGTTGGGTAGTGGCGATGGCTGCGTTTATCGTATTCCAAGTAGCGGACTTATATGACTCGCTATCCGCACAAGCTTCCATTTTGATCATCCTAACCCCAATGACTTTAGCGGGCTCGCTCGCCATGGCAAAAATTCGCATCATCGGCACCGCACTAGGCTGCATCGCAGGGATGGCTGTTCAGCTCATATTGGGCAGTTGGTATGGGCATGGGCTACTCTTTTGGCTCGCCTTTACCATTGCTATGGGGCCATTCTGTTTGTGGCTCACAAAGGGGCAAATTAAAGCGGCTATCGCGTTTTCTGCCATGTCTGCCCTATCGGTTCCGCTGACGACCTCGTTGGTGCCAGAACAAAAAGACGCGTTCTTTTCGATCTTGTACCGTTTCAGCTCGATTTTCGTTGCGGTTCTGCTCACCGCGATGGTGATGTGGGTGGTGCATCACTGGATTCGTGTGATGTTGCTAAAGCATCCTGAAGTTCGACAGCTAGAAATGAACTAGCGCGAAGTTACAACGTCTGTTTTAAGAAAAAAACCAAGAACCGAGCTCTTGGTTTTTTTGTTTATCTAAGGGGAAAATATTTTGAATAACTTAAGCAGACAGCTCTCTACGAACAATCTCCGCTCCCGCACTTAGCGCATTGAGCTTAGCGGTTGATACTTCACGAGACAAAGGTGCCATACCACAGTTGGTACATGGGTAAAGCTTGTCGGCATCAACGTACTTCAACACCTCTCGCAGTGTGTTCGCCACTTCTTCTGGCGTTTCAATTTCGTTGGTTGCAACGTCAATCGCACCAACCATCACTTTCTTACCGCGAATCAACTCAAGCAACTCAATAGGCACTCGTGAGTTATGACATTCGAGCGAGATAATATCGATATTCGATTGCTGCAATTTAGGGAATACTTCTTCGTACTGTCGCCATTCAGTGCCTAGCGTTTGCTTCCAATCCGTATTCGCTTTGATGCCGTAACCATAGCAGATGTGCACCGCCGTTTCGCATTTCAGCCCTTCAATCGCACGCTCTAAACATGCAATGCCCCACTCGTTCACATCATCGAAAAACACATTGAACGCAGGCTCATCAAACTGAATGATGTCGACACCTGCCGCTTCAAGCTCTTTCGCTTCTTGATTGAGGATCTTCGCAAATTCCCAAGCCAGCTTTTCACGGCTACCGTAATGATCATCATAAAGCGTGTCGATCATCGTCATAGGGCCTGGCAGCGCCCACTTGATCGGTTGCTTAGTTTGCTGACGCAAGAACTTTGCATCTTCAACAAACACGGGCTTTGTGCGGCTTACTGGGCCAACCACAGTCGGAACACTTGCTTCATAACGGTTGCGAATGGTCACCGTTTTACGGTTTTCAAAATCTACGCCGCTCAAATGCTCAATAAAGGTCGTCACAAAATGTTGGCGAGTTTGCTCGCCATCACTGACGATATCAACGCCTGCCAGTTCTTGTTCTTGCAAAGCGACACGTAGCGCATCGCGTTTGCCATCAATCAGTTCTTCACCTTGCAGTTTCCACGGTGACCAAAGTTTTTCTGGTTCGGCCAGCCAAGAAGGTTTCGGTAAGCTGCCAGCCGTTGAAGTCGGTAATAGTGTTTTCATCGTCATTCCTTTCTAGATTCTCGTTGTCGATTACGCGTAGTTTGCAGACCATTGTTCAAGCACAGATTGATAAGGTTTGATGAAATGCTCCTCGGCAAATTTCCCTTGTTCAATCGCCAGTTGGCTGCGCTCTTCTCGGTCGTAAACGATTTGAGTTAGCGAGTGGTCTAGGTTTTTTAGGTTTGGCTGGTAGCAATTACCGGCAACCGCGTTGGCATTGTAAATCTCAGGTCGGTAAATCTTCTGGAATGTCTCCATCGTGCTTATCGTGCTGATAAGCTCTAGGTTTGAATAGTCGTTCAACAAGTCACCGAAGAAGTAGAATGCCAACGGTGCAACGCTGTTTGGCGGCATAAAGTAGCGCACCTGTAAGCCCATCTTCTTGAAGTACTGCTCCGTCAACGAAGATTCGTTCGGCTGATATTCAAAGCCCAAAACAGGATGTTGATTTTCGGTGCGTCGGTATACTTTGTTGTCCGATACGCTCAAACAAATCACAGGCAGCTTTTTGAAATGCTGTTTGTAAGACTCAGAATTAACGAAAGCTTTGAACAGTTTGCCATGCAAATCACCGAAGTTAGCTGGGATGCTGAAACGTGGCTGGTTTTTGTTGTGGTCCAACAGCAAAACGCTAAAGTCGTAATCACGAACGTATGAAGAGAAGTTGTTGCCCACAATGCCTTCGATGCGCTCGTTAGTGTTGTGGTCAACAATGTTGGTTTTGAGCACTTCAATTGATGGGAAGGCTTCGCCACTGCCTTGGATATCCATATCAACAGAGATGATTTCAAGCTCTACTGAGTAGCGGTCACCTTGCGCATTATCCCAATGTGCCAACGCATTAAAACGATTGTCGATCATTCGGAGTGCGTTGCGCAGATTCTCTCGGCGGTAGTTTCCACGAGCCAGATTAGCAAAGTTGGTAGTGATTCGCGTGTTGTCTGATGGTTGGTAATTCTCATCAAAACGAATGCTTTTGATAGCAAATGTGAAATCGTTATTCATCGTGAGTTGGTATCCTATTTCCTTAGATAAAGCAGACTTTTCCTAACTCTGTGCATGGGGATATTTTTGTTTTTTGGTTTTCCCAATCGTTAGGTTGCGCGGCGTTCACGACGAACAGTTCGTACTAAAAACGGTGGTCGCAGTGCCTAACACCAGAGCAGTCCGTTATTTATACTTGCTTCACGAGTTGAATAATATTGGTATTGCTTCACATTGAACATGAAAGAAATTCATAGTGGGAGTTCCAACCCAGAGGGAATTATCGTAGATACTGTTTTTCATTGACACCAATACACGTAACTTGGCGAGCATATTGCCAATATGTGTAATTAAGAAACTGATAAGGGATTAACAGTACGTAAACCAGTTTTAAGCCTAGAAAACGCATTGTATAAACGAGACGCTACCTGGAATATAGGACAGCGTAGCTTAAATAGCACTTTTCACACTCCATAATTTATTCAAGCATTCGTTTAATTAAAAGCACCTTACATTTTATATCCTCGGAAAGATTATTATTTATTTCTTTCCTATATTTACCATCTCAAACGTAAAGTTTCATTTTTCCGTTTTAAAATAACATATAATCTCATACACGAATATGACAACTTCATTGACGAGCTTTGTCACCCAACTATTACATGAAGCTCGAAACAACCAATAATAAAATAAACATAAACCACTGTTTTAATTTAAATTAAATTCAGGAAGCTGTAATGACCACATAACGACACTTTACTTAGTTTGGCATAACAAAAACCTCAACAATAACATGGTTAACACTTGTAAATTTCACTTCTGTCAATAAGGAAATTTAAACATAATATTAGAAAATAAAAATTAAGTAACAACTTAAAAAGGCAAGACTTAATAACTACATTCTTATTTATTATAGTTGAGTAGTGAATTTAAAAACTATGAGACATTAATCCCACGAATCTATACTTTTCCTTTTTTTATTAAAAAACAAGATGCAATATTTCACCGCTCAATTATTGAGCACCAATTAATAACCAGTCCATAATTATAAAACACCCATAGAGTTATTGTTAAAACCTAATAATAACCTTTATGGGCTGACTAATAGGAAACAACAATGGAAAAACAGCATCTTTCCGCGAGTATTATCGCGCTCGCATTACTTGGTTCTCTAGCTCCAGCACATGCTGAAGATACATTAAAAGCTTACACTTCGACCTTGCTACAGCTCGATGATAGCGATGCACGCTCGAAGAAAATCCGCTTAATTTACTCATTAGAAAATGTCTGGAACCAATCTTTGCTGCCGAATGGAGCTAAGGAAGCCAAGTTGCTTCTAAACGGAGGCTCTGGTTTCGACATGACTAATGTACCGAATAAAGAGCAGATCTATGGTTTTGCCACCGGTGGAGACTACCGTTACACAATCCCAACAGCCTTTAAACTGGCACTGAGTTATTTAAATGGTGCCCCTTTACGTCATATGAGCCATGCTCCAGAAAACACTATTGCAACAGCATCTGTCAGTGAGTCTTTGGACTTTAATCTTGGCTTCAGTGCTTCTGATTCTCCAAATATTAGCGGTGGTATCTCCTGGAGCAACCGCGTAACTTACGATCAACCAGAATTTCAGACGGTGGCTGATTTTGATCAGACCAATGAGAGCATTAATTGGCTTATCGAAAACCAGACTATCCGCCACAATACTCCACCTAAAGACTGGTTATTGTACCGTTGGACCAGCTGTGACATGGGCAACTTAATTGACTATAGCGAATTACCTGTCGTGATGCGCTCTGACTTTAAACCGCAAGTCGGTGTTGTATATCGAAAAAATGATATTCAAGATGGCCTAGATACATCAGAAGTCAAGCTGGTTGCAGGTTGGCGAAAAACCAATTACTACTTTGGTCGTGACTGGTGTAGCTGGTATACCACCCCAGAAAATACCTGGAAGAAAAATCGTGATAGCAGTCAATGGACAGAGACTAGCCGAGCCGTAACTATCTCTTGGAATGACGCGCTCTACCACTAACTTATTAGCCTGCGGCCACGGAGTGAATAAGTGGCCGCCGTATTTACTAATGAAATAAACGGTAAGACATGACAAGTAATAAAAAACTCTTGACTGGATCGGCGCTAGCACTTGGTGCAGTACTCGCCATATTTCTAATTAATTCAAATAACAAGAATTCCCAGAGCGATTCTGTTGCAAGCTTTGACGAGCAAATCAAGACAGAGAAAACTGAGACAAAAAGTGTAACGCCTCCTGAGAGCGATGCTGCTCAAGAGGTGGTTACCGTTCCAACACCACAGAATGACAATGACGCTACTTCCGACGTCATTCCAGCTACACCTTGGATATCTGCCCCATTAAATGGATTGAGCAATGAACTGTACGATTTTATTGAAGCTGAACAGGTAAGTTATGTCAGTACAACCGACTATCCATTCGACGAGCAAAAGCAAGAACAATTGCGAACATTAGCTAAGCAAGGGGTTCCTATCTTGTTTGACAACACGGAATCATCCTATTTGGATAGTTACGGTGTCAGCGAAACCAAAGTGGTTTCAGAGTATTTTGGTACGGCGTCTGAAGGTGATGTCATCATTGCTACCGGAGTACAGAATGAGGATGGCAGCATTCATTATCTGGTTTTGCCTTTGAAGAGCAAAGATCTCAACGATAACAGTAAATTGATTGAGGACACTAAGCTCGCAATCACTCTACTTAAAGAACAAAAGCATGACTTGATAAAAGAGAGACAAAGCGAACATCGCGAATAAAAATAAAGGAAGATAGCTTCTCCTATTCCATGGCTATCTTCCTTAAAGTAACTCCAGTCTCAATCAAGAAAAATTCATTTATCTTCCCTCCGGAGCCCTATCCGAAATCACCTTGCCATCTTTGATGGTGATGATGCGTTTGGTGCGTTCTGCGAGGGCGTTATCGTGCGTCACGATGATCAACGTTCTACCTTCGGCATGGAGTTGGTTGAACAAGGCTTCAATCTCCGCGCCGGACTTTGAATCCAATGCACCCGTTGGTTCATCCGCTAAGATGATTTGCGGATCGTTGACCAAGGCTCTTGCAATCGCAACTCTCTGCTTTTGACCACCAGAAAGCTGGTTTGGTTTATGGTCTAAACGCTCCCCTAGCCCGACTTGCTTTAGCAATTTAGCGGCGCGCTGGCGACGTTCTTTGGCTTTGATGCCAGAGTAAACCAACGGCAGTGCCACGTTATCAAGCGCCGTCGCGTATTCCAATAAGTTAAAGCTTTGGAAGACAAATCCGATCTTTTGGTTACGAATGCCAGCCAGGTCATTCGCACTTAAACTTGCGACGTTTTGGCCGCCAAGTTGGTACTCGCCATCGGTGGGCTTATCTAAACAGCCGAGCATGTTCATCAACGTTGATTTACCCGAACCGGACGGGCCAAGAATGGAAAGAAACTCGCCTTGATTAATGGTTAAGTCAACGCCGTCTAACGCGCGAACTTCCGCCTCCCCACTAGAGTAGTATTTACAGATGTTGGTCAGCTCAACAAGCGGCTTGTTCGACATGTTCTCTCCAGAGTTATTGTTGTTATTCACTTTGTAGCGCCTCCAACGGACTGACTTTTGCGGCTCGGTTTGCAGGTAACCATGCAGATGCCACACCAATGAGCACTAAGGTGAGGATGACAATCGCGACAACGACCCACGACAACTCAGGGACAGGTTTACCCAATTGTTCATAAAAGGTACTGCCCTCTAAAGGAATGGAACTGATGGCAGACACCAGCGCGTACGTCACGGCTAACCCAAGCGCGCCCCCCATCATCATTGTCAATAAAGACTGCACTAAATAGTGCATGCGAATTGCTGTTGGGGTTGCACCGACTGCCATGCGCACACCGATATCACGCGTAGATCGCTTTACGGTGGCATACATCACATTGGCAATGCCAACGCCAGCAACAGCTAACGTAACGAAGCCGATAATGCCAAGAAAACTCTGCAAACCTATCAGAAATTGCTGCATACTCTTTTGCTTAAGGAACATATCATCGACTTGGACGATCTGCTCATCGCTGACACTTGCCCCGTGTTTACGGGCAATCACTTGCCTGATCGTCTTTGCTAAGGCTTCTCGGTCCACATATGCTTGTGGTTGCACATTGATGCCACCAATTTCACCGTTGACATGAAATCGCTTCCACGTCGCTAACGGCACAAAGCTGGAATAGTTGATAAGATCACCCAGTTCTATTTGAGCGCTGTTTTTCTCCAATACGCCCACAACGGTGAACTCCTCATTGCCGATTTTTACCTTTTTCCCCACAGGGTTGACTTGCAATGTGACTGTCGCAAACCAACTAAAGTCCTCATTCGGGTTGAATAAGTCGGCTGCCAGTTCATAACCCAGTACAACGACTTTGCGCGTCTCTTTTTGATCGAGTGGATTTAACCATCGCCCTCCCGCCATCGGCACCAAATTGGTCATGGATTGAAACTCGCTCGTGACCGCTAAGGGCTCTTGCCACGAGCTTCTGTCACCAACGGTGATGCGCTCTTTCCACTTCGCAGTTGGCGCAACACTTTTTACATCGGGTAACGCTCGAACGACCTCTGAATCGTCCATTTTTAATGTCAGAAATTTACCTTGGTGAAAAGCACCGTGGTCGACGGTGGCCATCCCTCCGGTCAAATAGATCAAGTTGCCGTTACCATTTTGTGCGGTTTTCAATACGCCCTGACGAATACCCTCACCTACCGCCAACATAGCAGCGATACAGAGGGTCGCCCACGCTACAGCCAGAATGGTCAAACCCAATCTCAGCTTTTCTGCGGCCATTTCTTGGAAAATTTGTCTCATCGGTAACAGCATGACTAGGCCCTCGCACTCAAAGCAATGACTGGCGTGAGACGCGATGCTCGCCTTGCTGGGAAATACGACGCCATCAATGCCAAGATAAGCGTCACAAGTAAAGACCAAGCAATGGAATCTGGCGTGATCACAGGCAAACCAATCCATTCCGGTAATGCCATGCTGCTTAGGACAGATACCACTGCATACGAAAACATCAGACCTAATGCCGTGCCCACGGCTACCAAAATAAGCCCTTCAAGAATAAAGTGACTGAGTATGGATTTTTGAGTCGCCCCGGTCGCCAAACGCACACCGATTTCACGCGTGCGCTCGGTGACGGATAAAAACATGATGTTGGCAACGCCAAGCGCACCGACCGCCATGGTCATCGCGCCGCTCGCTCCGAGAAAAATCTGAATGCCACGCAAAATTCCACTGATGACCGCCGCACCTTCACTAAAATCGGGTAATTCGACCGCATCTTTATCACTTGGGTCAAAATGAAGCTGCTTGGCGAAAAAGTTCACGATATTTTGTCGAAACGACGGTGCATCCATCCCGTCTCTCGGCTTCATCAATACCATCCAAGGTTTCGCATCCCACAAATCGCGGTACGTTGTTTGAGGAATGAAAACAGTGCGGCTATCGCCGAATGAAATGCCAGTGTCCTCACCAACGGTTATCCCAATCACCAAAAACGGAATGCCGTTGACTTTGAGCCTATCCCCGATTTGGATTCCGCCCATTTGCGCAATTTGATCGCCTAACACTGCCACGCGAGTGTGGTTGTCCATATCACTTGGTGACAGGTTTCTCGAACCGGATTGCAGCTTGCGTTGCATTAAAGGAAAGTAAGACGTATCAATACCGCTGACCGTACTCGATAAATTCTGTCCTTTGAGATTGGTGATATTCGCATCCCATTTGGCGTAAACGCTCGACGCTTGTTGCACGAAGCCCGACTGTTTGATCATGTCGACTTTTTCTTGTGGAATATCAATTTGCCGTCTTGAAGGTAACCCTTGCCACGGTTTACTGGTGCTCGACGGAAACACCACTTGCACATTGTTGATCATAAATGAAAACGACTGGGTCTGATGGCGATAAAAGCCTTCGCCAAGTGCGATTAACACCACCACAGAGATCACGCCCCAAGCAATCGCGATAATGGCTAGCACGCTCTTCATACGGTGCGCCATCAACGTTTGCCAAGTTTGCTGCAACAGGCTGCTCATGAATGAAAAGCCCGAGAGATCAACGCCATTGTATCGTCATCGAGTTTCCCTGCGGTTTGCAGTAAGCCGATTCTCTTACGCCAATAGCTGTACAAGTTGGTTTGCAGACTGTTTTTCGCCTCAAACAAGCTGTTGTGTGCACTGATAACTTCCGACACTTCAAGCAGACCAGCGTCGTAAAGTTTCTCTTTGCTTTGCAACACTCTGGCGCGCGACTCAACCAGCTCGTTCGCTATTAAAACTTGATTCCAGTTGATATCGACCTGCGTAAACTGCTGAATAACTCGTTTCTGAATATCAATTTCCACTCTACGCATATCTTGCTTGGCGCTTAAAATGTTCAACGATGCTTCGTCCACTTTCGCTCGCACTGCACCATTGAGGTCAATCGGCAAACTCAAACTAATCCCAGCGTTAAACTCGCCGTTTGAACGATTGTCACCATCGCTGTAGCCCACACTGCCTTTGACGGTTGGGTAGTATCCACCTTTAGCTGAATCTTTCGCGAACTCGCTCGCTTTCACCATCTGCGCCGCTACCAACAGCTCTGGACTACTGTCTTTCGCCAGCTTTAGCCATTGCTCCTGAGAGTCCACCAGCATCGGCGGCTGAATTAGAGAATCCGTTCGAATTTGGTCGACACTCTCCGGCATTTGATTGATTAACGCCGCAAGCTCTGCTTTTTTCACTTCGAGATCGGCTTTTGCATTGAGGATACTTGCTTGCTCAGAGACTTGATTCGCTCGCATCTCTTCAACATCAACCGACTTCACTTTGCCTGCTCGATAGCGTTTCTCAATGATGTTGAGAAGTTCTTTCCCCTCCTCCAGCTTGGACTGCGCCAATTTGAGGTCGCCCTGTGCGCTTGCCACATCTAGGTAAGCGGTGAGCAACTTCTGCGCAAGCTCGTTATGTGATTGAGATAGCTCTAACTGTGCTTTGAGATAATTGGCATTCGCTTGATCCAGTTCCGACCACAAACTGCTATCCCAAATAGTTTGAGATAAGGTAGCGCCGTAACTGTTGGAATGGCTTGAAGACCCATTCCAATCCGCTGACGCACTGGCACTTAAACCCGGCAATAACGCACTGCGGCTACTCTGTACGCCAACCTCGCCAAGCTGGACGCCGATTTTCGCTTTTTCGTAATTTGGATCGTTCTGCTTTGCTTGTTGCCAAGCTTGTTCAATAGAAATTGCGTAGGTCGGCAAACTGAGCGTGGCAGCCAACAATGCAAAGGCGATTGTTGATCGTTGCAGCTTAACCATGCGCCGCTCCCATCATGCTGTTGTCGATAACCTCTTCATCAAGCTCCACGCCGTCAAGCACTTCGACATTGATGCCATCTGACAGACCGAGTTTCACAGGTTGTTTATGAAACCCTTGTTCTGAGCTGTCGGGAATCAGAACATTCGGTGCGTCACCATCAAATTGCAGAGCGCGCTCCGGTAGAGTGAGCACATTTTCAGACTTCTTCAGAATAATTTGAGCCGTCGATGAAAAACCAGAACGAAGCAACACATCTTGTGGGATCTTGAGTTCTCCCACTTCAACCTCAAAACCGTTATCAAAACTTTTTGCCGAAGCATTGCCCTCTGGTGAGTTGAGGTTCTCAGATTGAATCGCCACTTTGGTTAGCACACCAGAAATCGCCACATCAGGATAAGGCGCCACCGTCAACATAACGGGCATTCCCGGAGACAACTGCGCAGCATCATGCTCACTGACGCTACCTTTAAAAATCAGACTGTTCATGTCGGCCAATGACATCATTTCAGTCGCTGCTTGGCTTGATTGAGTCGAGATGATCGGCTCTCCGACCTCAACTTTCTGGTTGAGTACCGTGCCATCAATTGGCGCGTAGATCGTCGACGTTAAACGTGCATCACCGATAGACGCCTCACCACTGCGGATGAGTTCGAGATTCTGGCGCTTTTGCAATACGTCCGCTTGCGCAGATTTGACTGCCGAGCGCGCACTTACGTATTCGTCGTAGTTACTTGGAATAATGTCCTGCTTGACCAAGCTTTCTAGGTTAGACAGTTTTTGTTTGGCGGATTCCAGATCGGCTTCGCTACGCATGAGCTCTGCCGATGCATCCGTTAATGCTTGGGGGGTTGGGTTTGGACGTACTTTGATCAGCGGCTGGCCTTGCTTCACCTTTTCACCAACTTTCGCGTAAATTTCACCGACGATACCGTCGATTTGTGACTTGATAGACACAGAGTGTGCAGGGACAATTTTACCAACAGCCACCGCTTGTTTTTCAATCGTGCCTTTTTCCACAATCAATGTAGGCAGTAATTCTGGTTGAGCGGCAGATTGGAGATAGAAATACGTTCCACCGCCGAGCAGCGCAATGCTCACAACGGAGACAAGCCAACGTTTCGTCATTATTTATTCCAACAATTATTGGGTAGTCTAATGACTACTCCTAAAACACAAAGTTGAAGGAATAATATCCTGCTTTAATAGCGGTTTGGTTGTCACAGTTGGTATGGTTTTGTCAGTCGCCTCTGACAATCAAAGACTAAAAAACCTCGACGAATCATTCAGCAAAGACGCTGTCTACGATAGCGACTAACAAGCTCTGTAACCGCTCGTTTCAACCGCTATCCATTTCATTCTGAACAATGCGCAAAATAGCACAGTTCTGTATCTTCCAATCACATATCCATACAGTCTTGCGCCTCACGTCCTAAAGCAGGAAAAACCGCATGCGCTTTTAAAATGCCTTGGCTGATAAAGCCACATTTCTCCAACACACGAATACTCGCGTGGTTGCCAATATGCGGGGCAGTGCGAATGCGTGTTATACCCAAGCTTTGGAGGTAGACAACGCCAAGTTTGCAGGCTTGGGTTGCATAGCCTTTTCCCTGATAGCGAGCAGAAATACCAAAATGGATTTCACTGCTGTCTTGCTCAGGTATCAGCACCAGACAGCCTATAGGAGTTTGAGAAGTGAGTTCTTCAATAGCGAAGACTAATAGATTGGGAGACTTTTGATCATATTGAGCACGCCATCTTTCGATAGCTTCAAGGGTTTGATTAACATTTTGGTGGACTTGGCGATTGAGGAAGCGGCATGCTTGCTCATCGCCTAAATAGTTTTCAAACAGGGGAGCAGCGTCTGTTGTTTTGAGGTGTCTGATTGCCACTTGTTGAGATTCAACTCTCATCATGATTTAGCTCTGATAAACATTCGGTTTCCAGATTTGCATGAAGTTTTCTACTGGAGCAATAGGAGTGAACCCAAACTGTTCGTACAACCCATGAGCATCGCGGGTTGCAAGCATCATACGGCGTAAGCCTTGTAGTTCTGGATGAGCAATAATTTCTGAGATCAACCACTTACTGATGCCTTTACCACGGTGTACCTCCACAACAAACACATCGGCAAGGTACGCAAACGTGGTACGATCGGTAATTAACCGAGCAAAAGCGACGAGTTGATTTTCGTCATCCAAAACCGCGAAACAGAACGAATGGAGCAAAGACTTCTCAAAGCGTTCTCTTGGAATACCCTTTCCCCAATAACTGTTTGAAATGAACTCGTAGATAACGTCTAAATCCATGTCATCTAACGACGTGGTAATTCGAAACCCTTGCATTGTATCCCTCAACATTGATTTATATTTTCTCAGCTACACAGACAAGTGAGTTGGCATTCGCCTCAAATGCTTGCGCTGACCAAGACTGGTACTTCTCTATGATTCTGAATCCCGCTTGTTCAAGGAAAACCTCTATGTCTTCCAGCGGACGATATTTTAAATCAATGCTGGAATGCTCAATCGCTCCACCTTCAAAATGGCGCTCTTTCTTCAAATACATGATGGATGTTTGCAAGTCATACTCGGCCTTCATACCTAAATAATTCACTTCACCATAAGTTGGAGAAACATAGGTTTGCCACAGTGCCATCTCATTATCCAATTCTAGATTCTCTGGCGTTGGTAACCGCGTATCGAAGACAAATCGCCCACCTTTTTCTAGGTGCTTTGATATTGAGCTCAGTGCGCCTGCCAGCATGTCGTCACTTAAAAAGGCCTGAAATGCATTCCCTGTCATTATGGCTAGGTCAAACTTCTTACCTAACGAAAACTGCGTTGCGTCGAGATGAAGAAAACGCAAGTTACTCCTACTTTTGGCTTTGTCCTTTGCGTGTTTGAGCATCCCTTCAGAAATATCAATGCCAATGGCTTCGTTGAGTTGCTCAGAGACTGGAATCGTGACAATGCCGGAACCACAACAGACATCCAGTACACTTCGAGCATTGGTTTCTTCGATTAACCTTGTGATGAAAGCAATGTCGTAATGGTAATGCTGCTCGTATTGGGCATCGTATTCAATGCCCGACCCGAACTCGGTTAAATCTTGTGTTTTCAAAAACAGTCCTTGTTTGTTACTTATTTCAGCGGTGTGACTTTTTCAGCTCTAGCATCAAGTATCGACACACATAACCAACACCAGATACGTAACCAATCACATTTTCTAAGGAAACCACTTCCAACCCAGCCCGCTGACAGAGTTGTTCAACTTCACTTTCGGTATATGCCGTATGCTCCACCGATCTACTATAAGTATTTCGGGGCAAACCTTGTCCATCCGGATCGTGGTATTGAAACATCCATCATTTCGTCCTTGATAACCAGAACGATGCTCGAATGTAACACGCAATACGCACCTAGGCACTTATTAAATAGCTAATTTTCTAAGAAACGTAACCGACTGGTTATTCAGCGATAACCAGTAGAAATAGATGAAATTTTGAAAAGTACTAGCCCGTGATTCCGATGGAATTTTTAAGTGCATAAAGAAAAAATATGTCCTGATAATCTGCTTCGATTATTCAGCTAATTTTATTTCCATCATTCTATTCGCTGTATATAAAAACAATATTTAAATTAACATAACAAACCTATCGCTTATTATTTTTCATTTAAATAATGATTCTTATTGTTAATATCACTCTATAATTAAAGTGCTCAAATTCTCATGTTGTATTAACTTGAGGTTTAATTTATGAAACTAACTCCTTATTTAACTGCTGTTGTTTCGGTCAGCTGCGCTTTTGGCGCATTCGCAGCCGATGATTCAAAAGCACTTTTAAAAGATGCACTGAGTGCTGCACCACCGACTATTCGCGATAAAGTAACAGTGATGGACTGGAACAATAATGTTCTGCAAGAAGGTTCTAGCCAATACACTTGCTTCCCAACGCCACCTCAATTGGAAGGCACAGCGCCAATGTGTATGGATGGTCCTTGGATGGAATGGGCAGACGCTTGGATGAACAAAAAACCTTTCCAAGCCAAAGCATTAGGCATTTCTTACATGTTAGCGGGTGATGGCGGTGCCAGTAACACCGACCCATTTGCAGAAGGGATGACGGACGATAATCAATGGATTGTGGAAGGACCACACTTGATGATTATTACCCCAGACCAAGCGTTGCTCGACTCTCTACCAACCGACCCAAGTTATGGTGGCCCATACGTAATGTGGAAAGGCACGCCATACGCACACATTATGATTCCCGTTGGAGCGAGAAAATAAAAAGAAAAAATCCGATATTCAGTATTTTGAATATCGGATTTTTATTTCGTTATCGAGCCAACCAAATTCTCGCCAATATTCCTATCGGCGTTGTGATGCCTGTCGTAATAGAGGTCACTTCACCATTTCTTAAAATATAAATGGTTGGAGTCACGCTAATTTTCCATTCACGCATAATATCGCTTGAAGGATCGTTTATGTTTTCAAAACGATATTCTTTTGCCTGCATAAACTGCGCCACACGCTCATTTGGCCCTGATGAGCCAGAAACACCAACTACGGCATAGTCATCACTCAGCCAGCTCACGCTTGGGCTTACAAATTTACAAGCGGGACACCAAGTCGCCCAAAAATAAACAACGACAGGTTGTTCATGACTTTGTGCGATTGCATCGAAGTATTCACCATCGCTCAATACGGAGCTCAATGGTGGTGCCTCCTGTTTGGGAATATCTTTGGTGCGATACCAATCCATCGCGATAGAAATAACGGTGACAATGAGCACCATCTGTACGATTTGAACGAGCCAATATCGGACTGTTCTACGCTGCTTTGTCGAACTCATTGAATGGATCCCCCACTCGCTTGTTTCACCGCGCTTAAAACAACATCATCAGTCAGAATCACAGGTAACGGGATACCTTGTGGCGCCGCCGGGCCATAGACGATGTTAAACGGCACACCGTAACGCCCATGAGCTCGTAAAAAGTCCGTTACCGAGCCGTCCGGATGCGTCCAATCCCCTTTTAACGTCGCCACATTAGGGCTTTGCAGCAATGAGTAGACAGGATCTTGCCAGATCACGCCGATCTTGTTCGCTTTACACGTGACACACCAATCCGCAGTCACATCCACAAACACCACTCGCCCATTATTGACGTGCTCTTCAATCGCTGAATTAGAAAGCTTTTGCCAAGCTAGATCATCCGGAAGTGGCGTTGCCCATTGGTCAGCAGTGACACTGCCAAGTAGTAAGCCGCCAGCTATTAACACTAACGATGCGGTCCCTGATACAACAAGTGCTTTCTCACCATACACACGCTTAACTCTTGCCATCAGGACGACAAAAGCAATCACCGCGATGATTGCAATCCATAACATCGGAACATGATTTGCCATTAATGAAAGTAGCCAAACGCTGGTTGCCAACATCATTATGCCAAACACGATCTTAACGACATTCATCCATGGACCAGGCTTTGGTAGTTTTAGCGCGACACTTGGAAACACAGCGACTAAGATCCAAGGCAGTGCCATACCCAATGCTAATGCTGTAAAGGTTGCAAATAACGTTAATACGTCCGCGCCCAAGGCAAAAGCAACGGCAGTGCCTAAAAACGGTGCGGAACAAGGTGTCGCAAGCAAAGTGGCGAACATACCTTGAACGTAGTGACCCACTAGAGAGTTATCACCTTTCGATGCGAGCCATGTATTGGTACCCGATGACAGACGGATTTCAAATAACCCCAACATATTGGCACCGAACAAAGCAGTGACTAGTACCATCAATCCTAGGAACCAAGGGCTTTGGAACTGCACGCCCCAACCGATCGCGTTACCCGTAAGCTTCAACACCAAAATGAATCCAGCTATCAGCCAGAACGAAGTGAGAATCCCCAGAGAAGAAGCGATAAACTGGGTACGAATTTGACGGCGCTCTACACCATGCGCAGCCACAATACTACTGAGCTTCATCCCCAATACAGGCAGCACACACGGCATGATGTTCAAAATCAAACCGCCTAACAATGCAAATAAGAAAATACTCGCTAAAGAGGTAGTTGGCAGTGACGATGTAACCGCTCCTGCTTGTGCTTGTGTTACCTCTTCGACCAGCAAGTTATCATCTTTGATAGAAACATATAACGATTGTTCATTAAGCTCTACCTCACCCAGCCAGGTATCAACCGAGTAATTTGCTGTGACGATATCACCTTCTTGCTGAAGTCCATCCAACTTGAAGCTGTAGTCACGAATCGCATCACCAACACCATCCACCAACACTTGAGGATTTTGCCAACCTTGCGTGTTCTTTAGTTTGATTTGTAATTTGGATTGAGTCGCATCCCAGTTTGTTTGCGTGACCTCAACAAAAGGCGAAGGTTGAGGAACATTACTCACCGCTTGGGCGTAACTGAACATCACCTCTTCGTCCACTTTCAGCTCAGAAGGTAAGAACGTCAATTGAATTTGGTAGTCCGTCAGCACACAAATCGTCGTACAGGAAGAAAGCGTGAGCACTGCATCAATCGTGACGGGTTTCGACATATCGTCGATATGCAGCGTCATTGGGAACAAAGTGTCACCTTTGTAACCGAGAGTCTCAATGCCCAATAACTCGAACTTTTGCGGATATGGCCATTGCCAATCAACCTTGCTCAGGTTTTGCGAGTTTTGCCAATCTATCGATGGCGCGACACCACCCTCGCCCGGCGATCGCCAATAAGTTTTCCAGTCTCCGCTCAACTTAACATCCAAATAACCTGTAAGTGTTTTGGCTTGCGGATCTTGTTGACCCGTTAGTACAAAGCGCGTTTGCACTGGAGGATGCTGCGGGTTGGTCATCCAACCGGTATCGGTAGTTTGTGCTGAAATATTCAGAGAGAACAAACTCAACGCCAGCGTCATAAAGAACATAGACGCGAACTGAGTCAGTTTGGTAGTTTGATTCATAGTAATTCCTAATAATAAAAACAAAATGTGTTAAATCGCTGACGTTATTGGTCAGAAAACACGTTTTTATTCTTGGAATACACAGAAAGTCAGATGGACTCGATACTTACGACCTATCGGCTCCGTCCAATGTTGTGCGCGAATATAAGCGCAGCACATCCAAATAGCCGACGCCAAAAGACCGACAAACAGAACAACAATAAATGCATCGAGTTGATGTTGAGAAAATTGAATTAACTTTTCAGACAATTCGCATTTGCTGGTTTCGTTAGCATCAATGGACTTGACGCTCGAACCCTCATCAGTAAGTGAAACAGCAGGCGATACTGTCTCGTACTTCATAGAGCATGACGATGCAAAACCTGAATTTTGCATCAGACACACGACAACCACCCAGCCAATAATCGCTAGTAGCCATTTCACCCGTTTATGTGGTGTGTGATGTCGTTTAGTCAATAAACTCATAAGAATTCAGATAAAGTAGGAACGAAGAAGATAATACGCGAGTCGTCATAAAGCTCAAGTTGTATCCACAAATAACATTAAGAAGCTTCACTCACTAAGCTCTAATCTAGCTTGCCATAAATATATGCCAACTCTGCGACGGTTTTCGCTGAGAACTTTTTCAATAGGTTAGCGCGGTGTACTTCAACCGTGCGCATTGCAATGCAAAGTTCGTCAGCAATTCGAATGTTGCGCTTGCCTGCAATGATCAAACGTAAAATGTCTTTTTCTCTGGGAGTGAGCGATTCATACGCCGATTTTGCCGCCGCCATATCAAGGTTTGCAGCCGACTGCGCTTGTCCCTGCAAAATGGCTTGTGCCAACTCATCGCCTTTGACTGGCTTTTGGAAAAAATTGACCGCGCCAGCTTGTAATGCATCGACCGCCATCGGGACATCACCATGCCCCGTCAGGTAAATAACGGCCAAGGGACTGTTGGCTTGATTTAAAATTTGATGGACTTGCTGACCACGAAGATTTGGCATTCGACTATCAAGAATGATACACCCCGCTTGCTGAACGTCCACCTCATCGAGGAAAGACTGCCCATCAGCAAAAGTGGTGACGTTGAAGTCATGTTCTTCCAACATAAAAGCGAGCGAGTCACGCACCGATTCATCATCATCGACTACAAAAACAGGTAGCTGCTTTTCACCGCTGCTCATTGAATGCTCCTATGCCTAGTTCAGATTAGTTTTGATATGGAAACACGAGCTCAACCAAACAGCCATGTGGCGCTGTCGAGCTGATGAGAAACTCGCCACCATGCATTTCCATTACATCACGACAAATGGCTAACCCCAGCCCGAGCCCCTCTTCTTTGCTACTCACAAACGCTTGAGTCGGATTCTCTTTCTGCAACCCTGTGCCGTTGTCCAATACTCGAATGGAAAGTTGATTGACTTGGTAGTCACTATGCAGGGTAATTTTACCTTGATAACCTGACGAGTGATATTTCTCCTGGAACAAAGTACACGCATCAATCGCGTTACTGATCACATTAACTAAAACCTGTTGAACGCCCACAGCGTCGACAAGTACCGGACGGACGTTCCCTTCTATACTGGTCACAATCGAAATATTTTGCTTCTGCATTCGAAAATGGAGCAACTCAATCGTGTCATCAATGAGTAGTTGAAGGTCGCACGGCGCTTTGTCGACACTACGCTTGCGGATCAACGTTCTTAAGCGCTGAATAATTGCATCGGCTCGTTCAACTTGCTCCTGTATTTTCTCTAGCACAGGCACAATATCTTCATGCGGACGCTTCTTTGCAAGACGCAGCAACCCACCTTCACTGTAATTACGAATGGCTGCCAGCGGTTGATTTAATTCATGAGCCAGACTGCTGCCAATTTCCCCGACAATCGCCACTCTTTGCGAATGTTCTAACTGCTCACTTTTCTCTTTCAACCTTAGCGATGTCAGTTCTAATGCTTGTTTGCTTTTGCTAAAACGATACTCAAGCCAAAAGTGGTACGCGTTCAATACAATCACAAACATGAACAGTGCCCATGCCCATTCTTGATGACTGCGCAACCAGCGCAGCGCCTCACTCCACCAAGGTTGCTGCAATGGATGTAAATCCAACGCCTGATAGAGTTTATCGATGCTCAACAAGCTAACGGGCGATGTCCAGCCTGACGCGCCAGCGGCAATAATGGCGGGGTGCTCTGGCGGCATAGCAAGCAAGACTTGCGCGATTTTTTTCGCCAGAAGAGACGAGCCGCGTTCTGTTTTGGCAAACGACCAGTTTGGATATAACGGCGTAGAAACAGCGCACGAAGAATGTTCATTTGGCTGTTGGTTTAAGACTCGAAAATCACCGTGCTGTAACAGACCTTCATTTTGCATCTGTTCCAGTAGACAAGCAGGCACGACAGCGGCTTCAACATTGCCGTCACGTAGTTGGTAGAGGTTGGCATCAATTGGAAAACCGAGATAGCGAACATCCGCAAAAAAGTCATTCGGATCGAGTCCCATTTCCACGATTTGATAGCGCAGTGTCAGATAACCACCAAACGCTTTTTCGGACACTGCCGCAACAGGGAATCCAGAAACATCTTTTAATGTTTGGTATGGCGAATTTGCCCGAACCACTAGCGCAGAACCAATGCTATAGTTCGAGTTTTGCGGTGCGCGCCCCGTCAATGTTGCCATCCATGACAGCGCATATTGTCTGCCCAATCGCACAGCCTGACCTGGGTTGGTTAAGATGAAGTCCATGGTCTGAAACTTCACCGCCTCCCCCATTTCGTCCAAATTGAGCGGATGCAGTTCAAAGTGCACGTCCGAGATTTGCTGGTTGAGCCAATCGATGGTCGGTTGCCATCTCTGCTCGGCATAAAGGTGACCACGTATCGCTAACACGCCCACTTCGACTTTCTGCTTGGCCTCTGGCTGCACCGTCTTTTGCTGCTGCATTCCTTGCAGATATTCTTGTTCAGAAACAGCGCCCTGAGCTAAAGATGCAAAGAAAACCAAGCACAGAATCCAAAACTGAAGCAACCGTGGCGTTTTGTTCATGATGAGTCGAATCGTTCCTTCGAAAATAATGGAGCAAGAATAACAGCTACCTTCCGTAAACCACATTTGTTTTAGATCAACTTTGATCTGGGTATGTGGAAATCCACTATATCGACCTCGCAGCGCATTTCTCACAATGGAATCAGTCAGTTCAAATTCAACTAACAGCAGGTGAGTTATGGATTCCACCAAACGTCGCTTTCTTAGCGCCATTACAGCGGGTGCCGCGTTGATCCCCATTGCAGGTATTGGCACCGCAACCGCGGGCAATGTTATTCGCAATAACCAATCCGCCGACCGAAAAGGACAAGTCGGAAAACGTTACGCCATGGTGATCGATTTACGTAAATGCGTCGGCTGCCAAGCGTGCACCGTAGGCTGCAGCATTGAAAACCAAGCGCCAATCGGTCAGTTTCGAACCACAGTGAAACAATACGAAGTCACGCTCAATGACGGTTCCACAACCACACAAGAAGCAAAGGCCTTTATGCTGCCTCGGCTTTGTAATCACTGCGATAACCCGCCGTGCGTAGCCGTTTGTCCCGTTCAAGCAACCTTTCAGCGAGAAGATGGCATCGTCATGGTGGATAACAGTCGCTGCGTAGCGTGTGCGTATTGTGTACAAGCCTGCCCTTACGATGCGCGTTTTATCAATGAAGACACGCTCACCGCAGACAAATGTACCTTCTGTGCTCACCGCTTAGAACAAGGTTTGTTACCCGCTTGTGTGGAAACCTGCGTGGGCGGCGCTCGCGTGATTGGTGATTTGAATGATCCGTCAAGTGAAGTCCGCCGCTTAATTGCGAAGCACCAAGACGACATCAAAGTGCTAAAGCCCAATGAAGAGACCAAGCCGCATGTGTTTTACATCGGCATGGATGAACGCTTCACCAGCCACATCGACGGGCAGCCAGCTATTTACGACCCACAAGGAGAGCGCGCATGAACATCACCGAAGTGTTAGTCCAACCTCAAGCAATGGCTTGGCTCCCGTGGGCGGTGCAGTACTTCTTTTACATCGGTTCTGCTTACGCTGCCGCTATTTTGTTCCTAATCGCACTGTTATTTGAGCAACACACCAGTCATCGGTTACGCACCGCGCTGGTGCTAACGATGGCCATCGGCGCTATCGTCGGCCCGTTGGCGTTAACTGGCGACCTTCACCAGCCGGGACGAGCTTGGCATTTTTACGCGAACATCACGCCGTGGTCATGGATGTCTCTAGGCTCGCTGTTCCTGCCTATTTTTTCTGCGCTGGCGGTTGCGACAGCATGGCTGTATCTGCGTCAGGATCTTATCGCACTGCGAAATCAACCGGGAAAAGTACTACCTCTGTTATCTAAGTTGTCGCTTGGTGAATGGGCTATTTCTCGCAAAGTGATGCTCACAATATCTGCAATCACCGTGTTATCAGGCTTAACCATCGCCCTTTATACTGGAGCTGAAATTGCAGTCGTTCAATCGCGCTCTTTATGGCACCAACCCGCGTCACCAATTCTTTGGTTTGTCACTGCATTTATGGGCGCAGTCGGATTTTCTCTGCTGATTTGGTTACTGCTGCCTAGCCAATCGAAAATTCTCACTTCTGGTGATAACAATTTACTCAAAAAGTCACTGGTAACGAGCAGCGTTCTGACGCTGATTCTCCTACCCATTTGGGCATCCAACAACTCTACATTTTCGCTCTATTCTAGCGAACAATGGATGCACAACATTGCCTTGCTCACTTTTGTCGTTTTAGGTTGTGTTTTGCTCACCTTCATCTTCTTACGCGATACCCAAAAGTCCACATCAGCCAGATTTCGTCACGTCATAGGGCTCGGCTTTGTGTCTGCTGCCGCATTGGCAAGCGCGTGGCTGATTCGCTGGTTCACCATCATGGAAGTACAAACCATCGCCAAGTTCGATGCAGGGCTGTATCCATACCAACTCACTATGGATGGAAATGGCTGGATAGGCATTATCGGCATGCTCGGATTATGGCTTGCTCTGGCACTGCTCGGCTCAGAGCTGGTTCAGCCAAAACAAGATATCGAAGCAAACGCATCATCACTCACCTTAACTGAACGCTAATCAAAGAGGATTTCATTATGGATAACAAACGCCGTCAGTTTTTGAAATCAGGCCTTGCAGTCGGTGGGCTTGGTGCATTTGCTGCAGGTTACGCCACCACAACCAAGCACATGGTAGAAGGTGCGCTGGAAGGCACTGCTGGGCAAAAGACTCGCGATATTCACCACGGCAATTCCCTCGAACCAGAATACGCCGTCAATGACCAAGGTAATCTGATCCCAAATCCAAACCAACGTGTTGCGCCATCGATGTGTTTTGGTTGTTGGTCACTGTGCGGATTGCGTGTACGCATTGATAACCGCAACGACGAGATCTTGCGTATCAGTGGCAACCCATATCACCCGCTGTCTCATCAGCAACACATTCCGTTCGAAACGCCAGTCAAAGATGCTTATTTAAGTTTGGCAGGAGAAGCGGGTCTTGAAGGTCGTTCAACAGCATGCGCACGTGGCAATGGGATGCTAGAAATTCGCAACAGCCCGTACCGCATTACTCAACCACTGAAACGAGTTGGAAAACGCGGCGAAGGAAAATGGATTCCGATCAGCTACGAGCAATTGATAGAAGAAGTCGTAGAAGGTGGTGATTTATTTGGTGAAGGCCATGTTGATGGCTTACGCGACATTCACGATTTAACAACGCCCGTAGATCCTGAAAACCCAGAATATGGACCGAAAGCCAACCAATTGTTAATGACCAATGCCGGTAACGAAGGCCGAGACGACATATTCAAACGCTTCGCGTTCAATAGCTATGGTACACGTAACTTTGGGCATCATGGCTCTTACTGCGGCTACGCATTTCGTGCTGGCAGCGGTGCATTTATGAATGATTTGGATAAATTTGCCCATTTAAAACCAGACTTCGATAATGCGGAATACATCATCTTTATTGGCATGTCGCCTGCTCAAGCGGGTAACCCTTTTAAGCGTCAAGCACGCCAACTCGCCAATGCGCGAACAGAAGGTAGCTTGGAATACACCATCATCACACCAAGTTTACCTGCGGGTTCATCGAGCTTGGCGGCAGGTGACAACAACCGCTGGATACCAATCAAGCCGGGCACCGACTCTGCCCTCGTGCTTGGCATGATCCAATGGATCATCGAAAATCAACGCTACAACAAAACCTTCTTGGCGCAGCCGGGCGCGAACGCGATGAAACGAGCAGGCACCGCGCACTGGTGTAATGCGACACATCTCGTGATAAGCGATGAGCAGCACCCGAGAAACGGCACGTTTTTACGCGCGTCGGATCTGAATCTGCCATTCGAGGGCGAAGCGTTGTCTGATTCCGATCCGTACGTCATCGTGGATGATCAAAGTGGCGAATTTGGTGTTCATACCCAAGCTGAGGAAGCGGCACTGTTTGTCGATAAAACGGTTTCGCTTGCATCAGGTGAAGTGCGCGTAAAGTCGTCTCTGCAAAGACTCAAAGAAGAGGCGTTCAAATACAGCCTTGAGTTCTACAGCCAACAATGTGAAATCCCTGTCAAGCAAATTGTTGCACTAGCAAAACGCTTCACCAGTCACGGAACCAAAGCGGTGGTCGATACCCACGGCGGCAACATGCACACCAATGGGTTCTATAACTCGTTTACCATCATGATGCTCAATGCGTTGATTGGTAACATCAACATGAAAGGCGGCGCGATGGCGAAAGCGGGTGGCTACCCAACTTCCGCTGCGGGTCCTCGTTACGACTTCACCAAGTTTGCTGGCAAAGTCGGCCCGAAAGGCGTCTTTTTATCGCGCAGTAAATTCCCATACCACAAAACCAGCGAATACAAACGTCGCGTTGAGGCAGGAAAATCCCCTTATCCAACTCGCGCACCTTGGTATCCGTTTGCAGCGCCACTACTGACAGAACACCTATCTGCGGCTATTGATGGTTATCCATATCGCGTTAAAGCGTGGATCAACCACATGGCGAACCCGATGTATGGTGTACCCGGTTTGAAAACACTGCTGGAAGACAAGCTTAAAGATCCAAAGCAGCTCGGTTTGATTGTGTCTGTTGATGCGTTCATTAACGAAACCACCGCGTTGTCGGATTACATTGTGCCGGACACCGTTACTTACGAAAGCTGGGGCATGGCAACGCCTTGGCACGATGTTCCGGTGAAAACCGTCACCGCTCGTTGGCCGATAGTGGAAGCGCGAACAGAGAAAACCGCCGACGGTCGCTCGATTTGCTTAGAGAACTTTCTGATTGATGTTGCTAAGAAAATGCAGCTGGGCGGTTTTGGTGACAATGCAATTCAAGATGCACAAGGCAACTGGCACGCTCTCCATCGCGCCGAAGATTTCTATTTGCGAGCTGCGGCAAACTTGGCTTATGTGAAAGGCGGCGTGCCTGAAGTTTCGGCAGAAGACATTGCATGGTCAGGCTTAGAGCGTTTAATGCCAGCGATGCAAAGAACGCTAACAGCGGATGAGATGAAACGAGTGGCGTTTATTTTTGCTCGCGGCGGACGCTTTGAAAATGCAACCGAAGCGTATCAAGGTGATCAAATGAAGCACAAATGGACACGACCTGTTGCGATATGGAATGAACGTGTCGGCAGCGCAAGAAACACCATGACGGGAGATTTCTACACGGGTTGCCCAACATGGCATCCACAAAAACTGGCCGACGGCACACCAATGGAAGACCAGTTCCCAAGCTCAGAATGGCCTTTCAGCCTGACTAACTTTAAATCCAACATTCACAGTGCGGTATCCAACCTATCGCCAAGGTTGAACTCGATCAAAGGCGTAAACCCAGTGTACATCCATCCAGTCGATGCCGAACACGCAGGCATTAAAACGGGTGATGAGTTTGTTATCGAGACTCCATCTGCAAGCACCAAAGCACTTGCGATGATAGTCAGCGGGATTCGCCCTGGCACACTAGGATTTGAACATGGTTTTGGTCATACCGAGCTAGGACAACGCTCGCACTGGATCGGCGATAAACAGCAACCCGTAAAAACGCGCAGCCAAGATGGCGTCAACATTAACGACATTGGCTTAATTGACCCAACCCGAGAAGGCAAAGGCGTGTTGTTGGATTGGGTGGTAGGAGCCGCGGCTCGCCAATCATTACCAGCCAAAATCCGCAAAGCTTAGTAGAAAACCTAACCTGAAGAGCTGTCATTTAGCAGCTCTTCACATCCTCTAAATATGTGGAAATCCACAATACCTTTCCTTATTGACAAGGCCGACAATATCGTCCTAGTGACTACCAAGTAGCACTTGGACATATTAATAACAATTAAAGTGAGTCAGCATGTCAAAAATACTACCTGTGGTGACGGCCTGTTTGCTGGCAACCACAATGGGCGCAAGCGCCTCGTCTATTCCTGAAAAAGCCAGCGTGTGCAGCGGTTGTCACGGCCAAGATGGCATGGGTCAACCAAACATTGCGCCTATGATTGCTGGTCTGAACGCGAATTATCTCAACACCCAAATCGAACTATTCCTTAGTGGTGAACGCCAAAACGTAGTCATGCAAGGCATGGCGAAAGAGCTTAGCGATCCTGCCGTTCGTAAAGAAGTCATGGATTACTTTGCTAACCTTCCAAGCTACGAGTTCACTAACCCAGAGCAACGCGGCGACCAAGCCGACATTCGTAACCCGTATCGTAAATTGATCTTCCAAGGCGATTGGGATAGAAACATTCCAGCTTGCGCGACTTGTCATGGAGCCAGCGGAATGGGCGTCGACAAATTCCCTCGCCTCGCAAGCCAACATGCTGATTACTTAAAAACGCAATTGATGGCATGGAAAAACGGCACTCGCAGTGGTGACCCGCTCAATATGATGGGTACTATCGCGAAAAATCTCACTGACGAAGAGATTGAAAACCTTTCCTACTACTTTGCCTCATTACGTTACTAGGAGCAGACATGAAACGTTTATATTCTTTGTTCGCATTGCCTCTCATCTCTGCTGCTACTTTGGCCAACGAGCCACTGCCGGATCGTCAAACTGAACTGCCCGCGGTGAAAAAAAAGAATCACGGTGAATACTTAAAACCGCGTGATCTAGGCACCATTCCAAATACCGAATTTGGTGAGCAAGTAAAACGTGGTTATTCCCTATTTGTTAACTCGCAACAAATGCGCGGAAAATACGTTGGCAACGAACAAAACTGTGTGAATTGCCATATGGAAGCAGGACGAAAAGCCAACGCTGCACCTCTATGGGCGGCATACATGGCCTACCCGGCATATCGTAAGAAAAACGATCGCGTAAACAGCTATGCTGACCGTATCCAGGGTTGTTTCGAATATTCCATGAACGGTAAAGCTCCCGCTTACGATTCGCCAGAAATTGTTGCCCTTAGTGCTTACGCCTACTGGTTGGCGATGGGCGGCTTGCTCGACAAACATGGTATGACGGATGAACCAATTCCGGAGCTAGACGCAAAAGCGTTGCAAGTTGGTGGAAAAGCAAAAGACTTCCCGCTGCCAGAAGCCATCGCGCAAGCATTACCAATTGAAGAACGAGGTAATCTCTCTGGACGTGGCTACCCAAAAATCGCCGCCCCTGAGCAAGAACCATCACCAGAGCGAGGGGCATTAGTCTACGAAAAGAACTGCGAAACTTGCCATCGCGCCGACGGTTCAGGCATAAAAGGCACCGACGGCCATTCATACATTCCACCACTTTGGGGCGAATATGCGTATAACTGGGGTGCAGGTATGCACCGTATTAACACCGCGGCCTATTTTATTTACGAAAACATGCCGCTTGGGAAAAGTGTCCAGTTAAGCAAACAAGAAGCGTGGGATGTCGCGGCATACGTCAATAGCCACGAGCGTCCACAAGATCCACGATTTAAAGGCAACGTGGCCGCAAACGCAGAGAGATATCACCAACATCAAGGCTATTACGGAAAAACAATTAGTGGTAAGCAAGTCGGCTCGAATGCTTTCAAGAGCGGTACCGTCGAGTAAAAGACAACCATTCATCTTAAATACCAGTGCTCCCACCTCCCTGCTCAGGCTCTCTGGGCAGGGTTGTTTTACTCTCCTGAAGCAATCACTGCCCCCCTCCAAACCAGCAACGTTAAGTAGTTTTCGGCTTCCAACATACCAATCTTCGCAGTAAAATAATGCGCCAAACGCGACTTTGTTTATATCTTAGAGCTTCCATATACTATGACGCCAAAAGTAAGAAACTCGTAAACTCCTGAATCAAAACAAGCGTGTCTAATGAAAAAAGAGTATTCTTAGGACAAATGAATCCAAAACCTACCCGATGAGTATTCAACCTAATTCCCGTCAGTTAATTTCATGCGAAGAATGCGGCCTTGTTGTTCGTATTCCCGATATCGTTCAAGGGCAAAAAGCTCAATGTCCTCGATGCGCACATTCTCTGACAAAAGTGAATGCTAAGCCCTATCAAAGCGTGCTCGCCATTTCATCGGCATGTTTGATCATGTTGGTGTTAAGCATCTCTTTTCCTTTTATGTCGTTCAGTGTGCAAGGGCTATCGCAAGAAATCACCTTATTGCATGCAGCCAAAATGCTGGCTGAATTTCAAAATGTACTTTTAGGTGTGTTGCTTCTCGCAACGGTCGTCGTATTGCCTGCTATCTATGTCGGTCTCATTCTCTTTCTTCATCTCGAAGCATTAAAAGCGCGTAAACATACGCCATCCAAAAAACAGCAACGAATGGCGAAAGTTTTATGTCGCCTTCTGTTTCGAGTCGAACCCTGGCTGATGGTCGATGTATTCTTGATTGGCGTATTAGTCAGCTTAATTAAAATCGCTTCTCTGGCAGACATTGGAATGGGGACTTCATTCTGGGCGTTCTGCGTTTATACCGTACTGGTAGTCAAATGTATTTCTATGGTTGACAAAAGCTGGCTCTGGGGACACTTCATTCCAGCCATCGTGCTGCCCGATGTAAATGAGGGCGATACGCACCATAACCACAACCATATTGGTTGCCATACATGTCACCAACTCAACCCAATTGAAGCGAAAAAGCACCAATACTGCATTCGTTGTAAAAGCCCTATTCACAAATACAACCCAGCTGATAATTTACAAAAAGCTTGGGCGCTTTTGTTTGCGTCAGTCATTTTCTATATACCCGCAAACCTTTATCCAATGATGTATACCGTAAGCCTTGGACATTCAGAAGGTTCAACTATCATGGAAGGGGTAATACTGCTTTGGCATTTAGGTTCTTACCCTATTGCGATGGTAATTTTCTTTGCTAGCGTATTCATTCCAATGGCGAAAATGCTGGCACTCGCGTGGCTGTATTACAATGCGCAAAAAGCGCGATACCTTCCTCCCAAAGAAAGTATTTCACGCTTAAAGATATACCGCTTAACTGAGTTTATTGGTCGCTGGTCCATGATCGATATCTTTGTCGTTGCCATCTTAGTTGCACTGGTTCAGTTGCAAAACTTAATGGCGATTTATCCAGGCCCTGCTGCGCTCTCTTTCGCGGCAGTGGTCATTTTCACTATGCTTTCTGCAATGATATTTGACTCACGTTTGTTGTGGCAGTTGCCACAAAACGAAGTGCAGGAGCCGATTTCTGACAACTTAAACGAGAAAGCCAAATATGAGTGATGAGAACAACGTAACCGCTCAAATAAAACCGCAAAAGCAGATTTCTGCGATCTGGATTGTCCCGATCCTTGCGCTAGCCATGGGAGCGTGGATGCTGTTCCAATACATCAACAGTACAGGCCCACAAATTACTCTCCAACTGCCAACCGCAGATGGGATTGAGGTTGGTAAAACCGAGATCCGAGCACTGAATGTTAAAGTCGGTCTGATTACCGAAGTCACTCTCAGTGAAAACTACGATCACATCATCGCTAAGGCTCAGATGAATAAAGACGCGAAGCGCATGCTGCGAGATGACACCATGTTCTGGGTGGTGAAGCCTCGTATTGGCCGTGATGGTGTTTCAGGTTTAGAGACCTTGCTCTCTGGCGCTTATATCCAACTTCAGCCGGGTAAATCTAAAGTAGAAAAGGAGCACTTTACGGTATTAGATGTGCCACCGGTCGCTTCTCCTGATGCAGAAGGCCTGCGTCTTGTATTAACGCACCGCGAAGCTGGCAAACTAGGTGTTGGTGACCCGGTTATTTATAAAGGCTTTACCGTTGGTCGTGTAGAGAAAACCAGCTTTGATGTTGATACTCGCAAGGCGCTGTATCAACTCTTTATTTTCAAACCTTATGACAGCTTAGTGCGCACTCGTACTAAGTTTTGGCTGAATTCTGGTGTTGATTTACAGCTCAATGCCGAAGGGTTTGAAGTTAAGTTTGGCTCGCTAGAGAGCATGCTAACGGGTGGCGTTACCTTCGATACCGTTCCAGGTCTTGAGTCCGGTGAACAACTCACAGAAGACATGGTTAATTTCCGCTTGTACGATGATATTAAGCAGCTGAGAGAGGGTATGTACGATGACTACATTGAGTTCGTCATGTTATTTGATGAATCTGTACGTGGCTTAAAAGCGAATGCGCCTGTTGAGTACCGCGGTCTTCGTATCGGTACCGTGACGAGAGTACCGATGCGTTTACCAACACCAGAAGAAAACTTCTCTGCGAAAAAAATTCCAGTTTTGGTGCGCGTTGAGCTCGGTCGAGTGTACGGAGATTTAGAATCCCAATCTTTATCTATGTTCAAAGAAAAGTTGAAGGAAGAGTTTGCTCGCGGTCTCCGTGGCACCTTAAAGACTGGTAACTTGTTAACTGGCGCGCTTTATATTGATGCAGACTTTTATCCTAATGATGATCAGTACGTTCCAAGTGAATATGAAGGTTTAGATGTATTTCCAACCATGCGTGGTGGTTTTGCCCAAGTTCAGCGCCAAGTTAATGACTTCCTAAATAAGATTAACAGCTTACCAATGGAAGAAACGCTTAACTCTCTCAATGCAACGTTAAAAACGTCGGAAAAGACGTTGGCGTCAGCAGAACGTGTCGCGGACAGTATTGATAAACTTTTAAATCAAAAAGAGACGCAAGAGATCCCAACAGATATTCGCCAAAGCTTGCAGCAGTTGCAAAAAACACTCGATGGTTATGGACCAAACTCAACCATGTACAATGAAATGGAAGCCACGCTCAAAGAACTAGAAAGCGTGATGACAGAGTTTAAACCCGTACTTAAACAGCTAAACGAAAAGCCAAACTCTCTCGTGTTTGGAGAAGATGAAATCAGTGACCCAATCCCAGTTAAAGGCCAAAACTAATGAAACGAGTATTCTTTTTGTCTATCGCGCTATTTGTCGGTCTAACGGGTTGCAGTAGCGCTCCAGAAACTAAAGGGGCTTTGTACCTTCTACCTAAGGCGGAACCAGTGACGCTGAGCTCTTCTGATATCTCACAGCGCCCTACTTTAGTTGTTCGTCCAGTAAAACTGGCAAGTTATTTAAACGACAGTGGTATCGTTTACCGAACCTCTGAGACTCAAGTTATCCAGGCAAGAAACAATCAATGGGCGCATAGTATTTCCGAGCAAATCACTCAGAGAGTCGTCACAGAACTACGCCACAAACAGACTCATTACTGGCCGACTGAAATGAACAACCTGTTGGATCAAAATGATGAAGCCAAACTACAGCTTACGTTAAATAAATTTAATGGTAGCTACAAAGGCAATATCGAAATTGAGGGGGAATGGTTACTCATTAATGCTGAAGGTAATGTAGAAAAGAGTGCACCAATACAAATCTCTCAGCCTCTACAGAACGAAGGCTATGGAGCACTTGTCGACGCACTATCCGTCGGGTTGGAAGAACTGACTTCGGACATTGCCAAAAAAATCTAAGATCGATGTTAATTACAGGGAAGCAAGTTGCTTCCCTTTTTTGTGCTGCGAGAAGTTTTCCGATCGAAATAGATGTAGATAATCAAGCGAGACAAATTGATCTTAGTCAGACTGCAATCCGTTCTTTGGTGCTACTCTACGGCAAAATATAAAGCCCCATCCTATGACCTTATGTAGAGGTCTTGTTGATAAGGTTCTTGAGTAGCAATGTCGATTAACATTTCCGATTTAACCACCGCCCTAAATAAGGTGGAGCATATTCATAAAGTTCAGCTTGAAAATGTGCATCAGTTCTTTAAAGCAAACGAAGCTTTCTCGGTAAAAACGTTCAGCCAACTTATATCTAGTGACTCACTTGATGAGCGATTTAAAACCATCGACAAGGCCTTCTCTTTGCTTGGTGATGTGAAAACCTACCTTTTAGAAGCGTCTTACTTAGTTAAGTAAAAATAAAAAGCCCCTGTAACTTAATTACCGGGGCTTTCATTTGTATCGCCGCTAAGTTGTGGAGTTACAACTTGTAGCGATCATCAATAACCGTTGTCTCTGGGAAGGTTTTACCCTCGTCCATCGCTTCCTCAGTCTCTTCTTTTACTTTGGTATCGATCCAGAAATTACCAATATCCATTGGATGAAGCACCCATTCTGTCGCTTTTGTCATGCCATCTTTAGGAATTTTAACCCAGCGCCAATGTGCAACTCGAGAATAAGGCACCATGTATCCAGGAACGATGATATTCGCTTTGCTGACATAGTTTTGGATTTGATGCGATAAATCGTAACGCTTCTCCTGATCAAACTCAGAGTCATAAGCTTCAATCAACTTGTCCAGCTCAGGGCTGCTGTAGTTGGTGTGAGCATTCGTTTGTGGTCGATTAGCATTATCAGAGTGCAGGTATTCCCAATACGCAGGAATCTCACCAGAACCCATATTCAAGAACGCTAACTGATGCTTTTTCTCAAGAATGTATTTAAACGCAGATGAACCATCAACCAAGTTTAACGTGAACTCAAGACCAGCAAGTTTCGCTTGCTCTTTCAAGTACGCAATACGCGGTGTCCAAGAGTTGTATCCATAGGTGATAGCAAAGCTCAAGCGTTGACCCTTGTCGTTGACACGAATACCATCTGCGCCAACTTTGTCAAAGCCCGCTTTTTCGAAATGTTTAACCGCCGCATCGGCATCAAACTTAGGCGGTGTATTGTTAGGATCATCGTATTCGCCATGACCAAAGCCGAGTCCATGTGGTTTACGTGAATAATCTCCACGCATGATATTTTCAATCATGCCGTCATAGTCAGTGGCTGCCATAACGCCTTTACGCACTTCTAGGTTATCCAACATCGGCATCGCGGTGTTCATCCAAAGGCCACCAGCGCCTTGTGGTGCTTCGTTAAAGCCCCAGTACTTTTGGATATAGCCTTTTTTGTACACATCACTATCGGTTTTATCATGCCAAAAGCTTGGTAGCACCATCTCAAAGTAATCTAAGTTACCTTTTTCAAAGTGCTTCATGGCAATATCAGGATCGCGAATCACCTTAATGCGGACTTTTTCTACGTTGTAACGGTTTTTATAGTAGCGGTTGTTATACCCCCACCAATCTTCACCGACATGTTTGAATGTCACGCTCTTACCTTTCTTCACTTTATCAATGTAGTAAGGCGCCGCAGTTGGCTCAGATTTAAAGTTGAACTTTCTGACGAAGTTATCAGGCATGCCATCGTTATTTGCGTCCTTTTCTCCTTCAAAGAAGTGTTCCGGACGAGGCTGAAAACCATTACTCGGCATGTTAATCATAACCATGAGCGAGTCATGACTTTGAGCTACAGCAAGATTGACTTTGATCGTGTAGTCGTCAATTTTTTCAACACCGACAACGCTGTTCGTGAAGAAGTCGTTGTACCACGGGTCGATAATGTCTTTTGACGTGTAGTACTTCATCATAAAGACGTAATCATCTGCCGTAATTTTTTCACCATCTGACCACTCGGCCGTTTCATCAAGCTTAAAGAATACGGTTTTGTTGTCCTCTCCAAATGCCCATGACTTAGCAAGTTGGGGGATCCATTTACCAGTATTTGGATGACGCTGAGCAAGCTTTGGTGAACCATCCATTAAATATTGGCGCAAGCCGGAGTTCGCATCTGGACCAACACTTCGTAATGTCTGAGGAAAGCTCTGAATGTAAGTACGATAAGTACCACCTCGTACCGCTTCTTCAGAGGCGAACAGAGGTTCATTGTTATTTGAAATCCATTCTATATCAGCAGGTAACTCCGCCGCACTCAGTTGAAAACTGGCAGCGGTCAGTGTTGCAAGTACTGAAAATGGCAGTTTTTTAGTCATGTTTCTTCCTTGTTGTGTTTGCGATTAAGGTCGTAGCAAGGAAGACGGAGTGTGAAAGCTGCAAATAGAAAATACGCAGATAGGAAATAATAGGAGCGTAATATGAAGTGACTTCCTGCCAGCTTCTATATTAATTTCAAAGAGTTTCACTAGGTCATCCTAGACCTTACAACGCAGTGAATGCATCTTCGCCATAGTATTCTTTAGGCTTTTGTAACGCAAGTCATCAATAATACATGGTCGCATTTTCTATGCATCACAGTGAGTTATGTTACAAAAGTGTGATCGATACAGTACCAAGCCCTACTTTTCTCATAATAAACCGTAGAACCTTTATCCGAATGAGCTCCCCTCTACACCAATTAAAGCAAGCAAGTAAGCGAGCAGATATAACTGGTTAAAATGAGCAGTTGCTTACTACGGTTGGTATTTTTATTAGGTACAAAAAAGGTGAGGCATCACAGCCTCACCTTTCTTTATACAATACAAGACTGTGCTTACATACTAGACAAGCTATCATTGATCGATTTCAACACTGCTGCAGGATCCACAGCTTGAGTAATTGGACGCCCAATAACAAGATAGTCAGAACCTGACTGAATAGCCTCTACTGGTGTCATGATACGGCGCTGGTCACCTTGCTCAGAGCCGGCAGGTCGGATTCCAGGTGTAACTAACTTAAAGTCTTGACCCAGTTCGCTCTTAAGCAATGAAGACTCTTGAGCTGAACATACAACACCATCTAAACCAGCGTTTTTGGTCAATGTCGCCAGACGAATAACTTGATCCTGAGGCGCAATGTTCAAACCAATACCCGCTAAATCACTTTGTTCCATACTGGTTAGTACCGTTACTCCAATCAGAAGTGGGCGATCTTTACCGTATGGCTCAAGAATTTCACGTGATGCCGTCATCATGCGCTCACCACCGCTCGCATGCACATTCACCATCCAAACCCCTAATTCTGCGGCTGCGCGGACCGCCTTAGAACACGTATTTGGAATATCGTGAAATTTCAAATCCAGGAAGACTGAAAAACCACGTTTGTGGAGTTCACGTACGAAATCAGGACCAAATAGCGTAAACATTTCCTTGCCAACTTTTAGGCGACATGACGCAGGATCAATTCTATCTACAAACGCAAGTGCGTCTGCTTGGTTATCATAATCCAGTGCGACAATAACTTTTTGGTCGATCATTTCATCTCCTAACTATTTTGGTTCTTATTAAATAAAAAGTTAAAAAAATGCAGCGGACAGAAACTCTGTCAGCTGCATTAAAATTATTCACCATCCAATCCGCGGATTGGCTTGATCGTCCCCCACCCTTTACAGGATGGGCAGTGCCAATAAAGGGAATGAGTAGAAAACCCACACTTCCGGCATCGGTAGTGTGGTTTCACTTTTAACTGTTCACCCACCATCGCTTGTAGCGTCGATAGACTGTCTTTCGCGCGACCGTCTTCTGCTTCAGCAATGTGGTAGTCAATTAATCGATAAAAGCCCTTCATGGTTGGATTTTTCAGCAGCTGTTTGGTCAGCAGCTCTTGTGCAGCCCCGACGTTCTCGTGGTGAGCAACCAACTGAGCCAACATTAACTCGGCTGATACGCCTGCTTTCTTATCAATACAAGCTCGCAGAAACTCTACAAGTTCATCTTCCTGGCCCAAATGATGGTAGCACTCTGCAATGGTTGGTAAGACATCGCTGATAAAGTCTTTGTCTTGCTCAAGCACACCCGTCAGGTATTTTATCGTGTGTTTATAATCTTCAGACTCTAGATAAATTCGTCCCAAAGCAATACTCGCTCGAACACACTTTGGGTCTTCTGCTAGGGCTTTTTTAAAGTGCTGTATTGCCTTATTAGTATTACCATCGGCTTGGTCGAGCATTGCAATTTCACACCAAAAATGAGCAATATTCGCACGCATTCTGGAGCGTTTATTACCCAACTTAGCCAATTGATTGGCGTAATAAATTGCTTTTTCCCATTCACGTGTTTGTTGGTAAATGGTTACCAATTGCTGAAGGGCCGCTTCTTTGTAATCTGGCTCTTCGACTAACTGTTCGAAGATTTTCTCTGCACGATCGAGAAAACCAGAGACCATGTAATCTTTCGCCAACTGTTGAAGTGCAAGATTCTTTTGATCCAGTGTTAAGCCAGAGCGAGAAATGAGATTTTGGTGAATTCGGATTGCACGGTCGACTTCGCCACGAGACCGGAATAGGTTACCCAACGCAAGGTGAGTATCGATGGTCTCGTTATCAACTTGGAGCAATTCAATAAAGTGATCGACAGCCTTATCTGATTGGTCAGAGAGCAGCAGATTAAGACCCGTCATATACTGACGAGAGATTTGATGAGATTGCTTCTGCTTGTCTTGCTGAGCGCTGCGATGCCCCATATACCAGCCATACGCAGCAGCTATAGGCAACAACAAGAAGAGTAGTTCAAGCATTAAAGTTAAGCCTTATCCTTATGCCTGTTTTTCGATGGCTGGCTTATCAGCAGGTTTGTTTGCATCTGTAGGTTCGTACTTTTTCAGTTTTTTCTTTAAACGACGAACTTGTAGCTGAGTTTTCAGCTGGATACTACCAAAGATAACCCACGCTAAAGCAAAGCCAACCACAAATACCACACCTAATAGTGTAGATAAGTGGAACTCTCCTTTGGCTAGAAGATAGTTAAAAGTCACGAGCTCTTGGTTTTGGGAACCTAACGCCAATGCAATTAAAAAGAGAGCTAAAACAGCAACGATTTTTATAATTTTCATTTACATCACCCTTCTAGGAGTAAGTCGGTAAGATTATGCAGGAAAATGCTTCTTCAGACTACGTATATTAGCAATAATCTATACCCAAGTAACCTCAAGATGCTTAGTTTGTAGACACGCCTAGAAGTTAAAGTTACTTGGGTGTAGAAAGCTGCAAAGAAAACAGCCAGAATCAACAGCTCGCTTCGTAAACTGCTTGGATACATTACAAAAAAGCGGCATACACAAACGTATGCCGCTTTTTTCAAACTAATAAGAGTGCGTTAGCCAATATTTACACGCTCACGAAGCTCTTTACCAGGTTTGAAATGTGGAACGTATTTACCTTCCAATTCCACTTTATCGCCCGTTTTAGGGTTACGACCTACGCGAGGCTCGCGGTAATGAAGAGAAAAACTACCAAAGCCGCGGATCTCGATACGGTCACCGCTCTCTAGCGTAGAGGCCATGTGCTCTAAAATATCTTTTACAGCATCCTCTACCTCTTTCGCTGATAAGTGTGTTTGCTCAGCGCAGAGTCTTTCAATCAGTTCAGACTTAGTCATAGTTGCCCTCTTTGAGTATCTTTATCACTTATTATAGTAAGTAATACTAATTCCAACAAACACTTGCTGACAATTCTAGACAAATTTTATGCAAAATGCGCAATGAAGAAATGCCTTTTATTAAGATAGTTTACCGTCATTAGTATTACTACTTAAATATGCTCAAATATAAAAAAGGAGCCTTGCGGCTCCTTTTTTGCTTAAGCGAGTATATTATTCGCCTTTAGCAGCTTTGAAAGCGTCAGCCATTGCGTTACCGAATGCATTGTCATCTTGCTTGTTGATAGATGCCATTGCTTCTTGCTCGTCAGCTTCGTCTTTAGCTTTGATAGATAGGTTGATTACGCGGTTCTTACGGTCTACACCTGTGAACTTCGCTTCAACAACATCACCAGCGCTTAGGATTAGAGAAGCATCTTCTACGCGATCGCGAGATACTTCAGAAGCACGGATGTAACCTTCAACGCCTTCTGCGATTTCAACAGTAGCGCCTTTAGCGTCAACAGCAGTTACAGTAGCGTTAACTAGAACACCTTTCTTGTTGTCAGCAACGTAAGCATTGAATGGGTCGTTTTCCATTTGCTTGATGCCTAGAGAGATGCGCTCACGCTCAGCGTCTACTGCTAGAACAACTGCAGAGATCTCGTCGCCTTTCTTGTACTCACGTACAGCTTCTTCGCCAGCAACATTCCAAGAAATGTCAGATAGGTGAACTAGACCGTCGATGCCGCCTTCTAGACCGATGAAGATACCGAAGTCAGTGATAGACTTGATCTTACCAGTAACTTTGTCGCCTTTAGCTTGTGCTTCAGCGAATGACTGCCATGGGTTAGCTTTACACTGTTTCAGACCTAGAGAGATACGACGACGTTCTTCGTCGATTTCAAGAACCATAACCTCAACTTCGTCGCCAACATTAACAACTTTAGAAGGGTGGATGTTCTTGTTAGTCCAATCCATTTCTGAAACGTGAACTAGACCTTCAACGCCTTCTTCGATTTCAACGAAGCAGCCGTAGTCAGTTAGGTTAGTTACGCGACCAGTTAGTTTGTGACCTTCTGGGTAACGCTTAGCGATTGCTACCCATGGATCTTCGCCTAGTTGCTTAAGACCTAGTGATACGCGAGTACGCTCACGGTCGAACTTAAGAACTTTAACTTGGATCTCGTCACCAACGTTAACGATTTCAGATGGGTGCTTAACGCGCTTCCAAGCCATATCAGTGATATGTAGAAGACCGTCAACGCCACCTAGGTCAACGAACGCACCGTAGTCAGTAAGGTTCTTAACGATACCTTTAACTTCAGAACCTTCTTGTAGAGTTTCTAGAAGCTCGTCACGCTCAACGCTGTTTTCAGATTCGATAACAGCACGACGTGAAACAACTACGTTGTTACGTTTTTGGTCAAGTTTGATAACTTTGAACTCTAGCTCTTTGTTTTCTAGGTGAGCAGTGTCGCGGATTGGACGTACGTCTACTAGAGAGCCAGGAAGGAAAGCACGGATACCGTTTAGTTCAACAGTGAAACCGCCTTTAACTTTACCGTTGATGATACCAACAACAGTTTCAGCTTCTTCGTAAGCTTTCTCAAGTACGATCCAAGCTTCGTGACGCTTAGCTTTCTCACGAGAAAGTTGAGTTTCACCGAAACCATCTTCAACAGCGTCTAGAGCTACGTCTACTTCAGCGCCAACTTCAACTTCAAGTTCGCCAGCAGCGTTCTTGAACTGTTCAGCAGGGATAGCAGATTCAGACTTAAGACCAGCGTCAACAAGAACGAAACCGTTCTCGATAGCTACTACAGTACCTTTAACGATGCTGCCTTGTTGGAATTCTGTTTCGTTTAGAAACTCTTCAAAGAGTTGAGCAAAAGATTCAGTCATTTAGTTAATCTTCAATAAATTAAACGTCCACGGGTATCCTACCGCATGGGGTTATTAAATTCGCCAGTCATCATCCTTGCGACCAACGCTCTTAGTCTAGCCGAGTATCATTACTCAGCTAGCTTCGATTCGATATATTGTAGTGCCTTTTCTACTACTTCGTCGATAGTCATCGACGTAGAATCTAGCACAAGCGCATCCTCAGCAGGGCGTAGTGGCGCCACTGGGCGGTTACGATCTCGGTCGTCACGCTCTTGGATCTCGCTTAAAAGGTCAGCAAATTTAACATCTAACCCTTTCTCTTGCAACTGTTTAAGGCGTCGATTTGCACGCTCTTCTGCGCTCGCATCAAGGAAGATTTTCGCTTGTGCACTTGGGAATACAATTGTGCCCATATCACGACCATCAGCCACTAGGCCCGGAGCGGCCTCAAATGCACGCTGACGACGTAATAATGCTTCACGAACACGTGGCAGAGCCGCAACTTTAGATGCTGCCATACCCGTTTCTTCTTTGCGAAGCTCCCCTGACACATCTTCGCCTTCTAGAACGACCTTAACTAAGTCACCCTCTGCGATAAATTGAACGTCTAGGTGTGTTGCCAGTGGGACAAGTGCGTCTTCTGACTCTGTGTCGACACCGTGGTGAATCGCAGCGAGTGCAAGTACACGATAAATTGCGCCAGAATCTAAGAGTTGGAAACCCAACTTTTTCGCCAGCAACATACATAAAGTGCCTTTACCTGCACCACTAGGTCCATCTACGGTTACAACCGGAGTTTGAGAGGACATGTTCTTCTCCACCTATAGTTTCTTTTCAGCAATTTGCTCGGTTTTCGAGGCGCGCATTATACGGGTAATCGCCCTTTGGAGCGAGGAAAAATGTCGTGTAAAGCATTACACCTAATGCGCAATTGGATTCATCAATAAACATAAGGTTCAACAAAAACGGCGAGAGCTTCCACCCTCGCCGTTTCAAATGTCATGATCTTAGGTTCGATTAAACAATCGGTTTTTGACCACGCTCAGCTAACTTTAAGATCACACTGTCAGCAACTTTGCCCGCGACACCTGCTAGCTTGTCTGCCAGTTTTTTCTTCTGCACATAATGCACAGAAAGTACGGTTTTATCTTTGCATGCCGCAACAACGATATCATCAGATGTACTAATATCATCCACCAAACCAAGCTCTTTCGCTTGTGTACCGAACCAGTGCTCACCTGTAGCTACTTTGTCTAGGTCCAAACTAGGACGACGCTCGCGAATAAAGTCTTTAAACAAGACATGTGTTTCTTCAAGCTCTTGCTTAAACTTATCGCGCGCTTTATCGGTATTCTCACCAAACATCGTTAGCGTGCGTTTATATTCACCCGCGGTTAGTTGTTCGTACTCAATGTCATGTTTCTTCAACAGTTTGTTGAAGTTAGGAATTTGTGCGATAACGCCAATAGAACCCACAATTGCAAATGGTGCAGAAACAATCTTATCTGCTACACATGCCATCATGTAACCGCCACTTGCCGCAACTTTGTCAACAGAGATAGTCAGAGGAAGACCCGCAGCTTTGATTCGGTCCAGTTGAGAAGAGGCAAGGCCGTAGCCATGAACCATACCACCGCCAGATTCTAAACGAAGTAATACTTCATCACCTTCACGTGCGACAGCCAAAATAGCAGTGATCTCTTCACGTAGAGACGCGACTTCTTTTGCATCTATGCTACCGTTAAAATCAAGAACAAATAGGTGTGGTTCACGCTTGCTATCTAATGAACCGTCTTTGCTCGCTTGTTTGATTTCTTTCTCGCGAGATTTGTTCTTCTCTTTTTCTTCTTTTTTGACGGCTTTATCTCGAGCCTTGATGAAAGCATCGTCATGCAAATGATGCTCTAACTGTTCAACAGATTGTTTGTGTTGCTCTGAAAGGTTGGTAATCTCTAACTCCCCTTTCGCCGCACCCGATTTGCCACCAGCCGATTTTGCAATAATGAGCAGAACAATTATCGCAGCAACCACCGTGATAATTTTGGCCAGAAACAGACCATAATCTAATAAAAATTCCAACGAGAGCTCCTTTATCTCATTTCAGATGACGTTAGTATGTTACGCAGAAACATCAGCGAGAAGGCAGCGCGGTTTGTAACCACTTGTTCTGATTGATAGCATACCTAACGAAAGTTCTGGAATTGGTATAACACATGAATTGGTGTATTGTAACCATCTTGTCACGATTACCAAGATTTTCCATTGAGAAACAGGCGTTTTTTAGCGTCAATTAACTATCATGGACCCTCTTACAATAATAAGGATTTATCGCCGTGAACTACTCCGTTTCAGCTGATGCTCTAAAAGGTAAAGTCATTCTTGTTACTGGCGCTGGTAATGGCATCGGCCGTCAAGCCGCGCTTTCTTATGCCGAGCACGGTGCAACTGTTATTCTTTTGGGTAGAAATGTGCAAAACCTTGAATCTATCTATGATGAGATTGAAGCAGCTGGCTATCCACAAGCCGCTATCATTCCTCTGGATCTCAAGGGCGCAACTAAGCAAAATTACATTGATATGGCAGAGACAATCGAAGGACAGTTTGGTCGTTTGGATGGCCTATTACACAACGCAGGTGTCTTAAGTTCGCTGTGTCCATTTGATCAAATCAAAGAGGAAGATTTCGACGATATCATGCAGATCAACGTGAAAGCAGAAGTGTTAATGACTCAAGCACTACTGCCTGTGATGCGTAAATCAGAAGCTGGGCGTATTATCTTTACCTCTTCGACCGTCGGCCACTCTGGCCGCGCATTCTGGGGGCCATACGCTATCTCTAAATTTGCCGTAGAAGGCATGATGCAAGTTTTAGCTGACGAGCTGAGTGATACACCGATCCGCGTTAACGCAATTAACCCTGGTGCCACTCGTACTCGCATGCGTGAAAAAGCATATCCGGGTGAAGATGCAAATACTCTCAAAACGCCACTGGATATCATGCCGCTATATTTGCACTTAATGGATCCTGCGGTTACCGATGTGAACGGTCAGTGCATCGACGCTCAACCGAAGCGTAAATAACTCATTCAGGTTACCTCACATAATTGATTGAAAAGGCAGCAAACGCTGCCTTTTTTCATTTCTCTCTTCATAAAAATCTTGCGACTTTCTCCCACAGAAATATACTGTACATACATACAGGTATTTATTATGCAAGATATTATTCAGCACTTAAAAAGCCAACACCTTGTTTGGCAAGCAAATTTAACGAAAACAGATCCTCAGCAATTGCGGACTAGTTCCGGGTTTTCTGAATTAGATGATTTGCTCGGCGGAGGCTTTCCACCTCATGGCGTAGTGGAGATGGAATCTATTGGTAGTATTGGTGAATTGCGTTTGCTCGCTCCTTATTTAAAAGCCACTCAGACCAATGGTGTGACTGCATTTATTCAACCTCCCGCGTTAGTGAATTCTCTGTTCTTACACTACATCTGTTTGGATATAAACCAAGTGTGGGTCGTTAATCCAACTCACCCCAAAGATGCTCTTTGGGCTGCAGAGCAATGTCTGAAAAGTGGGGTATGCAGTAATGTTTTGTTATGGCAAGAAGAGCTTGAAATACATCAAGTGAAACGCTTACAGGTAGCGAGTGAACAAGGTACTTGCCCTCTTTTTATGCTTAAAACAGAGACTATCAACCGCTTGTCTTTGCCTGTGTCACTCAGTTTAAAACTGAAAGGTGACGAGCAAGGGATTAATGTTGAAGTACTAAAAAGGAAAGGAGGCTGGAATAGAGGTAGTGTTAGTATCGGCTTCCAACACCATTACCCGCAACTGGTGAAACCATCATCTAAAACTCTGCACTCGACTGTGGTCAATTTCCCACTGGCGAACCAAGGTTAGTGATATGGCTTTGTGGATTTACTTGCACTTCCCTCGCCTACAGCTAGACGCACTCTTTGGTGATAACCAAGATCAACCCGTGGTGATTGTCGAAAGCCAACGTTGCCAGATTATTCAATACAACGAGATTGCCGAACAACAAGGCATTAAGCCTGGTATGGGCTTAGGCAGTGCTGCGTCCTTGTGTCGAGATTTACAAGTGCATCCTTATCATCCACAAACCGAATTAAATAAATTACAAGAGGTAGCTCAGTGGTTGTATTTGATCACATCTGACGTTGTGTTGATGCCAAACCAAGGTATTTTGCTACGTGCCACACCGATGCTCACCCTATATGAAGGGTTGGACAATTACTGGAATAAAGTCAGTGCTCACTTAACTAAACTGCAGTTAAGCTTTCAATTTGGTTGTGGTTTTTCACCTCTGTCAGCCAAGTTAATGGCATTGGCAGGAGCAAATGTTCTTAGTGACGACAAACCTCTTATCGAACAAATGTTATTCCCATTACCTCTGCCTCTAACCGATTTATCGAGCTCTATGGTTGAAAAGCTGCACCGCGTAGGCGTTACTTCCTTAAAAGGGTTACTTGAACTGCCGTTGCAAGACATCGCACGACGCTTTGATATCGATTTGGTGAACTACGTTGGTCGACTGACTGGGCAGTTTAAGCATCCTGTCGACTTTTATCACCCGACCGAACCCTTCCAAGTTTATTTAGAACTGCTGTTTGAGTTCGAAAACGTTCAGTGGATTGAAAAGCCGCTGGCCAAGTTACTTCGTCAACTCGAAACCTTTCTTAAATTAAGAGATAAGGTCGCTTTTGAGCTGTGTTTAACACTCCACCAGCGTGAGAAACAAGAGCAACACCTTCAACTCACTTCTGCGCAAGGTGATTACCTATGTCAGCGTTGGCAGCAGTTAGCGAGTTTAAGCTTAGAGTCACTCTCGCTCAATGGCCCAGTCACAGGGCTAACGTTAAAAGTCGTCCGTCAAGGTGAGCCTCTTAGTGCATCACGCGATCTCTTTGCTGGGCAAAAAGGGAACATGAATGCTTTAGAACTGCTCTCTTTACTGCAAGCTAAATTGGGGAAAAGTGCTGTGTTAAAACCCAACATCGCTTGCGATCCTAGACCAGAAAAGGCCAGTCAATATCGCCCTGCTGATGCTCCAGATGAAAAGGAGCACGCCATACCCTCCATACTACGCCCCGCAATGCAATTGCCCACTCCCATTGCATTGCAAGAGCAAGTATCTTTGGTCCACGGACCTGAGCGAATCGTTTCTGGATGGTGGGATGGTGATGAGATCATGCGTGATTACTACATTGCACACACCAAGCAAGGCCGCTGGTTATGGATATTTCGCGATCAGCACAAGCACTGGTTTCTTCATGGCTATTTTTGTTAAATCGACAGTTATTTTTGTTGGGTCATTATGAGTTACGCGGAACTATTTTGTCAGTCTAACTTCTCTTTTTTGACTGGGGCTTCTCATGCAGAAGAGCTGGTACTCCAAGCTGCTTTCTATCGCTACCAAGCTCTAGCCATAACGGATGAATGTTCGGTCGCGGGCGTTGTCAAAGCCCATGCGACCATCGAACAACATAAACTCGATATCAAACAAATCGTTGGAAGTATGTTTTGGTTAAATGATGAATGCCAAATCGTACTGCTTTGCCCTTGTCGCAAGGCTTATGCCGAGTTGTGTCGTATCATCACAAACGCAAGAAGACGAAGTGAAAAAGGCAACTATCAACTGTTCGAATGGGATTTGATGTCGATTCGACATTGCTTGGTATTGTGGCTGCCCACACATCAAGAGAGTGACCACTATTGGGGACGCTGGCTCAATCAACACCACGCTAATCGTTTGTGGGTAGCGATTCAGCGCCATTTGAGTAACAACGATACTGAGTACATTGCGCACTGCGAGCAGTTAGCACATGAATTTCAATTACCTATAACTGCCTGCGGAGGCGTTCTCATGCATGATGTTGAACGCTTGCCATTACAGCATGTACTTACCGCTATAAAACATGGGTGTAGCGTCGATAAACTCGGTTTTGATCGTATTTCGAATACAGAACGAGCGCTTCGTCCTTTTAAAAAACTGGTTCGGATTTACAAACCAGAATGGCTGGAAGAAAGTACTTACATCGCCGATTTATGCGAGTTTAAGCTCTCCGATTTAAAATACGAATATCCTACCGAGCTGATCCCAGATGGTTATACACCCGACTCTTACTTACGTATGTTAGTCGAGCGTGGTAAAAAGCTGCGTTTTCCTGAAGGCGTGCCAGCAGAAGTCAATCAAACCATCGAGAATGAACTTGCGCTTATTCAAGAGCTGAAATACCACTACTACTTCCTTACCATCCATGACATCGTAATGTTCGCGAAACAACAAGGCATTCTTTACCAAGGTCGAGGTTCCGCCGCAAACTCTGTGGTGTGCTATTGCCTGGAAATTACCGCCGTCGACCCTCGACAAATCGCAGTCTTATTCGAACGATTTATCAGTAAAGAACGTAAGGAACCGCCGGATATTGATGTGGACTTTGAACACGAGCGCCGTGAAGAGGTTATCCAATATATTTACAAAAAATATGGCCGTGAGCGTGCAGCACTTGCTGCAACAGTGATCAGCTATCGCTTTAAAAGTGCCGTGCGTGAAGTCGGTAAAGCGCTAGGGATTGAAGAGACCCAATTAGATTTTTTCATTAAGAACGTTAATCGCCGAGATCGCAGCCAAGGCTGGCAAGCTCAAATTATTGAACTTGGCTTACAACCAGAATCTCTCAAAGGGCAGCAGTTTATCCAATTGGTCAACGAGATCATTGGCTTCCCACGCCATTTATCTCAGCACGTAGGTGGCTTTGTAATTTCATCTGGCCCTTTATATGAGTTGGTACCTGTTGAAAATGCCTCGATGGAAGATCGCACTATCATTCAATGGGATAAAGACGATTTAGAAAGCTTGAAGCTACTAAAAGTCGATGTGCTCGCACTCGGCATGTTAAACGCCATCAAAAAGTGCTTTCAACTGGTCGAGAAACATCACCAGCGATCCCTCTCGATTTCCGAGATCACTCGCCGACAAGATGATCCACACGTGTACCGCATGATCCAAAAAGCTGACACGATAGGCGTATTCCAAATTGAATCTCGTGCACAAATGAGCATGCTTCCTCGCCTAAAGCCTGCTTGTTATTACGACTTAGTGATTCAAATTGCAATTGTTCGTCCAGGCCCTATTCAGGGTGATATGGTGCATCCTTTTTTAAAACGACGAGATCAAAAAGAGCCAGTCAGTTATCCATCGGAAGAAGTAAAAAGCGTTCTGGAGCGGACTATGGGCGTCCCTATTTTCCAAGAGCAAGTAATCAAGTTAGCCATGGTAGCAGCTGGGTTTAGCTGCGGCGAGGCCGATCAACTCCGTCGAGCAATGGCATCATGGAAAAAGAATGGCGATCTCGCTAAATTCAGGCCAAAACTGATCAATGGTATGCAAGAGAGAGGTTATGGCTTAGCGTTTGCTGAGCGCATTTTCGATCAGATTTGCGGCTTTGGTGAGTATGGCTTCCCTGAAAGCCATTCAGCGTCTTTCGCAGTGCTGGCATATTGTTCTGCATGGTTAAAATATTATTACCCAGCAGAATTTTACACTGCACTGTTGAACAGCCAACCAATGGGGTTTTATAGCCCATCGCAATTAGTACAAGATGCCCGCCGACATGGCGTCGAAGTATTGCCGGTGTGCGTCAATCACTCAAAATATCAGCATCATCTCGTCTCACGTCCGAATGGCAGGCTCGGCGTGCAACTTGGTTTTCGCTTGGTGAAAGGCTTTAACGCAGAAAGTTCGCAAAGGCTTATTGAGCGCAAACCACTTAATGGTTACCGCTCGATTCAAGAAGTAAAGCAGATATTAAGAAGCCGAAGTGACATTGAATTATTGGCTTCAGCCAATGCATTTCAGATCCTATCGGGGAATCGTTATAACGCACGCTGGGCAGCAATGGATTCCTTATCTGACCTACCATTGTTTCACAAGGTCGAAGAACCTGGTGTTAGCTACCAAACTCAGCCCTCTGAATATGAAAATTTAATTGAGGATTACGCGAGCACAGGACTATCTCTTAGCCGCCATCCGATTAAATTATTAGAAGAAACGGGCAAACTCCCTCATTTTACCCGCATGAGGCAATTGGCAGAGAAACCACATAGGTCATTGGTCACAGTGGTAGGCGTGGTAACGGGAAGACAATCTCCAGGCACCGCCGCTGGCGTGACATTTTTTACGTTAGAAGATGACACAGGCAACATTAATGTGGTCGTTTGGCAAGCGACAGCACGAGCCCAAAAGCAAGCGTATTTAGGCGCTAAAGTATTAATGGTGAAAGGCATTCTTGAAAGAGAGGGAGAAGTCACGCACGTTATTGCTGGCAAGTTAATTGATTGCACGCACTATTTGAATAATCTACAAAGTAAATCTCGCGACTTTCATTAGTACAGAGATATTAATAAGCGAGGGGTTAAAAATCAGAGGGAGAGCTGCTCCCCCTCTGATTTCACTATATCTAATCATGCACTTTTAGAAAGCATCTGACGTAATCGGTCTTGAGCAACTTCAACCAGCAGATCCGGTTGGAATTTAGATATAAAGCGGTCACAGCCTACTTTTTGTACCATGGCTTCATTAAAGCTGCCGCTCAGAGAGGTGTTCAACGTAATAAACAACTTAGACATACGTGGATCTTGGCGCACTTCATGAGTCAGTTTATAACCGTCCATTTCAGGCATTTCAGCATCCGTAATCATCATTAACAGCTCTTTTTCCACGTCTTTCCCTTCATCACACCAGCGTTTTAAAACCGTTAGCGCTTCTAGGCCGTCACGACACTCGATGATATTCATACCCAATTGAGAAAGCGTATCGCGAACTTGATTACGAGCTGTAGAGGAATCATCCACAATCAGAACATTACGCCCGACCATTGCTTGGGCAAGTTCTTGATCCAGAATGTCCGCTGAAATCGTGACGTCGTAATGCACGATCTCTGCTAAAACTTTTTCAACGTCAATAATTTCGACAATTTGAGAGGCATCCCCCTCTTTGATTTGCGTGATAGCTGTGAGGTAATTCGAGCGACCAGACGTGGAAGGAGGCGGCTGAATTTCAGTCCATGCCGTATTAATAATGTTTTTAACCGGACCGACTAAGAAGCCCTGCACCGTGCGGTTGTACTCTGTCACGATCAAGTTTTCTTCTTCCACTTCACCACGCAAAGCTGGGAAACCTATCGCGCCACGCAAATCAATCACTGGCACTGCTTCACCTCGTAAAGAAGCGACCCCACGAATGTTGTAGTGTGAGCCAGGAAGCTTGGTTAACGGTGGCAGCTTGATGACCTCTTTCACTTTGAACACATTAATCGCAAACAATTGGCGACTATTTAAAGTGAACAGCAGAAGCTCTAGTCGGTTTTCACCAACCAAGTTCGTACGCTGGTCAACCGTATTTAACACTCCGGACATACTACTACCTAAATTATGGATAATTCTTATTTTTACTCAAAATCAATACAGACACATCAAGGTTCTAAGCCCAAATAACCTTAAGATATTTGTTTTTCGAGCATGGCTTGAAAGTACAACGGTTTCAGCGTATTACTTCCCTTCTATTTGTATCAGACACAAAGTCACTCTACACATTGAAAGCCATTTGGGTTTATTTACTTGAGCTTTTTAGGAAATTACATGAATGGCGCAGATATAGCAATGCAGCACAACTCAAATTCACCTTCTAGTAATAGGCGATCAAAAAGGGTGAGCTGTTAAGCCTCACCCTAAATCATCTAAAAATGTATAGGCTCGACACCTAAGCACTTCATCATGTTTGAAGCAATTAGCCTTCCACAACCTTCATCAATAACTGACCATCGTACAACGCTTGCTTGATCAACGCGGCACCAGGCATTGTTGCTTGCTTATAGAAACGAGATTCCACCAGCTCAAGATCTTGGTGATAAACCGGTAAACTCTGCTCTTCGATACAGCGACGCACCGCAGGATAAAGTACATCTTTTGCTTGGTTAATCACACCACCGATCAAGATCTTCTCAGGGTTAAATAAGTTGATCACAATAGCAATTGCGGAACCTAAGTAGCGTCCAAGCTTTTCAATCACATCAACTGCCAACGGATCACCGTTCGCTGCCGCTTCACAAATGCTCTCAATACTCATTTCTTCTTGTTCAGCAAGAATAGAGTCTTCGCCATCAGCAATTCTTCTTACGACTTCTTCACGAATCGCTTGAGAACTGGCAACGGTTTCCAAACAACCAATGTTGCCACAATGACAACGTTTTCCATTTGGGTCGATTTGAATATGTCCAAGCTCACCAATATTACCGTGACGGCCTTGCAAAACGCGCCCATCCAGAATGATGCCGGCACCTAAACCATGGTGAATAGAGATAAGAACAGAGTTGTCATTGTCTTGAGAATGGCCGAAAAGCTTTTCTGCTAATGCCCAAGCTCGCGTGTCATTGGCAATGAAAACTGGCAAGCCTGTTGCTTTATATATCTCTGGTCCAAGAGCAAGATTTTCGACATTGTAATGAGGCATTTGCAGCACGACACCTTGCTCTGAATTTACAAGGCCAGGCAGCGTAATTGCAATACTGGTAACACGGTCAAGTTGATCCGCGTAAGTTTGGAAGAATTCATCAATTTCGTAGAGCAGACGCTCAAGCACATCGTCTTGGTCACGTTCGTGTATCTCGATTTTAGTATCGATCAACACATCGCCACCTAGCTCATGCAGAGCAATAGTTAAATAACCTCGCCCCAAACGCATTGACAGAAATTGCCACCCTTCGTTATTGACCTGCAAACCGACGGCAGGTCGACCACGACTCGTCGCTTCTTGTACTGTGGTTTCATGAATCAAGTGCGCTTCAATTAATTCTCGAGTGATTTTGGTGATACTGGCAGGAGCAAGCTCACTCTGCTTGGACAAATCAATTCGAGAAATAGGACCTTTTAGGTCAATTAGTTTATATACACGACCAGCATTGACCTGTTTGATATGATCAATATGGCCCGGTTGAGCCATGTACATCTTGCACTCCGAAATTCTATAACGAGACAATTTTTTTACTTTGCGAACTAATTGTGAAGTGAATTAATAAATCCCCGTGACAAGCATCACGTATAAACCTGTTTGTTTGTGTATTCAATCAAATAACGAAGAATCTACTCCTGTTAAATTGTTTGAAAAATAACTTATTTTTATTCACTAAATTATGAAGCAACTCCTGTTACAACAGCGCATTCTCTCCAATAGAGGCTGAAGCCTATGGAATATCTGTCTGTTTTACCGGGATTACTCTTAATGTAAACATTCTGTGCATATACTTATACTCAAGCAGCTTTAAGGTGTGGGCTCAGCAACGAGGCAGACCTTGAGAGCGATTGAGGAAAGTAGGGATAGAGTTCAAGTTACCTTTACACATACATTCATCGGAGAATCTATGACTTCCAAACTAAGACGAACAAAAATTGTCACCACGCTTGGTCCTTCAACGGATAAGGACAATGTACTTGAGGAGATCATCAAAGCCGGTGCAAACGTTGTCCGTATGAATTTCTCACATGGAACCAGTGAAGACCACATTCAACGCGCCAAAAAAGTCCGTACTATTGCGGCAAAGCTTGGGCGTCAAGTTGCTATCCTCGGCGACTTGCAAGGCCCTAAAATCCGCGTATCGACCTTTAAAGACGGCCAAGTCATGTTAAATGTGGGCGATAAATTCACATTAGACAGTGATTTACCAAAAGGTGAAGGCAACCAAGAGTCCGTAGGGCTAGATTATAAAGAACTGCCGCAAGATGTGTCACCAAACGACATTCTGTTACTCGATGATGGACGCGTTCAACTGCAAGTCACCAGCGTCGAAGGCAATAAAGTTCATACCCGTGTGATTGTTGGTGGTCCACTATCTAATAATAAAGGGATCAACAAAAAAGGCGGCGGATTGTCAGCCGATGCGCTCACAGAGAAAGATAAAGCCGACATTCTTACCGCCGCAGAAATTCAAGTGGACTACCTTGCTATTTCGTTCCCGCGTAACGGCGAAGACATGCATTACGCTCGACGCCTAGCCAGAGATGCAGGCCTCGAAGCCATGTTGGTGGCTAAAGTCGAACGAGCAGAAACCGTCGCGACTAATGAGTCTATTGACGATATTATTCTCGCATCCGATGTGGTGATGGTAGCGCGTGGCGATCTGGGGGTAGAAATCGGCGATCCTGAACTTATTGGCGTCCAGAAAAAGCTGATTCGCCGCGCACGCAGCTTAAACCGCATCGTGATTACTGCGACACAAATGATGGAGTCCATGATTACTAGCCCGATGCCGACGCGTGCTGAAGTGATGGACGTGGCCAATGCGGTTCTAGACGGCACTGACGCCGTGATGCTGTCTGGAGAGACCGCAGCAGGTAAACACCCTGTAGAAACGGTCAAATCCATGGCCGAGGTATGTGTGGGCGCAGAAAAAATGTCTGAGGCAAGCCTATCCACTTATCGATTAGATCGCACCTTCGAAACCGCTGAAGAAACCATCGCAATGGCAACCATGTACTCTGCGAATCACATGGAAGGAATTAAAGCGATGATCTCGTTAACAGAGTCCGGCAGGACTGCGTTGATGATGTCTCGCTTAAGCTCTGGCTTACCAATATTTGCCTTATCACGCAATGAATCCACGCTCAATCGAGCTGCACTATACCGAGGCGTGACACCGGTATATTTCGAGTCAAAAAGTGATGCAGGTTTACCGACAGCTCAAGCTGCGATTGCCAGCCTTAAAGAACAAGGGTTCTTGCACAAGGGTGATTTAGTCATGATCACTCAAGGCGATGTAATGGATGTCGTTGGTTCAACCAACTGCATGAGAATTCTGCAAGCATAACCTTTATACCTAACCCTATTAACCACAGAGATTAGGTACGCACACGAATGAGGCTCCGAAAACGGAGCCTCATTTATTTACACTTCACTTTGTATTTAGCTTATGTCGTTAATACAAAAGGTTATGCACTCTCTCTGCCATCAATTTCAATATTCAGTTGGTCATAGAGTTGAACCAGATTAAACCCCGCCTGAAGTCCGAGTTGATAATCATGCTCTAGTGATTCTTGGTCACTTAACAAAGAAGAAGAACGAAGCCCCTCTTTAGGCGCGATTTGTAAAATGAAAGTATCGTCAGGTGGAGCAGATATAAAGGCCTGAGTGAGCTCAAATGTTTGATAGTGAATCATCAGCATGTCGGCTAAACCTGAGTCAAAATTCTCACCGATTAAATGGCTTAAACGATACAAATTATCAGCACCGAACAACCAACGGCCTCCATTCAATAGCATTTTTCCGGCAAGCTTCGATTGATGGGCGGCATTAATTTTTTGTTGGAAGAACGAAGCCCAATCCAACTTCCATCGATTCACTTTTTGCTGCCATGATTGCTGCACCGAATTAATAGACTCTCGATACCACTCGACAGGCACATCCCCTACTTCACTTTGCGCTCTCGCTTCAATCTCCGAGAACGGTTCTGTTCGGATGACAATAATGTTGCGAGCATTCTGACGCCACGCTTCTTGAACAGGGATAGAAGCCGACACACCACCATCAACAAACTTATTGCCATTAACGTCGACAGGTCCGTGGTACAACTTAGGAATCGCGCATGTTGCTAACATGGTGTTAAACCACGTGTCACCCAAGATTGGTAAATATTGATCCGATAGCGTCTCTACATTTGTTACCGCTGCAAACGCACCTCGTCCTCCTAGTGCACTGCGGCCTAAATCAAGATCAAGCTTGTAAGGGAAATCTTGAATCCGCTCTAACGCCCACTCTAAACCCAAGTACTGCTGCTTTCGAATATAACGAAACAGATTAAAAAATTCAGGAGACGTTGTCAGCTCGGTAATAAAAGCTTTGCCCATACCGTGTTGACGACATAAGTAAGAGCATAAATTGAGTGCCCCAGCAGAGGTACCGTAGAATTCATCGAAAGGATCAAAGTTGGAAAGTAAAAATGCGTCTAATACGCCAGCGGTAAAAATCCCTCTCTGCCCTCCACCTTGCGTGACTAAAGCAGTTTTTCCATGCCTGAAATGCTCATAAACTTTAACATCAAGCTCAGTATGGCTTTCTGTGATTATACCGCTGTTACGTATCATAGGCTCACGCCATTTTGTTAAAACACTTGGTAAAAGTAGTTATCTTAAGCCGTTGTAATCGCAATGATACCAAACGACAAAAGTACTGCAAAAACAGTCACCACGATGATTAATGCGGATTTTAGATCGTGTTCCATAAACACCTCCTTAATATGTAACAAATTAATAACACCAGTGTGAAATATGTTCAAGATTTGCTTAATTTAGTCGCGCAATTTTGACTAACCCATCACAATTAGCTTAGTCATAATAAGGAGATAGGACATGAACCAAAAACTCAGCTGGCTGGTAGGAAGCATACTGCTCAGCACCGCGGTAAGTGCACAAGCCAATATTATCGTTACTCCATTCATAGGCTATACAGGTGGCGGTCAAGTAGAAGACGAAGGTGGCAATACATACGACCTCGATCCCGCAGTGAACTACGCACTTTCAATCGAGACGCCTTTTGAGAAAGGAAGAATTGGATTATTTTACTCCAACCAATCAACAGAACTTGAAAAGTTATCAAATTCGGCAGATATCCATTACCTGCAATTTCAAAGCAGCATGTACTACCCTGTTGCAGAAAACTGGCAAACCTATATTGGTGTTGGCTTGGGAGCCTCTTACACCGATGTTGATTGGGTAGACAAAAAATACGGATTTTCGGCGAGCGCTTTTGCAGGGCTGGAATATGAGTTTTCAAAGAACTTTGCGTTGACAGCCCAATTAAGATGGTTGGGAACGGTCGTTGATAACGATACCTCTGGAGCCTGCACCCTACCTAATGACGGCTCAAACTGCATCATTAAGTTCGATACCGATTGGATGAACCAATTCCAATCAAATATTGGTTTTAGTTTCCGTTTCTAATTTTTTGTACACTTCACTTCGTAGGACTCGCCACAAAGAGTGCTGGGCGAGTCCTACACAAAGCAGATAGAAAATATCATCTAAACATCATCGCTTAGAAAAGTAACGAAGCATTCTCTAGCGGGGTGCGCAAAAGATAGCCGTACGCCCTAGTTCATCAAAATAGTTTTAAACACCAAGTCGATTATTGGATTCTAGTCATTTGTTCCATACAACCAACCAATCCCCCACACAAAACCATAATCAAACTCAAATTTAACAAGATTAAAACCAGACAACGCACCTGAGTTAACATTTAGATTCTATTGCGCTAAGTATTATTAGAAGTTAGTCTGATTAGTGAAAACAGATAAATATTTCAGTTTTATCAAACACACATCAAAACTTTAAGATTAATAATCTACTTTCTCTCACAGTAACCAGAATATAGCTCTATAAAATTATAATAAGCTAGAATTAAGGATAGAAAAGCTGATGGATAACAGCGGTCCTTTCTTCCAACGGTTTGCGCAAATATTACTGTGTTACGGAGAGAGCTTCATTCCTCAGGGAGTCGTATAGGAGTCAAATATGAAGCGAGAACAATGGGGATCCCGAGCGGGATTCATCTTAGCAGCAGTCGGGTCTGCTATCGGTTTGGGAAACATTTGGCGTTTTCCATACATGGCCTATGAAAACGGTGGCGGCGCATTTTTTATTCCTTACATTTTCGCCATGATCACGGCCGGTATTCCATTTATGATCCTTGAGTTCAGTATGGGACAAAAGTACCGAGGCTCAGCACCAAAAACGCTAGCGAAAATTCATTCTAAATTTGAATGGCTTGGCTGGTTCCAAGTTGGTGTTGCAGCAGTTATCGCCGTTTACTATGTTGCAGTTATCGGTTGGTCAATTTCTTACTTTGGGTTGTCGTTCACTCAAGGTTGGGGAACCGATACAAACGCATTTTTCTTTAGTGAGTACCTAAAGTTAGGTGATAACTCACCAACAGACTTAGGCAGTATTCAATGGAAAATTGCCTTATCTATGGTGATTGCTTGGGCTATTACTTACACCGCCATTGCCAAAGGCGTGAAATCAGGGATTGAGCGCGCATCTAAAATCATGATGCCAATACTATTTTTGATGGTGATTTTTTTAATCGGACGTATGGTTTTCTTGCCAGGAGCTTTGGATGGCGTTAACTACATGTTTGAACCCGATTTCAGCAAAATTTGGGATGTGAAAGTATGGGCAGCTGCGTACGGTCAGATCTTCTTTACCCTAAGCATCGGCTTCGCGATCATGCTGGCTTACTCTAGTTATCTGCCAGAAAAGTCAGACATCACGAATAACGCGTTTATGACCGTGTTGATCAACTGTGGCTTCTCCATCCTAGCTGGTATTATGATCTTCTCTGTCTTGGGTTACATGGCTCAAGAACAAGGTAAACCGCTAACAGAAGTGGTATCTGCAGGCGTTGGCCTTGCTTTTGTTACTTTACCTGCGGCAATTAACTTATTACCCGCACCATATATTCTTGGTCCTCTGTTCTTCTTTGCACTGGTGGTTGCTGGTCTAAGTTCGCACATTTCTATCATGGAAGCCGTAACATCCGCCATCATCGATAAGCTAAAGTGGAGCCGAAAAAAAGCTGCAAACGTTGTAATCGGAACTGGTTTTGTGGTTTCTATGGCATTCGCAACAAATGGCGGTCTATTGCTGCTAGACCTAGTAGACCACTTCGCAAACAACGTTGGCATTATGGTAGGCGGCTTGGTTGAGATTGTATTGATGGCGTGGCTATTGAAACGCGTGCCTGAAGTGCGTAATTACGTAAATGAGCGCTCTGATTTCTCTATTGGTCAATGGTTTGAGATCTGTTTACGCTTCGTAACACCGATTATGCTCGCCATTATCTTAGCAACTAAGCTTTATGCTTTATTTACTGAAGGCTACGGTGGTTATGATCTAACTGTAGGCTGGGCACTTATCGCCGCACTATTTATCTTTGGTCTAGTGATTAACGCAGTGAATCGCAAGGAGACAGCGAAATGACAATCAGCGCAATTATTATGATGGTTATTGGTTTAGGTATCACTTGGGGCGGCGCTGCCGTTTGTATCAAGCGAGCCATGGATAAACAATAGCAGTATTGCATTCCAAACATAAAAAACGCCGGTATTTACCGGCGTTTTTTTATGTTTCTTTTATTCTAGAAACTGTATTTGATGCCAACGGCACCACCAAGTTGTAAGTCAGCACCTTTGTAAAGATCTAGCTCTGGGTGTATTTGACCATAAAGATCCCAGCCGCGTGATAAATCCCAGTTCACACCGAGAGGTACACGCACGCCAAACTCATCATCCCACTCATACCAACCACCAACGCCAACATACCAGGTCACAGGCATGTTTTGATCGAATGTTCCACGTTTAGCGATGTAATCAAACGCCATACCATCGTTACCGATAATGCCGCGATACTTATTATCTAACTCAACAACAACACTCAACTGTTGATCGACAGCCATACCAACAGACAAGTTCGTTGGCTCATTTGCCGCCATTGCGGTACTAGAAACTAGTCCTGCTAATAAAATTAATTTGCTCTTCATACACGTTATCAATTATTAAAAAAACATCATGCGCTATTCAAACATAGTGGTGTTTCAATATGTCAACGATGAGTAAGCGCGATGTATGAAAAGACTGGCAAAAGTAAAGATGAGTTTAGGATCACACTCAGAAAGCACTTTTAGCAATGAGAGAGGAACTAAAAAAGGAGGCCGAAGCCTCCTTTTATTCATTGTTATGAATGACGGTGATTAGCCGTGGTTACGGATCCACTCATCCATTTCAGTTTTTAGGTTGTCAGACTTAGTACCGAAGATAGCCTGTACACCACCTGCAACAACTACAACACCAGCAGCGCCAAGTTGTTTCAGTTTGTCTTGGTCTACAGCTGCTGTATCTGCAACCGCGACACGTAGGCGAGTGATACATGCGTCTAGACCAGTAATGTTAGCTTTACCACCAAACGCTGCAACCAGTTCACCACCCATGTCAGAGCCAGAAGTTGCTGCCGCACTTTCTGTTTCATCTTCACGACCAGGAGTTTTTAGGTCAAGTGCTGTGATTACGCCACGGAACACTACGTAGTAAATCACTGCGTATACTAGACCAACAGCAATCATTAGACCCATCTTCTGAGCGTTACCAGATAGAACTAGGAAGTCGATCAGACCGTGAGAGAAAGAAGTACCGTGTACAAAGCCTAGAGTGTTAGAAACAATGTATGCAGAACCAGCTAGTAGAGCGTGGATACCGTATAGTAGTGGAGCAACGAATAGGAACGAGAATTCGATAGGCTCAGTAATACCAGTTAGGAATGAAGTCAGTGCAGCTGACGCCATGATACCCATTACTTTTGCGCGGTTTTCTGGTTTAGCACAGTGAGCAATTGCGATTGCTGCAGCTGGTAGACCAAACATCTTGAACATGTAACCACCCGCTAGCTGACCGAAGCCATTACCAGCAGCACGAGATGCTTCATCAGCAACTAGGTAACAAGTTAGTACGCCGTTTTGAGCTTCACCAGCAGCGTTAACACAAGAACCAGCTTCGAAGAAGAACGGTACGTTCCATACGTGGTGTAGGCCGAATGGGATTAGAGAACGCTCTACAACACCGTAGATACCGAATGCTAGTTGTGGGTTTTGGTGCGCAGCCCAATCAGAGAATGCAGAGATTGCACCGCCAATTGGTGGCCAAATTACAGAAAGGATAACACCAAGGATGATCGCTGCAAAACCAGTGATGATAGGCACTGCACGCTTACCAGCGAAGAAGCCAAGATACTCTGGAAGTTGAATTTTGAAGAAACGGTTGAATGCCCAAGCAGCCACACCACCGACAAGGATACCACCTAGTACACCTGTATCGATTTTCTCAACACCCATAACACCCGCCATTACACCTAGCGTTGCCGTCATGATGCCGTAACCAACGATTGCTGCAAGACCAGCAACACCGTCGTTATTAGTGAAGCCTAGAGCTACACCTACTGCAAATAGAAGTGCCATTTGGCCGAATACTGAACCACCAGCTTGTTCCATAAGATTAGAAACGATCTCTGGAATAAAGCTTAGATGGGCAGCACCCACACCTAATAAAATACCTGCAACTGGTAAAACTGATACTGGAAGCATCAGCGCCTTACCAACTTTTTGCAGGTTAGCAAAAAGGTTCTTAAACATGTTTATGCTCCTGATAAATTTATAAGTATTATTTGGGCACTAACGGCACACCCCCGTAGCCTAAAGGTTAGCACCCAATGAAAATGTAACCACAACTGCATTATATTTTCCGGCTCTAAATATATATTGATGACCCTCAAACTTTCCACACAGTTACGAAATTTAGTTTCAAAACAAGTCTTGGATCACACCCAAAAACAGCTGATGAAAAGGTTTGCATTGCAGTTATATTACTGTTTTATAAAGAGTTTATTATTTATATAATTAATTTTAAGGCGTAAATAAAATACGCCCCAATGTTATTTTTAGTAACAAAATTACATTTGTGATTTTTGAATGTTATTAAATCAACATTTTTAGTAAACATTAAACTCATGAGTATATCTGTTGTTTTTATCAACAAAAAAGGAGCATACGCTCCTTTTTTATGCTCTTATTGATTTTTCATCGCAAAAAAAGATTTCGGAAATTTTCGGTGGTTTTTTGTGCCACTTCAGAAAGAGAGCACGATTTGAGTTGCGCAATATAAGAAGCCACCTCGACAACATAAGCAGGTTGATTCTCTTTACCTCGGTGAGGGACTGGAGCCAAGTAAGGAGAATCTGTCTCAATGAGAAGCTTCTCTAGAGGTAGAGTCTTCACCACTTCTTTCAACTCTGTAGCTTGACGGAAAGTGACAATCCCCGAGATAGAAATATAAAACCCCAGCTCAAGTGCAGCTTCAGCAAATGGAAGATCTTCTGTAAAACAGTGGATAACACCACCACATTTCTCCGCCCCACCCTTACGCAAAATATCTAGAGTCTCCGCACGTGCGTTTCTGGTATGGATAATTAAAGGTTTGTTAAGCTCCACCGCAAGATCAACGTGTTGCTCAAAACGCTCTTTCTGTAACGCTGCCGTTTCTGGCTTATAATGATAATCCAAGCCTGTTTCACCAATGGCAACGACTTTTTCATTCGATGCGTGGTGACGTAGCACGTCCATCGAAAAGTCGCTTTCAACATCAAGTGGGTGTACACCGCACGAAGCATAAACATTCTCATAAGGCTCAATCATTTCCATCATTTTAGGGAAAGAATCCAGCGTAACTCCCACAGAAAGCAGCTCGGTTACCTTTGCTTGTTTAGCTTTGTTAATAACGTCTTCCACATTGATGTGGAGATCGTCGTAATTCAATTTGTCTAAATGACAATGAGAATCTACGAACATAATACCTCTCGTGATTCAATTAACCAGTTCATTGATAGTAGCTCAAGGTTTAGACCAGGAAAGGCTTGCACCTGAGCTTTGAGGTCCATCAGCGCCTTCGCTGATGAGTACAAACCGTTGTAGTTGTTCGGCTGAAACTTTATAGCGCCAGGAAGCATTTGTGCTTCTGATACACCAAACTGCGCTTTCTGAGCGTCTGTCAGTAAATACCACGCCCAGTCTAGTGATTGCTCCGAGTGTTTAGCCATTAAAGAAGCACACTCAGAAATGTCTGAGGCAGGAGAAGACATCGCCTTAATAAAAGTGCGCTCAAAAGCCAAGTAAGCATCGAGATCGCCATTATTTAACGCATCCAATGTTTTTATCGGAGAGCCCATATTCAGTTTTAAGGCGTAAGCAGGAACTTGCTGCGCCCCTTGTTCGCGCATCCATTGCATCGCTTGTTCCGTTGACGGCGGCGCAACAACCCAGTGTTGGCAACGGCTACGAATCGTTGGAAGCAGGCGCTCCTGATTGTGGGTAACGAGCAAAAACAAGCACTTTGCCCCAGGCTCTTCTAGCGTTTTTAACAATGCATTCGATGCCGATTCATTCATAGAGTCCGCTGGCTCTATAACAAATAGGCGATAACCATTAAGCTGTGATGATTCCTGAGCAAGACGGTTGCAAGCTCGAACTTGGTCCACCGTTATCGCTTTTCCTTCTTTTTCTGGTTTGATCCAGTGTAAATCTGGGTGGTTGTGTGATTGATTTAATTGACAGCTATGACAAAAACCGCACGCTTCACTGGCGTAATTTTGGCAAAGAAGTGCTTGGCTAAAAAACTCGATAAGTTTTTCGATGCCTAAGCCTTGCTCGCTTTGCAATAAAAGCGCACCTGGTATTCTGTCCGACTCTAGCCCTACTTTGAGGTTATCCCATACTGGCTGCAACCATGGATAATCATTTAACATGAGTCACCTAAATTTAAGTTTCACTTATTATTGACGAGCTAACCACTCGTTAAGAGCGTCCCGAATATCACGCGACACGTCTTCGATCGCCTGCTCAGCGTTAATGATAATGATAGAAGGATCAGCATGAGCAATCTCCAAATAACGCTCTCGTGTACGTTCAAAGAAGCTGATATCCATCTTCTCGATACGATCGAGCTCACCACGCCCACGCGCACGCTCAAGCCCAACGCGAGGGTCGATATCCATATAGAGAGTGAAAGCAGGTTTAAAATCACCAAGCGTTGTGTCTCGAAGGTTTTTCATTAGCGACGCGTCAATCTGACGGCCACCACCTTGATAAGCCTGCGACGACATATCGTGGCGGTCACCCACCACCCACTGACCGTTCGCCAAAGCTGGTTTGATCACGTTCTCAACCAACTGGACACGTGCAGCATATAGAAGAAGCAACTCCGTCATGTCTTTAAGTTCTTCGCCTTCATGCTCTTCTTTCACCAGAGCGCGCATCTTTTCTGCTAGCGGCGTGCCTCCTGGCTCACGAGTATTTACGATATTTTCAATACCTGCCGCTTTTAGCGTATCTAAAACGGTTTTAATCGCAGTGCTTTTACCCGCGCCTTCTAGGCCTTCAACGACAATAAAGTTTGCTTTCATCATTTGTTCTTTCTTAGTTCTCTTAAATAGGCTCGAACAGCACGATTGTGCTCTGCAAGGGATTTCGAAAATACGTGTCCGCCCTTTCCACTTGCTACGAAATATAAATAGTTACTGCTTTCTGGATTCAAAGCCGCTTCAATAGAGGCTTCACCTGCCATCGCGATTGGGGTTGGAGGTAAGCCATTGATGGTATAGGTGTTATATGGTGTCGGCGTGCGCAAATCTTTCTTACGAATATTTCCGTCGTAAGCATCACCCATACCATAAATAACCGTCGGATCCGTTTGTAAACGCATGCGTTTGTTCAATCGGTTGATAAACACAGAAGCGACGCGCTCACGCTCAGAGTCAATGGCCGTCTCTTTCTCGATGATAGACGCCAGAATCAAGGCTTCATATTTGTCTTGCAATGGCAGCTTTTCTTGACGAGCTTCCCAGTTAGCATCCAGAATCTTATTAAGTTTTCGATGTGCTCGTTTTAATAATTGGCTTTCACTTGCACCCGCCGTGTAATGGTAGGTTTCTGCTAAAAACAGTCCTTCAAGCTTTTCTCGCTCAATACCCAACTTTGCTGCCATGTCTTTTTCTGATAGTTCGGTTAAGTCATGCTCTAAATAAGGAGCACTTTTCAATTGCTCTACCCACTCAGAAAAGCGGCTGCCTTCAACAAAAGTGATCGCAAACTGGTATTCTTTTCCGGTATTCAGGTGCTCCAATGCTTGCGAAAGCGACATACCAGGCTCTAGTTGATAAGTACCCGCTCGCACTTGCAACAGTTCTGGATATAAGTGAGGTATTAAACGGATGTACTCCGATGTTTCAATTACCTCATCTTCAACTAAGGCGCGCATGACATGATGAAAGCTTGTACCACTCTCTACAGTAAACAGCTGAGGTTGTTCCAATAGAATAGGCTTTTCAACGTATTGTTTAGCCTGTGAAATTATATAAAAAACAGCTGCTGCGCCTATCACTGCGATCAGCACAACAAAAGCCAACAGTTTTTTAATCACGTAGTTAAATTCCCTTGCAGTCGTTGAGTCAATTTTCCTATCGGAAATATAGTCTTAGAGTTAGATGCCACTATGCTGCGAATTGGTGCGACACCTAATATTGAGTTACACATGAAAGCCTCGTCTGCGCTCAGCAAATCTGGAAGTATAAAACGCCCTTCGATGACTTCAATATGACTTACTTTTAGTAACTCAAGCACCTTACGACGCATTACGCCCGCAACGCCAGATAAGGTCAGCTCCGGTGTAAATACTTTATTACCTTTAACCCAAAAAAGGTTGGCCATTGTAGTTTCAATGACATGGTTTTGCACATTTAACGTTATTGCATCTGCAAACTCGGTATCGTCGATTTCAGCCTTGGCGAGAATCTGCTCTAAACGGTTGTTGTGCTTGTGTCCAGCAAGTAAAGGTTGAATCCCGAGACGAGTCTCACAAACGCCCAAATCCACGCCTTTTTCTTGCCAAGAAGAGTAATGAGAAGGAAACGCAAAATTGGAGATAGTCACGATAGGGCCTTCAATCCCATTAGGACTATACCCTCGCCCACCAATACCACGGCTAACGTGAATTTTCACCCCAGCTTGTTCATCAGATAAAGCCGCTTTGCTTGCCCAAGCATGCACAACTTGCCAGTCAGGGGAAGAGATCTTCAATGCGTCAAGGCAGGACTTCATACGCTCAATGTGTTCTTGCCAGTAAACCAACTCTCCGTTTTGGGTCAGGATGGTGGTAAAACCTCCATCACCGTATTGGAATGAGCGATCACCCAGTTCTACATGCGTTTGTGGAACTCCATTTACCCAAAACATTCGCGTACCTTCAAATTAGCAGACAACAAATAAAACAAAACGGCTCAATGCTAAGCATCGAGCCGTTAGAATACAAGTTTCGCTTATCTAAATAAGGTTAGATAGTGTTACTCAGCGAACTTTTTGAAGATCAAGGAACCGTTTGTACCACCAAAGCCAAACGAGTTACAGATAGCGTATTCCATACCTTCAACTTTGCGCGCAGTGTGCGGCACAAGGTCGATGTCTAGACCTTCTTCTGGATCATCAAGGTTAATCGTTGGTGGAACGATTTGGTCAACCAAAGACATAACCGTGATAATTGCTTCAACAGAGCCTGCTGCACCTAATAGGTGACCAGTCATAGACTTAGTTGATGATACAAGTACTTGCTTCGCACCTTCTTCACCAAGAGCACGTTTCACGCCCTTGATTTCTGCAACGTCGCCAGCAGGAGTAGATGTACCGTGAGCATTCACATAACCTACTTGGGTACCTGTGATGTTCGCGTCACGCATTGCCGCTTCCATCGCAAGTGCACCACCCGAGCCATCTTCGCTTGGAGAAGTCATGTGGTAAGCATCGCCAGACATACCAAAACCAACCAGTTCTGCGTAAATCTTTGCGCCACGTGCTTTCGCGTGTTCGTACTCTTCAAGCACCATCATGCCAGCACCATCGCCTAGAACAAAGCCATCACGGCCTTTATCCCATGGACGAGACGCTTTTTGAGGTTCGTCATTACGAGTAGATAGCGCTTTAGCTGCACCGAAGCCAGCCATGCCAAGAGGCGTAGACGCTTTTTCTGCGCCACCAGCAACCATCGCATCTGCATCGCCGTACGCAATCATTCGTGCAGCATGACCGATGTTATGTAGGCCAGTAGTACATGCTGTAGAAATCGCGATATTTGGACCACGAAGACCACGCATGATAGATAGGTTACCTGCAACCATATTTACGATGGTCGAAGGAACAAAAAATGGGCTAACTTTGCGAGGGCCTTTTTCTACTAATGCAGTGTGACCTGTTTCGATCAGATCTAGACCGCCAATGCCTGAGCCGATAGCAACACCAACTCGAGCCGCATTTTCTTCGGTAATTTGTAAGCCAGAGTTATCAAGAGCTTGAATACCCGCTGCAATGCCGTACTGGATGAAAAGATCCATCTTACGAGCATCTTTTTTAGACATGTACTCTGTGCAATCGAAATCTTTAACAAGACCTGCAAAACGAGTTGAGAAGTTCGTAGCATCAAAGTGCTCGATATTCACGATACCACTTTGACCTTCTAGCAGGGCTTTCCAAGATGATTCTACTGTGTTGCCTACCGGTGACAACATACCCATGCCAGTGACAACTACACGACGCTTGGACACGATATAATTCTCCGGGAATTGAATATTTCTATGAGAGGATAGAAGAAGTTAGAAAGAACACAGGCGGTCTAGGAGACCGCCTGGGAGAGCTAATTACTGAGCGCTGTTTACGTAGTCGATTGCAGCTTGAACAGTAGTGATCTTCTCAGCTTCTTCGTCAGGAATCTCAGTGTCGAATTCCTCTTCTAGAGCCATAACTAGTTCTACAGTGTCTAGAGAATCAGCACCTAGATCGTCAACGAAAGAAGCTTCGTTTTTAACTTCTGCTTCGTCTACACCTAGCTGTTCAACAATGATTTTCTTTACGCGTTCTTCGATGTTGCTCATTTTTCTTTTCCTTTACAGATTTCGCCTAATGCGATGATTCCGTAGTTTATTCGAACTATTGAAAGTTGCAAGGGGGTCCTTGCTGGTCAAACCACAAAATTAGCGAATTTAACCGAATTTCAATACATTTTTGACTTAAATCATGCACAAATCTTGCGCATAAGCATGACAAGTTCATGACAGTTAACTGCAACTATAGGCTATTTTTCACAATGTAAAATAGCTTATTTTGCACAAACTGTCTCATTAAACCATGTACATGCCACCATTTACATGCAAAGTTTCACCAGTAATGTACGCTGCTTCAGGAGAAGCAAGGAAAACTACTGCTGATGCAATTTCACGTGGGTCACCTAAACGACCAGCTGGCACGTTCGACAACGTTGCCGCACGTTGCTCATCATTTAGTGCCTTCGTCATGTCAGTTTCGATGAAACCAGGGGCAACAGTGTTCACTGTTACACCACGAGACGCAACTTCACGAGCCATTGATTTAGTAAAACCAATCACGCCCGCTTTCGCTGCTGCGTAGTTAGTTTGACCTGCGTTACCCATGGTACCAACAACAGAGCCTACGTTGATGATACGACCCGCACGTTTTTTCATCATGCCGCGTAAAACCGCTTTAGACATGCGGTAGATAGGCGTTAGGTTGGTATCGATGATGTCATTCCACTCATCATCTTTCATACGCATCAATAGGTTGTCACGAGTAATACCAGCGTTATTCACCAGAATATCGATCACACCAAATTCTTCGTTGATCGTTTTTAGTGTCGCTTCGATAGACTCGACATCAGTCACGTTCAGTGCCAGACCTTTACCGTTATCACCAAGATACTCGCTGATAGCAGCAGCGCCACTTTCAGAAGTAGCCGTACCGATAACCGTCGCACCGCGCTCTACAAGAAGTTCCGCGATCGCGCGGCCAATACCACGGCTTGCGCCGGTAACTAGCGCGATCTTACCTTCTAGATTCATCATGTTGTGTTTCCTTTTCTTATCGCAAGTTTTATCGCTTGATGGATTACTTCGCCGCGTCTAGCGACGCAACATCATTCACTGCTGCTGCAGTTAGCGTTTTCACGATACGTTTTGTTAGACCTGTTAAAACCTTACCAGGACCAAGCTCAAGAAGCTGTTCTACCCCTTGCTCGTGCATAAGCTCGACTGTTTCAGTCCAGCGAACTGGGCTATGTAGCTGACGAACAAGCGCATCTTTGATTTTTGCAGGATCTGTCTCAGCGACCACATCAACGTTGTTGATAACTGGAAGCTGTGGTGAGTTAAATTCGATAGACTCAAGAGCTACTGCAAGTTTTTCCGCTGCTGGCTTCATAAGCGCACAGTGTGATGGCACTGAAACAGGAAGAGGAAGCGCACGTTTCGCACCAGCTTCTTTACATAGTGCTCCCGCACGCTCTACTGCATCTTTGCTACCCGCGATAACTACCTGACCAGGCGAGTTAAAGTTTACTGGAGAGACCACTTCACCTTGCGCTGCGTCTTCACACGCTTTTGCAATCGCATCATCAGCCAAACCGATAATCGCGTACATAGCGCCAGTACCTGCTGGTACCGCCTCTTGCATTAGCTTACCGCGTAATTCAACCAGCTTGATTGCTTCTTTAAAGTCAATGACACCCGCACATACAAGTGCTGAGTATTCACCTAGGCTGTGACCGGCTAGGTTTGCTGGTTGCTCTAAACCGAGCTCCTGCCATACACGCCAGATTGCAACAGATGAAGCTAGCAAAGCTGGTTGAGTGCGGAAAGTCTCGTTTAAATCTTCTGCAGGTCCATTTTGAACAAGCGCCCATAGATCGTAACCTAGTGCGTCAGATGCTTCTGCAAATGTTTGTTTTACTACGTCATATTGTTCGCCTAGTTCTGCAAGCATACCTACAGCTTGAGAACCTTGACCTGGAAATACGATAGCAAACTTGCTCATGTTGTTTTCCTTTAAGCAAAGTAAAAAGAAATAAGATGCAACAAGTGCACCTTAAATTTTGAATTCTCGTGAAACTTAGAACTTCACCAGAGCAGAGCCCCAAGTGAAACCGCCACCAAACGCCTCTAGCAATAAAGTCTGCCCGCGTTTAATGCGACCATCGCGCACAGCTTCATCCAGCGCAGACGGTACTGTCGCCGCAGAAGTGTTACCGTGTCGGTCTAATGTCACTACGACTTGGTCTAAAGACATTGAAAGCTTTTTCGCTGTTGCCGAAATAATTCGATAGTTCGCTTGATGCGGTACTAGCCAGTCTAGTTCAGACTTATGCATGTTGTTGGCTTCAAGCGTATCTTTTACTAGTTTCGATAACTGAGTGACAGCGACTTTGAATACTTCGTTACCTGCCATATGAAGCCATTTGTCAGCATCTTGACCACGCTCAGGTACAGGTAGGCTTAGTAGCTCACCGAATTGACCATCCGAGTATATGTGGGTAGAAATAATACCTGGCTCTTGGCTAGCGCCAACGACAACGGCTCCAGCACCATCACCAAATAGGATAATGGTTGAACGGTCTGTCGGATCACACGTTTTAGACAAAGCATCTGAACCAATAACAAGTACGTTTTTACACATACCCGATTTAATATGTTGGTCTGCAACAGATAATGCGTACACAAAACCAGAACAAGCAGCGGCTAAGTCAAAAGCTGGACAACCTTTAATGCCAAGCTTTGCCTGCACCTGACACGCAGATGAAGGGAAAGTATGGCTACTGCTCGTTGTGGCTACGATAATCAGGTCGATATCGTTTTTATCAATACCCGCCATATCGATAGCGTTTTCAGCTGCGTAGAATGCCATGTCCGCTACAGTCTCATTTTCTGCAGCAATTCGACGCTCTTTAATACCCGTGCGAGCAACGATCCACTCATCACTTGTATCTACCATTTTCTCTAGATCTGCGTTTGTACGCACCTGAGATGGCAGGTAGCTGCCAGTACCTAAAATTTTGCTATACATGAAGACTAATAATGCCTCTCGAGTAAAACCGCTTCCAAACGATCGCTAATACGGCTTGGTACTTGTCGTTTGACCTCGTGTACTGCCTCGCCAAGTGCATTGACAATCGCAGATACATCCGCACTTCCATGGCTTTTTATGACAATGCCGCGCAATCCTAGCAAACTTGCGCCGTTATACTGGTCGGGGTTCAGTGTTTTTAGTTCATTAAATAGCCGAGAAAACAACTTTCTAGCAATCCAACCCTTTATCGTTGACGCCATCATACTGGTTTTAATTTTTTCGATAAAAAGTTGAGCTGTTCCCTCACTGGCTTTTAAGCATACGTTGCCGACAAACCCATCACATACAATGACGTCTGCAACATCATGCAAAATTTGATTACCTTCAATATAACCAACAAAGTTAATCGCGTCGGTCTGAGAAAGCATTTCTGCGCAACGTTTGACTAAATCGTTACCTTTAATCTCTTCTGCGCCAATATTGAGTACAGCAACGCGAGGAGGACAACCTAAGTGTTCTTCTGCTAATGCACTGCCCATTACAGCAAATTGGAACAAACTATCAGCATCGCACGATACATTCGCACCTAGATCTAGCATCCAAGTACGCTTTCCAGTAATCGTCGGTAAAGCTGAAACTAAAGCAGGACGTTCAATACCAGGAAGTAACTTAAGAATGAAACGCGATAGTGCCATTAATGCACCGGTGTTGCCACCACTAACACAAGCATCCGCCTTCTGCTCAGAAACCAAATCGATAGCCATACGCATGGAACTATTTTGGCTATTACGTAGTGCCAATGAAGGTTTTTCTGAGTTCGAGATAACTTTCTCACTATGAAGAATAGTCAAGCGGGAACTGGTCGAGGTACCGAGTTGAGATAATTGAGACGTGATCAGAGATTGATCACCTATAAGAATCACTTTTAGCTCTGGGAAATGAGACAGTGCCTGCACGGCGGCAGGCACTGTTACGCGTGGACCGAAATCCCCGCCCATTGCATCAAGTGCAACGGTAATACTTTGCAAAGGTTCAACCTTACTTGTTGATAACCTTTTGACCACGGTAGTAACCTTCAGCAGTTACGTTGTGGCGTAGGTGAGTTTCACCAGAAGTCGCGTCTACAGATAGAGCAGCTGTAGTTAGCGCATCGTGTGAACGACGCATACCGCGCTTAGAACGAGTTTTACGGTTTTTCTGTACGGCCATTGACCCTACTCCTATACTATTGGGTTAAAAACCTGAAGAAGAATCGGCTACCACACCTATTACTTTTTCAGACTTTTCAAAACGTCGAATGGATTCGGTTTTTCTTCCTCAATTTCTTCAGGAATCTCACCAAAAACCATGTTATTTGAATCAACGCTACAATCCGCTTCATCGTGCATCGCAATTTGAGGTAATGCTAAGATGAACTCGTCTTCAACAAGTTGTATGAGGTCTAATTCACCATATTCATTTAGATCTACCAAATCATAAATTTCTGGTGCTTCCTGTTCTGTTTTCTCACCGTAGTAAGGAGTAGAAAGGAATTCAACTTCGCACTCATGTGCGAATACCTCATTACAACGCTGACACTCTAAATCGACTTCGATGTTAGCTTTACCAGAGATAACAACGAGTCGCTGTTCATCCATCCCAAATGACAATGAGACTTCTGCGTCGCGTTTTACGCCTTCAGTTGTTTCCACTAAGCGCTTGAAAAGACTAGCTTGGATGATGCCATCGTAATCCAATCGTTTCTGTGCAGCTTTAGCTGGGTCAACCGTTCGCGGTATTTTTACCTTTTGCATAGGGCGCGAATATTATCTTCCAAATCAAAATTAGTCAAAGAAAAAGGCAAAAAAGTTGTACTTTTTTACGCTTAACATACAGAGCATTAGCCAGAATCATTTTTGATCGATTATCCTATTGGAAATGCTCCCACGAATTGTAATTCAAAATGAAAAATTACCAACTGGTTTTAGCCTCAACTTCCCCTTTTCGTAAACAACTGCTTGAAAAGCTTTCACTACCGTTCATTTGTTTATCACCTGATTGCGATGAAACACCGTTTGACCAGGAAACGCCTCTTGAACTGGTGCAAAGATTGGCCCAAGAGAAAGCAACATCTTGCCAGACGGATAAAGCAAGTTTAGTTATCGGCAGTGACCAGGTTTGTGTCATTAATGGTGAAATCGTTGGCAAACCTTTAAATAGAGACAACGCAATAAATCAACTTTTGGCTCAAAGTGGAAAAGTCATCACTTTCTATACTGGTCTTGCGGTACATAACACCGTCACAAACCATACAGAAGTCGGCTTTGATTCTTTCGAAGTACACTTTAGAGATTTGACGCTTGAACAAATCGAACGCTACGTCGACAAGGAAGAACCTTTTTACTGCGCAGGCAGCTTTAAAAGCGAAGGAATGGGAATTTGTTTGTTTAACAAATTAGTGGGGAAAGATCCGAATACACTTGTCGGGCTACCACTGATTGATTTGATTGATATGTTGCATGTTCAGGGACTCGATGTCCTTTAATCCAAAGACTATAAAAGGGAGCCACAGGCTCCCTTTTATAGTCCACTAGGAAAACATGGTTACGCGTTTCTTAAACCCGCCAACACTTTTTCTAACTTCGGTTCCATCGGTGCGTTGATTTCCATCCACTCATCATTTGATGGGTGCTGAAACTTGATGTTTGCCGCGTGTAGGAACAAACGATCTAAACCAACTTGACCTGTGTAAGCATCAAAGCGGCGGTCACCGTAGCGATCATCCCAAGCGATTGGGTGGCCCGTGTATTGTGTATGAACTCGGATTTGGTGAGTTCGACCAGTAATCGGACTCGCTTGAATCAATGTTGCTTGTTCAAACTTTTCCAAAATCTTAAAACGCGTTTCAGACGGCTTACCGTTAGGGTTAACACGAACAATACTGTTCACTTCGTTTTTAAGCAGTGGCGCGTTCACAACCTTACAACTGCTTTTCCATTGTCCCATGACAAGAGCTAAGTAAAACTTCTTCACTGTCTTTTCACGAAACTGGGCTTGCAAGTGACGAAGTGCAGAACGCTTCTTAGCAACCAATAAGATACCTGAAGTATCACGGTCAATACGATGCACAAGTTCAAGAAAGCGAGCTTGAGGACGAAGAGCTCTAAGCGCTTCAATCGCGCCAAACTTTAAGCCACTGCCACCATGCACAGCGGTGCCAGATGGTTTGTTTAGAATCAACATATGATCATCTTCGAAGATGATCATATCTTCCAACTCTGCGACTTTGTTTAGTTTCGTACTTGGCGCGACATCGTCATCTTTTTTCTCGACGGTAACCGGTGGAATACGAACGAGATCGCCTGCTTTTAACTTGTACTCTGCTTTTATACGCTTTTTATTTACACGTACTTCGCCCTTACGCACGATTCGGTAAATCATGCTTTTAGGGATGTCTTTTAATTGGTTGCGCAAAAAATTATCAATGCGCTGACCCGCCATATCTTCGTCAATGTCGACGAACTGGACTTTTGTTCTTATTTCGCTCATGGGCGGTATTGTAAACTCAATTTCGCGCGACTTCACATTATTCTTGTCGTAAAAGAAACACTTGATAGTACAAACTGGTCTAAATTTCGCCAAGCTTTTGTTTAAATTATTAAAACTCTCAATCGAGTTCTCAATTTGTTTTCTGTCTTGATCAGTTTACACATCTCAATTGCTTATGAAACAGCCAGTTATAAATTAGAAATTTTGAGTTTAGCGGCAAATTTTCTATCGTTTGCGTGAAAGCAGATTGCTGATAGCCACGCGCACTGCTATAGTTCACAGCTGCTAAGGAAGGTTTGGTTACATTTTATTCATTACCAATCATTTATCCTCAAGCAATGTGAGTAGATCGTTGAAGGTCGAGTGCAGCATTGGCGTGAGACACATCGAATTCAACACTCTTGCCACCCTACTCCTCGCATATTCACGTTGAGTACCTACCGCCCAAATAGCGGGTCACAAGTCTACGTTTCCAACAGAAACCACAAGAGGCTTGTGATGACTGAAGTGCCCGAGAGCATCCCCTTCCAGCCGGGAGGCTGCAAAATACAAGCCATGGGATCAGGCACCGTGAAAGAGCGAAAAAACAGTGGCAAGTCGACAAGAAAGATATAAAAGAAAAGACAACGAGAATTTTCAATGAAAAGAATGTTAATTAACGCAACTCAAAAAGAAGAGTTGCGTGTCGCTCTGGTTGATGGCCAGCGACTTTTCGATCTTGATATCGAGAGTCCAGGTCATGAATCTAAAAAAGCGAATATCTACAAAGGACGTATCACACGTATCGAACCAAGCTTAGAAGCCGCATTTGTTGATTACGGCGCCGAGCGTCACGGTTTCCTCCCTCTCAAAGAAATTGCCCGCGAATATTTCCCTGAAGGTTACACCTACCAAGGTCGTCCAAGCATTAAAGAAGTGCTAACGGAAGGCCAAGAAGTTATCGTTCAAGTGGAAAAAGAAGAACGTGGAAGCAAGGGCGCAGCTCTTACTACTTTCATTTCTCTTGCTGGTAGTTACCTTGTTCTGATGCCTAACAACCCTCGTGCTGGCGGTATTTCTCGTCGAATCGAAGGTGACGAGCGTACTCAACTAAAAGCCGCATTAAGTACTTTGGAACTGCCTCAGGGCATGGGCCTAATCGTACGTACTGCTGGCGTTGGCAAGAGTGCTGAAGAACTTGAGTGGGATTTGAATGTACTACTTAACCACTGGGGTGCAATCAAAGGTGCAGCGGACTCGAACCCTGCTCCATTCTTAATCCACCAAGAAAGTAACGTTATCGTTCGTGCAATCCGTGACTATTTACGTCGTGATATTGGCGAAATCTTAATTGACAGCAACACCATCTACGAACGTGCAAAAGAGCACATTCAATTGGTGCGCCCTGATTTCCTTAACCGCGTTAAGAAATATGAAGGCGAAGTGCCACTATTCAGCCACTACCAAATCGAAAGCCAAATTGAATCAGCTTTCCAACGTGAAGTGCGTCTGCCATCTGGTGGTTCTATTGTTATTGACCCAACCGAAGCACTAACGTCTATCGATATCAACTCTGCTCGTGCAACCAAGGGCGGCGATATTGAAGAAACAGCTCTAAACACGAACCTAGAAGCAGCCGACGAAATTGCTCGCCAGTTGCGTCTACGTGACTTGGGTGGCTTAGTGGTTATCGACTTTATCGATATGACACCTGTTCGCCACCAACGAGAAGTAGAAAACCGTCTACGTGAAGCCGTTCGTCTTGACCGCGCTCGTGTACAAATCGGTCGTATTTCTCGCTTTGGTTTGTTGGAGATGTCACGTCAACGTTTAAGCCCTTCTCTAGCAGAAGCAAGCCACCACATCTGTCCTCGCTGTAGCGGTACTGGAGTCGTTCGCGACAACGAATCTCTAGCACTTTCTGTGCTTCGTTTAATCGAAGAGGAAGCACTGAAAGACAATACAGCGCAAGTTCTCGCAGTTGTACCTGTGCCAATCGCTTCTTACTTGTTGAACGAAAAACGTCGTTCAGTTAACCATATCGAACGCATTCAAGAAGTGAAGATTACGGTTGTTCCAAACTCTGACATGGAAACGCCGCACTTCGAAGTTATCCGTGTTCGTGAAGGTGAAGAGTTCGATCTGATTTCTTACCTACTTCCTAAAAAACTGGAAGCAATGAAAGAAGCGGAAGGTAAAGAGCCAGCGGAAGTTGACGTAAAACCTAAACGAATCGAAGAACCTGTTCTTAAAGGCTTTGCGGCTCCTTCTCAAACGGCACCTGCACCAGCAGCTAAACCTGCCCCTGAGGCGAAGAAGAAAGAACAGAAAGTTGAACAAGAAGAAAAACCTGGACTGTTCAGCCGTTTGTTTAAAGCACTTGGTAGTTTCCTATTCGGCGGTTCTGAAGAGGTAAAAGAAGAACCGAAACCTCAGGAAGAGAAAAAGCCAAATCGCGATAATCGACGCAACAAACGTGATCGCAATGATCGTCGTCGCAATAACAACCAACGCGATAATCGTGAGAACCGCGACAATCGTGATAACCGTGATAACCGACGTCGTCGTAAGCCTCGTGATGAGCAAGCGAATGAGCAAAACGAAGCGCAACAACAAACCAATAAACAGCAAAACCGCAACCAAAAGCGTAAGCCTAAAGCTCAACAAGCAGACAAAGCCCAAGAGCAAAAAGCAAATGCAAAAGTAGCGGAAAAAGGCCTGCAGCTAGCGGCGGAAGCTCGAACTGAAACAAAACCAGAAGAGAGCAAACCAAAGCAACAAAACGCGAAAGCAGAAAAAGTGAAGGAGCGTCGCCAACGTCGCAAACTGAACAAGTCTGTACGCGTTAAAGACCAAGAAGCGGTTGAGAAGAAAGCAGAAGAAACGGCGGTTAAGACTCAAGAAACGGTTGAAACCAAAGTTGAGAAGCCAACAGAAGCAGCGGTAGAAGCACAACAAGACAACAAGCAAGCAGAGTCTAAGCAACGTCGTAACCGTCGTTCGCCACGTCACCTGCGTGCAAGCGGCCAGCGCCGTCGCCGTGGTCGCGATCGCCGTCCTAACCCGTTCCGCCTGCGTAAAGGTGGTGTAGCTTCTCCTGAGATGGCTATGGGTAAAGTAATGCCACGCTACATTCCGAAACCAGCACCTAAGAAAGAAGAGCAAGTTAAGGAAGAAACAGTAGCAGCAGTACCTACAATGCAAGGTGGTTTTGCTTGTCCAGAGATGGCTATGGGTAAAGTGATTATTCGCCGCGAGCAACCTGTTGTAACAGAAGCGCCAGTTGTTGAATCAAAGATTCAAGAAACAGTTGAAGCGAAAGTGGAAGCTCCAGTAGTAGAAGCACCTGTTGTGGAAGCAGTAATCGCAGAAAAAACTGAATCGGCAGTAGTAGAAACAGCTTCGGTAGAGCCTATCGTTGAAACTCCTGCGACTGAACCGGTTGATGCCATTGTAGAAACGGCACCTGCTGAAGAGCATGTGGTTGAAGCAGCAAAAGAGATTGCAGCCGAAGCGCCAGTAGCTAAACCAGAGCCTAAAGTCGAAGCCATTAAAGTTGCGGCTAAGCTAAACGCTAGCGCACCGATGACGAAAGCACCTGGCCCTCAAGAGCTACGCGAAATCACGATTGCAGCAGCACCGTTCAAAACCGAACGTTACCAAGCTAAAGGTGCGGGTAGCCAAGTGGCTAAAAACCGCGCATCGGCAGAGATGACAAAGCCTAACTTTAACTAGGCTAAATCATTACGTTCAATTGCTTAACGGCATAAATAAATTAAAGGCTACCATCTGGTAGCCTTTTTTATCTTCATATTTGCCCAATAAATTGTTCATATAAATACCAATTCGTGATCACATTTGTACGCCATTATTCGTATCATTCTTGAACTTAATCACACTTTTCGGTAGCATGCGCCGACTCAAGTTTTCGACACCATTCTGATGCTGCTCTTTTAATACTACGGTTTACACTGCAATGTTTGATTAGAAATCAACCACTCAGTGGCTTGTGCAAATACGAATATGTGTCGGGTTTAACTCATTGCAAAGAGAACTTAAAAACAAACATGTTCGAATTTCCCCAATTTTCTAAGCACTCCGTAAAAAATGATGTGCTATCAGGCTTAACCGTTGCGCTAGCATTAGTTCCTGAAGCTGTCGCATTTGCGTTCGTCGCAGGCGTAGATCCGATGGTCGGTCTTTACGCTGCATTCATCGTTGGTCTTATTACTTCCATTTTCGGTGGTCGTCCCGGCATGATCTCTGGTGCAACAGGTGCCATGGCAGTCGTAATGGTTTCGCTTGTCGCGACTCACGGTGTCCAGTACCTATTCGCAGCCATCATGCTCGCTGGTATACTTCAAATTGCCGCTGGTATGTTTAAATTGGGTAAGTTCATCCGTATCGTGCCTCACCCTGTGATGATTGGTTTTGTGAACGGTCTGGCTATTGTTATCTTCCTAGCTCAGTTGGGTCAGTTTAAAGCGCCAGATATCAACGGCATGCTTACTTGGCTACCACAAGACCAAATGCTGCTAATGCTTGGTTTGGTTGCGCTAACTATGGCAATCATTCACTTTCTACCAAAAATCACAACGGCTGTACCCTCTTCACTTGTTGCAATCGTAACGGTGACTGCTTTAGTGGTTGGTTTGGATCTGGAAACTCGCACTGTTGTTGACTTCCTGCGTACAATGTCTGGTGATGAAGCGGCAACACTCGCAGGTTCACTGCCGACCTTCTCTATTCCGGCGGTGCCATTTACGCTAGAAACTCTACAAATCATTCTTCCATACGCGATCATTCTAGCGGCCATTGGTCTAATTGAATCTCTGCTAACGCTGACAGTTTTAGATGAGATGACGAACACTCGTGGTCAATCTAACCGCGAATGTATCGGTCAAGGTATGGCAAACATGACTTGTTCTGTGTTTGGTGCTATGGGTGGTTGTGCAATGATTGGTCAGTCGATGATCAACGTAAACTCAGGTGGTCGCGGTCGTCTATCTGGTATCGTTGCTGCTATCGCTCTATTGATGTTTATCTTATTCGCTTCTTCGTTAATTGAAATGATCCCACTCGCTGCTCTGGTTGGTGTGATGTTCATGGTTGTCATTGGTACATTCGAATGGGCAACATTTAAACTAGCGCGTCGCGTACCGAAGCAAGACTTCTTCGTTATTGTTCTTGTGACCGTTGTTACTGTTCTTACTGACCTAGCCGTTGCCGTAGCGGTTGGTGTTATTGTTTCTGCATTAATGTTTGCATGGCAACACGCTAAGCATATCTATGCCGACACGTGCTTAAACGAGGAAGGTTCAAAAGAGTACAAGATTCACGGTCCTATTTTCTTTGGTTCTGCCGCTAACTTCTTGGAGTTGTTTAACGCGCCTGAAGATCCAAAAGATGTGATTGTCGATTTTGCAGACTCTCGCGTGACGGATCACTCCGCAATTGAAGCGATTGAAACGCTAGCAGAGCGTTACAACTCTCAAGGTAAAACACTACACCTTCGCCACCTAAGTCCAGATTGCCGCAAGCTTTTAGATAAAGCGGGCAGCTTGGTTGAAATAAATGTGAAGGAAGACCCAAGCTACAAAGTGGCAACCGACATTTTAGCGGGTTAATACAAATAAAAAGGGATGGGCTCAGCTCATCCCTTTTCCTATTGTCTTCAAGCCCGGCGATTATAGCTTCTTCAAAATCTCCTCTGATGCCTCTTCGATTAAATCAAGCACCAGTTCAAAGCCATCTTTTCCACCATAATATGGATCAGGGACTTCATCGTAATCTGACCCAGAATGACTTAAAAATAACGATACTTTGTGTCGATACTTCAACGGACAAATATCCAATAAATCGGCTAAATTTGCTTTATCTGCGGCTAATATCAGGTCAAACTTTTCAAAGTCATCAATGGTAACTTGACGCGCACGCATTCCTTTAAAAGAGTAACCTCGCTGCTTTCCTGCGGCCATTGCCCTTGAATCCGGTGGGTTTCCTGCGTGGTAGCCAATCGTACCTGCCGAATCAACCTCCACGGCAATATCCAACTCTTGAGCTTTCGCTCTTAACACTGCTTCTCCGGTTGGTGACCGACAAATGTTTCCCATACAAACAACAAGTATTTTCTTCATTTTATTCCCTGAATTATCGGTGGTTTTTCTTCACGATATGTTGGTCTATCATAGCGAGATAAATCAATGAACCCAAATCAGCTTGGGCAAAGCACAAAAAGGAATTGAGGAAGTATTATGTCTATCGAAGAAAATAAAGAAGCACGCCATAAGGCTCGCCAACAAAAAGTCAAAGAACAGGTAGACGCAAAAATTGCTGCTGCTCAAGAGGAAAAAGGTCTGCTACTGATCATTACCGGAAATGGTAAAGGTAAATCGACATCAGGGTTCGGTACGATAGCACGCGCAGTAGGTCATGGTTTGAATTGTGCTGTCGCGCAGTTTATTAAAGGTACTTGGGATAATGGTGAGCGCAACCTACTTGAGAAACTCGGCGTTGAATTCCAAGTAATGGCGACCGGCTTTACATGGGAAACTCAAAACAAAGCCGCTGATACCGAAGCAGCGCAAGGCGTATGGCAAGAATGTAAGCGCATGCTCAAAGATGAATCTATCGATGTGGTTCTTTTTGACGAGCTGACGTACATGGTGAGCTACGGCTACATTGATTTAGACGAGGTCGTTGAAGCGCTGAACAACCGCCCTAAAATGCAGTCGGTTGTCATTACTGGTCGTGGCGCTCATCGCACTCTGATTGAAATGGCTGATACCGTTTCTGAAGTGAAGAATGTAAAGCATGCATTTGAGTCAGGCGTCAAAGCGCTGAAAGGTGTCGACTGGTAAAGCTCACCAGCAGAATTAAAAAAGGGTTGGCTAATGCCAACCCTTTTTGCTTTGGCTCGAATCTAATTGAATAGATTCTTTATCAAACCATCGACTGCTTCTTTGGTTTTTTCGTCTTTGATCTTGTCCGTTAGCTTCTCTACGCCACGATCGATTTCTTTCTGAGCTTTCTGCTTCAGAACATCATCAAATACGAGCTTGAATTTAGGATCCGCCCACTTACCAGACACATTGATTGGAATCGTGATATCTTTCAGCTCATCTATATCTTTGCCGCCTTGGCCTTCTAGGCTACCTACGACTGATGTGCTGATAGTAAAGTCGACAGTTTCATTGATGTAGTTTGCGGTGCCTTTACCACGAACACGTAGCAATGGAGACTGAGCTTGCATATTATCCGTTGATACGACGCCTTTATTGAGCTTCAATGTCGCCGTCATCGCACTAAAGTCTGTTTTCTTAACTTCATTGGTGCCTTCGACTTTTTGCCCTTTAAATTTTGCGTAGTTTTCACGAATCAACTGAGCAACGTTGATGCCATTTACCGCACCGTCAGCAAAATTGATAACAACCGTACCAGAAAGATTCTTCTTGATACCGGTAGGCGTGAGACTCTTACCGGTAACATTCACATCAATGTTACCTGTCCCTTCAAGTTTGTCGTTTTCAGCAACGTCTATAAGTAGCGGTTGAACTTTCACGCCTTTGATTGACTTTTTCACACTGTAAGTCGCTGGTGATTGGCGTGCATCTAACTTCGCTGTCGCTGAGATTGAGCCTTGGTACAAGTTCGAACTAAATGATGTAAGCTCAAACACGCCACGATTTACAGTGAAGCTCGTTTTTACCGCTTCCATCTTCGCATTTGCCGCTTTGAATTTGTCGATGGTAATGTCACCCTTTACATCTAACGTTTTCAACGCAGACAAATCAGGCTCAACCTCAGGTCCGGCAGGAGCACTCTCGCCACCAGAAGCAGGCTTATTACCTTCAGCAGCTTGCTTATCTAACCCTAAGAACTCATCAAGATCGATATTTGGGCTATGGAGAGCAAGTCGTACTTTAGGAATATCACCAAGTGTCACATCTGCTTTACCATCTAAGGCAATAGCATTCGCTGTTAACTTCTCTAGGACAAAACTCAGGTGGTTTTTCGTTAGGTCGAAAGACAGATCAGACACCATGTCGACTTTCATCGGTGACTGAGGTAATGCATCACCCTCAAAAGTCGATTTAAGAGTTAACTTATCCAACTGCACTTTGCTGATAGCCTTGTCTACACTAAGTTGACCAGCACCCTGCATATCTAACTTCATACCACCAGCGTCGCCCTTCATGGCATAAGTCAGGTTATTTACTTTATCGAACTCAAACGTATCTAAACCGATCGTTGCCGATTCAATCTTATTGGCAGGATCAGAGTATGTCGCATCAAAGTTGATGTTCTTTAGCGCGTAGTTTGCCAAACCTTTTTCTAGCTTAAAGTCGGCCTGACCTTTCGCTGTGAACTTTTGGTCATTCATTTCGCCCTTCACGCCAAAATCAGCCGTTGTCCAGTTGTCAAAAGCGAATTCGGAAAGGTTTAATGAGATATCATAAAGTTTGGTGTAACTACCGGCTTGCTTATCCTGCATTTCTAATGAGCCATTAGAAACCGTAACACCAGCAAGATTAATGCTCCAATCAGAGCCAGAAGGCTGCGTTTCACCATTTTGCGTAGGCGCAGTATCGCTCGCTTGCTCTGCTTGTTGTGTTTGGGCTTTCGTCAATGCATCAATATTCTTGCTGCCATCTTTCTTGGTTTCGATATAGAACTCAGCCCCATCAAGCGTGACGTTTCCAATTTCAAGCTGTTGACTAAAAAGTGGCATGACAGAGATATCTACACCAACGGTATCAACTTTGAATAAATTGGGTTTACTAAAGCCTTGTGGGTTTCGCAATTCTGTATGTCCCAACTCAAAGCCGATCGATGGGAAAAATTGCCAACTGATATCTCCTTCAATCACTAGTTCTAAACCGGTTTGCTTTTGCGCTTGCTCAACAATAAGGGGCTTAAACTGGTTAGGATTGACGAAGATGGTTAACGCTAAAATTGCGACCAAAATGACCACAATCGGTATTGCTAGAATTAAGAGCAGTTTCTTCATTTGTTTTTCCTTGCTCGAGTGTTTTTACAATTATAAGCGCAGACTCCATTTACCGCTGACAGTTCCACAAAAGCGTGAAAAATGTCTGGTTTTAACCTGCAACTGACTAATTTAAAAACAAAAAAAGAAGTGGCACTTAAGGTGCCACTTCTTCTCTTAAAAATAAAGCGATATAGCCGTCTAAAGGCTTAAGCTTTCAAAAGTCTTGCAATGTGAGCTTTTAATACATCGATTGCGATACGGTTTTTACCACCGCGAGGAACAATAATGTCCGCATATTGCTTAGAAGGTTCGATAAACTGCATGAACATCGGACGTACTGTTTGTTGATACTGCTTAAGAACAGATTCCATAGTTCGGCCTCGTTCTTCCACGTCACGCTTAACACGACGAAGTAAGCAAATATCTAACGGTGTATCCATAAATACTGTCGCGTGCATCAAATCACGAAGACGAGGGTCAGTAAGAAGAAGGATGCCTTCTAGAATGATCACCTTTTTAGGCGTCATTGTGGTCGTGTTACTTGTTCTTGTGTGCTCAGTGTAGCTGTACTCAGGTACTTCTACTGCTTCACCACGTACCAATTTTTCAAGGTGCTCACACAGTAGGTCGTGGTCCAACGCACTCGGGTGATCGTAGTTCGTCTTTACTCGCTCTTCCATGCTTAGGTGGCTTTGGTCGTTGTAGTAGCAATCTTCCGTGATGACACCGATTTGATGATCGCCTACTTTCGCGCGAAGCTCATTATAAATAGTGCTCGCGATCAGACTTTTTCCAGAAGCAGAAGCGCCAGCAATACCTACGATGACGCATTGATTATTATCAGACATTAGTTTGCACCCGATGATGATTTCTAGTCACATAAAAAGATAAACTGCCTGATTATAGGGAGTTCACCCCATAGTTACTAGCTGGAATTAGGGTTTAGTCATAAGTTTCTGCCTGCTCAGAGGATTAACCTCCGAGCAAACGTTAAAATGTGCAATTATCAACCAACAGGCATAGTAAACTTAGTTCACCATTGTAAAGCTAATCACATCTGGTTTTGCTTTGCCTTGCCAAAACATCGTGCTACATACGCGATCGGCAAGTTGCTTGTAATACCCTGCATGCTCACTTTCTGGGCGCCTTGCTACTGTTGGCACGCCAGCGTCAATATCTTCTCGCATAGAAATATGAAGCGGAATTTGTCCTAGCAGTGCTAAGCCAAACTCTTGCGACATTTTTTCTGCACCACCCATGCCAAAAATATGCTCTTTCGCGCCACATTGGCTACAAATGTGATAACTCATGTTTTCCACAACACCAATAACCGGAACATTGACTTTGTTAAACATTGCCGCTCCCTTTCTTGCATCGGCAAGCGCCAAGTCTTGCGGTGTAGTGACTAGCACACTACCTGTTACCGGAATCTGTTGTGACAACGTTAACTGTATATCACCCGTGCCTGGCGGCATATCAATCACCAAATAATCTAAATCGGGCCAGTCTGTTTCCGTTAATAACTGCGACAACGCTTTTGAAGCCATTGGACCGCGCCATATTGCCGCTTCTGATTTGTCCACTAAATAGCCGATAGAGTGAGTATAGATGCCGTGAGCGAAAATGGACTCCATCCACTTACCATCACGAACTTCTGGTTTTGCATCTTCTTGCCCTAACATCATAGGGACGGAAGGTCCATAGATATCCGCATCCAACAATCCCACTTTCGCCCCAGATTGAGCAATCGCCAACGCTAAGTTAACCGCAGTCGTTGATTTACCGACCCCACCTTTCGCAGAACTAACGGCAATGATGTTCTTTACACCTTTAACCGGATTGGCCACTTGAGTTTCTAATGCTTTAACTCCAAGGCGAATATTGAATGGGAATTCAGCCACTTTACCTGCGGTTTGTTGCTGTTTAATCCAGTCATGCAATATGGTTTGAAGCTCATTACTTGCGAATGGCAACGTTATCTCAACAGAACCTTGTGCCGTAATCGAAATTGCGCCATGAATATCTGCCCAATTTTCCACCAACTGTGGATGCTGGAATTGGTTAAACCAGTGACAAAAATCTTGTTTTGAAGTGAACTGATGCATAAGTCCTCCTTTTAGATGTCATGCTAACACCGTCCTGCCTCAACCAGAACCCCAAAAAAACTAAGGCATTCCGCAGTTTGACACCTTGGAGTTAGTGAGTTCATGGGGTAGTATTATCCATCAAAATTTATTTATACCTATCAAGAAAAGCGAATATTAAGTATGGCAAACGATCCAAGAAACTTTCCGTCAAGGAAAATGCTGGTAACTTGTGCCCTTCCGTACGCTAACGGTTCGATCCACCTTGGTCATATGCTTGAGCATATCCAAGCGGACATTTGGGTTCGTTACCAACGCCTACGCGGCAACACTGTAAACTTCATCTGTGCTGACGATGCTCACGGCACGCCAATCATGCTTAAAGCGCAACAGATGGGTATTACTCCTGAAGAAATGATTGCCGCAGTTAGCGAAGAGCACCAGAAAGACTTTGCTGGCTTTGATATCAGCTTTGATAACTACCACAGCACACACTCAGATGAGAACCGTGAGCTAGCGTCACACATTTATCTTGAGCTGAAGAAAAACGGCTTTATCTCTAGCCGCACAATTTCTCAGTTGTTCGACCCAGAAAAAGAGATGTTCCTACCGGACCGTTTCGTAAAAGGTACCTGTCCAAAATGTAAGTCAGAAGACCAGTACGGTGACAACTGTGACAACTGTGGCGAGACTTACAGCCCAACAGAACTGATCAATCCTAAATCTGCGGTTTCTGGTGCGACGCCAGTAATGAAAGATTCTGAGCACTTCTTCTTCGACCTGCCTCAGTTTGAAAGCATGCTAAAAGAGTGGACTCGCTCTGGCTCGCTACAAGCTGAAACAGCGAACAAAATGCAAGAATGGTTCGAATCTGGTTTGCAGCAATGGGATATCTCACGTGATGCGCCATACTTTGGCTTCGAAATCCCAGGAGAAAAGAACAAATTCTTCTACGTATGGCTAGACGCACCTATCGGCTACATGGGCTCTTTCAAAAACCTATGTGACAAGCGCGACGACCTAGATTTCGACGAGTACTGGAAGAAAGACAGCTCAGCAGAACTGTACCACTTCATCGGTAAAGACATCGTTTACTTCCACAGCCTATTCTGGCCAGCAATGCTAGAAGGTTCTGGCTTCCGTAAACCAAACAACGTATTCGTACACGGCTACGTAACGGTAAACGGTGCGAAAATGTCGAAGTCTAAAGGTACTTTCGTAAAAGCAAGCACTTACCTAGAGCACCTAGACCCTGAGTGTCTACGTTACTACTACGCGGCGAAGCTAAACAGCCGTATCGACGATCTAGATCTTAACCTTGAGGACTTCACTCAGCGTGTAAACGCTGACGTTGTTAACAAGATCGTTAACCTAGCATCGCGTAACGCAGGCTTCATCGCAAAACGTTTTGAAGGCAAACTGTCTGACAACTTTGCAGAGCCTGAGCTTTACAACGAATTTGTTGCTGCGGCTGACCGTATCGCTGAGCTTTACGAAACACGTGAATTTGGTCGTGCAATCCGTGAAATCACTGCACTGGCAGACAAAGCTAACCAATACGTTGATGAAAAAGCACCGTGGGTTGTAGCAAAAGAAGAAGGCAAAGATCAGGAGCTACAAGACATCTGTTCTGTCGGTATCAACCTGTTCCGTGTACTGATGACTTACCTGAAACCAGTGATGCCTGCACTTGCTGCACGTACTGAAGCATTCCTAAACCAAGAGCTGACTTGGGAAAACATCGCTGCGCCACTAACAGGCCACGAGATCACTAAGTTCAAAGCACTGTTCAACCGTATCGATCCGAAGAATGTTGAAGCGATGATCGAAGCATCTAAAGAAGATGCGGCGGCAGAAATGGCGGCGAAAGAGAAAGCAGAAGCGGAAAAGAACAAGGCTAGCCAAACTGAGCTAGACAAAGAGCCAATCGCTGAAGAGATTGAGTTCGACGCTTTTGCAGCAGTAGATATGCGTATCGCTCGTATCATCTCTTGTGAAGAAGTGCCAAAAGCAAACAAACTGCTTAAGTTCCAACTGGACATCGGTGGTGAAACTCGTCAAGTGTTCTCTGGCATCAAGTCAGCGTACAAACCTGAAGAGCTAGAAGGCAAACTAACGGTAATGGTAGCAAACCTAAAACCTCGTAAGATGAAGTTTGGTATGTCAGAAGGCATGATCCTAGCAGCGGGCCCTGGTGGCAGCGACTTATGGATTCTTGAGCCACACGAAGGCGCTCAACCTGGCATGCGCGTAATGTAAGTCTCTTTATTGAAAAGGCTTAACTGAATCAGTTAAGCCTTTTTGCTTTCGGACTCTCACCGTTAAACTTATCAATTAAGCTTGATTGTATTGAGAGAAATCTTCTGGTCCCTAAGTAATTAGGGTCCCTAGTAAAAGCATAAGTAGAAAGCTAATTTCGCGTAAGTAAGCGATAATCCCATCAAACATTCTAACGAATTCTAATATAAGTAGGTCATCAACTAGTGATATCTTGGCTAGTTTACCGCGAACTAGTACCGACGCATGCTAGGAAACCTACCCGTCATCCATTTCTGTGTCAGCCGATAGGAACATGGACCATCCGTTAACATTTTTCTCTATACGCCTCGCAGAGAAACGAATAAATAGTAAAGTACTTAAAGTGCACACTATTCCAATAATCACCATAGCAACTTCCAAATAGAAAACTATGCCACCTCTAAAACAAACTTTTCATTTCGTGTGTAAGAGAAGCCGAAAGGACAAGTAAAGTTACATATTTTTACGTAAAAACCGACTAATGCAGCCGATATTCTTCAGGCCCCCAAGTAATGATCGCGCCACATGCAAGGAAAAGTGCAAAGCTGATCGTGACCACAAAAGCGAGAGCTCGATCAAATGTCGTTGCGTATTTTAATATTAACTGATCATCTACAAGTGAGACTTTCGCAGGCTTTCCTCGCATTAAAACTGTAGTATACATTGGGAATCTAAACCCCCAGCCATTTCTATCCCAACCAACAGGGTCATGACCACCCTTCAACATCTTTTTCTCAATCCGCTTTACCGATACACGAATGAAAAGCAAAGTACTAACTAACCAAGTACATCCGATAATCATATTTGCAATATCAAAATAAGACACGTTGCTCCCTTTAATTCCAATGAATGTTAGAACTAACTTCATAGGCGCCTTTGGCTAAATTTTGCCCTGCACTGTCAGCCATCTTAGCTGCCGCATAACCGACACCTAAACCAACACCTATTAATACTACTACTCCAAATGGGCCAGCAGCTAAAGCGATTCCCATTCCAGATGCAATCACTTTGGATGTAGTCCAAACGCCAGCAGCGTTGCTCGCACCAAACCCAGCAACTTCCATTGCCGCTCTTTTTTGCCAATTTTCTCCGTTATTCTTGGCATTTCGAACATTGTTAAAGCGAACACCAGCATCAATCATGATGATCTTTTTACCTACAATACTAGAGCTTTGTTCAAGAACTCGAATTGAGCGGATGTTAGCTATAGATGTTAAATGTAACTTAGTTATATCCCTACCGCTTCGCGCGATATTGACAGCCCTATTCGGGTTGCTCCAAATGTTACCGCGGCTACTTTTAATTCTCCCTGCATAATGGGCAAGCTCTTTTGTAAATTTTGCATTCAAAGAACTATGAGCTTCTTTAACTCTATATCCAAGCTTCACAAGCTCCTTTTTCTGCGCACCACTTCGTGAGGCTGTCCGTACATCTAGTAAGGCGTTTTGATATTTGAGCAAAGCTTTCCCGAAATTACTCAATCTGACTTGCTTTTCATTAACCGCCGTAGCGGCAGCACCTACTGCAGTATACTCATCGATTTTCCCCCCCATAGTATGATTAGTAGCATCTAAAAAAGGCTTAATCTCTTTTTCATAGAGGAGGGCTACCGCTTGTAAGTTTTCATCGCCAAACTCACTTGTTAGATTGGCTACATTTCTTTTGGTTTCTTGTGACCAACTTTTTACAGTATCAAGAGCACAAGCTATATCAGGTCTCTCGCTACGCAACTTAGCTATGTTGATCACAGAGCCTTCGTTCAGTATGAAAGGAGTACCTGCGGGAATAAAACTACCAAATATATGTGGGTTGTCCTTACGAAACTGAAGGTACCTATCCTCATCATTTGTATCGATAGGGAGCGTTATCTTTGAGTGAGTACTGAAGCATAGGTCGAATTTATTAGACAAATTAATTACCTCGAACAATCAACAAAATAGACAACTTATATCATATGAAGTGTTCAAGTATTTTAATTTCTAAACATTGTGACTTGAATCAGACTACAAAAAGTAATCAATATGTAACTCACAAAGAATAACGCGTACACCAAGCATCGACACCGAATAATCAACCATATTCACAAATTTGGTGAATCCATGCACCAATAACGACCGTCCCAAAAGAACATTTAATATAACCAATTGTTTTAATTTAATTTTTGTTTGGCATCAAAACTGCAAACCTTCCTTGTTAGGTCCAAACACTAACAAGGAGTGGGTTATGTTTGTTTTGATTTCCACACTATTGTCCATCGCTATTTTAGCCGGAATATATCACTTATCTTCTAAACGAGAGCAGCAACACGCGCGCAAATATCAGCTATTAACATTATTGCGAGATGTTGTTCATCTGCTGAGACGCCATCGAGCTACGACGCACTACTCACTTCAATTTCAACAAAATAACGAACAAGAATTAGAAGTCCTTCATAACGATCTCACCAACAAACTGCATCTTTTGGTCGAAACCTCACGCTTTGAAAATAAACCCATGTATCGCGTGCTGCAGATCAAAGTAGGAAAACTGCTTGAACAATGGAACGATCACAGTGTTGCAAGGAACCAGATGGAGCATGGTAAGTTAATTCGTCATTGCTTGTTCTTGATGGATGAAGTCACGATTGCTTGGTTAGCGGTAGAACAACGAGATGATCTACATAATGAGTACCACATGAACTGGCAAAACATTATGGATAGCTTGGAGACCCTGACTCAGTTACGAATCAGCATTCAAGATTTAGGAGAGCAAGGCGGAAATGAGCGTTTCAAAAATTACGCATCGGTTATGATACGTAAGCTAAATCAATTGGCGGTTATCGCTCCGCTTAGTATCGTTTCTCCAGCTTCCACACGCTCAATACAGACGTTAAATAACTATGTGACAGGCAGTCATGTCGATTTAACAGAAGCAGAACTTTATGGAGTCACATCAGACTTATCGTTGACCATCTTCAATACTTATGACCACGTCCTTTCAGACATCGTTGAAGCATTGTATCTACCGTTGCCCAAACTCTCTCTGGCAGGATAAGCTCTCTATACAGTGCCGTGCCAATTGTCACAACAGGAACGTAACTGGTATTTATGGGTAAAAACAAAAAACCGCAGACCTAGGTTCTGCGGTTTTTAATTCATCAAACTTCTCAGCGCTTAGCTGTCATCTTCTGTGAAGTTCGTTGGTAATTGCTTTTTCATCTCGTTCCAGATTAGCGCACTTTCCATACCATAGTGACGAATCACAACTGGCAGTTGTTCGCGCTGACCACTTTCACAAGTTTCTAGCAACTGATGGTAAAACTTCAGCGCTAGCTCACGAGAAGCTGGGTTTGAGAAGTAATAGCTACCAACGCGATCATAGAGCTTCTTCAAGCCATTAAAAATCAAACCGTAAATCTGATTCCCTGAATGGAATGCTAGGCGTTGGAACAACATGTAGTCGTAAAAGTTGAACGTTTTAGCAATCAAGATTTCTTGACGCTTCGCTTCATCTTTCTCGTTGTCTTCTTTCACGTTCTGTAAGACTTTCTCAGCATAAGGTGAAGAAGCGATGAAATCGTCCCAAGAAGCAGCATTCATTAAAGCTTCACAAGATTCAATTACATTCTTGATCGTGCGCTCAGAGTTCTCTTTATTTGCTTTAAATGCATAACGCATAAAGATAGGGCTGATGTTGGTACGTGCTGCAAGCAAATCTTCTACAATGTTTGTTGCGTTATCTACGTCCAACGTCATCAACGTATCCAAAATATGCAGACCAGAGGTCTCCATAAATTGGTTTACCTTCGTTGGTTTACCGTGTTGGATTGTTAACCAACCATCACGGGCTAGTCGTTGAAGAACCTCTCGTAAAGTCGTTCGAGTAACACCAATTAGCTCAGACAGCTCGCGTTCAGCAGGTAAAATAGAGCCAGGAGGAAAACGGCCGTTCCAAATGCTCTCGATAATATATTTTTCTGCGAATCCCGCAGGGCTTTTCGCCTTTATGACCATTCTACTTTTTATCCAATATTGATTTCTGAGGGTCGATACTACTCATCATACCACTACTTAACGGTTTGAGAAAATTTACGATCAATAATTGAAACGATTCTACAATATAGAGTTAATACTCTATATGTTATGTCAATCTAGGACGGTCTGACGTGCGAGTGAAAGCGGTAAAATCTGAATTTTCGTTTAATTAAACAGCTCACAAATTGCGGAGAAATAAAGACTACTGCGTCACAATTTTATATTCAAAATATGAAAAATTACTTTGTATATCACAGTTAATATTCTTTCTTAATTTGCCTTTTCTCGTCACTGACCGTCATTTAAAATCCAAGAGGATTTTTTTGAGCCTTTCATGATATAGTAACGCCGTTTTGATCGCGTTATTACATTTAAAAAGTCATTTTAGTCGGTAGCATCACGTTTTGTTATTGACTAATAAATGCCTGAGTGTAGAGTTTGCGGTCGAAAGTGAGCGGTGCTTGAGTTCAGGGGAAGTAACTTGGCAAGACTGCAATAAACAAAGGATTGTTGTTTTACTAAGTTATTGTTTTAAAAGACTAGTTAATAAGTCTAACAAACAGATACTTAAGCACTATTGTAGTGTCTATTCATAATTTTGTTATAAAGAGAATTATCATGCCGATATCGCTCGGAAACGCTTTTATCAAGAACTTTCTTGGTAAAGCGCCTGATTGGTACAAAGTTGCCATTATAGCCTTCTTAATAATTAACCCGATTGTATTCTTCCTAATAAACCCATTTGTTGCTGGGTGGTTGCTGGTTGCTGAATTTATTTTCACGCTTGCAATGGCATTAAAATGCTACCCATTACAACCTGGTGGTTTACTTGCTATTGAAGCCATCGCTATCGGCATGACTAGCCCTGCGCAAGTTAAGCACGAGTTGGTTGCAAATATTGAAGTATTACTGCTTCTGGTATTTATGGTTGCGGGCATCTACTTCATGAAGCATTTATTGCTGTTCATTTTTACCAAAATTTTACTTGGTATTCGCTCCAAAACCCTTCTATCACTTGCGTTTTGCTTTGCCGCTGCATTTTTATCTGCGTTTTTGGATGCTTTGACGGTTATCGCCGTTGTTATCAGTGTGGCGATCGGTTTCTACTCTATCTACCACAAAGTGGCGTCAGGTAACCCGATTGGTGACCATGACCACACACAAGATGACACGATCACTGAGCTAACGCGTGATGACTTAGAAAATTACCGCGCCTTTTTACGCTCATTGTTGATGCACGCTGGTGTAGGTACTGCGCTAGGTGGCGTAACCACTATGGTAGGTGAACCTCAAAACTTAATTATTGCAGACCAAGCGGGTTGGTTATTTGGTGAATTCCTAATCCGTATGTCTCCAGTGACGCTACCCGTATTTTTCTGCGGTCTCATCACTTGTGCTCTAGTCGAAAAGCTTAAAGTGTTTGGCTACGGTGCAAAACTTCCTAACAACGTTCGTCAAATCCTCGTTGACTTTGACAATGAAGAGCGCAAGACGCGTACCAATCAAGACGTTGCAAAACTATGGGTTCAAGGGCTTATTGCTGTTTGGTTGATCGTGGCATTAGCCTTGCACCTGGCGGCGGTAGGCTTAATTGGTCTTTCAGTGATCATCTTAGCGACAGCTTTCACTGGCGTCATTGAAGAGCATTCCATGGGTAAAGCGTTTGAAGAGGCTCTGCCTTTCACTGCACTACTTGCGGTATTTTTCTCGATCGTTGCGGTAATCATCGATCAAGAGTTGTTTAAACCAGTTATCGATGCGGTGCTTGCCGTTGAAGATAAAGGCACTCAGTTAGCTCTGTTCTATGTCGCGAATGGCTTACTATCAATGGTGTCGGATAACGTATTCGTCGGTACGGTTTACATCAATGAAGTAAAAACAGCACTCATCGAGGGTCTCATTACTCGCGAGCAGTTCGACTTACTGGCAGTTGCTATCAACACTGGTACTAACCTACCATCTGTTGCTACGCCAAACGGTCAAGCGGCATTCCTATTCCTACTCACCTCGGCTCTCGCTCCATTAATTCGTCTGTCTTACGGACGAATGGTTATCATGGCGCTGCCTTACACCATCGTTCTTGCGATTGTCGGTCTAATGGGCATTATGTTCTTCCTAGAGCCTGCAACGGCTTCTTTCTACGATGCAGGCTGGATTTTACCTCATAGTGGTGATCTGACTCCCGTAGTCTCCGGCGGTCACTAAAATTTGAGTTGATTAGGAAACTTATCCACGTTAAAAAGCTCTGAGTATTCAGAGCTTTTTCTATTTCAGACAGGAACAAAAACGTGACTATTTTAAATTCACTTAACCAGTTTTCGAAGGGACGCTTATCGTGGCTGCTGCTTCTGCTATTCGTCGTTTTCTTTGAAGCATGTGCCCTCTATTTTCAGCACGTCATGATGCTTGCACCATGTGTCATGTGTATCTACGAACGAGTCGCGATGATGGGAGTGGGTGTCGCTGCAATCGTTGGTCTTATGGCACCAAATAACCCAGTTTTCCGTTGGCTAGGTTTGATTGGCTGGGGATTAAGCTCTTACAAAGGACTGCTGCTTGCTCAGCAGCACGTTGATTATCAGTTTAACCCATCACCATTCGCGACTTGTGATTTATTCGTAACATTCCCTAATTGGGCTCCGCTTAATCAGTGGGCTCCTTGGATGTTCGAAGCATACGGTGATTGCTCGAAGATTGTTTGGCAATTCCTCGATTTATCAATGCCACAATGGTTAGTAGTTATTTTCGCGGGCAATTTAATTGCTTTAGCATTAATTGTGATCGCACAATTCTTCCCAGCAAGACGCACTAATCCGATTCGTTAATCCTTCAGAGAAATGATAACGAAAAAAGCCGACCAGATGGTCGGCTTTTTACTGAGTAAACATCGCGGCTATTTAACTTAACCACGTTAACTCAACCACGTGATTGACCACAACACTGCTTGAACTTTTTGCCGCTCTCACAAGGACAAGGATCATTGCGCCCGATACCTTTGAATGGGTTTAGGCTTTGAGCCTTATTGCCTACCATCAACTCATCCGCGCCTAACGCCACTTCACCGACCATCAAATCAAGCTGGTCGATCAAGTCTGCAAGAGCTGGAGGCGTTTCAATACCGGCGTCGCGCATCTGTTGCTGCGTTGCCGACTCATCGATAGCCAGCATCAAAGTGGTCAGTAATGCTTGTAGCATACGCTGCAATCCATCATTGAGCTCAACGTCTTGCCATTGTTCTTCAATCATTGGCCAAACAGACATAAAGCCTTCGGCAAAATCAGCAACTTGTTCAGGTTCTTTGCCTGTTAGCTCTAGCACGGAATATTCGTTTCGTTGAATTCGGTTGTGCTGCTTGTGAATTTGCTCTTCTACTGCCGGTTGAATCGCTTTGAATCCTTCACCTAATAGCGGCTCTAACCACTTTTCAGGAGCGAGTGGTTTTGTCGTCAGATTAGCAGCGAGCACTGCGCCTTCGATAAATAGGCAAGATTCATCGATGTGAATTTCGCCTTTCTCAATCAATGTGTATTGCATGACATCTGGTTTCCCATAAATTTGGCGGCATTATACCTCAGAGCATAAAAGCACGTAACCGGGAGTTGCGAGTTTGACTGTATTGAGTGCTTTGAGTCTTTTAATGACAAACTTAGCTGACATCGCTACAATCGCCCTCCTTTTTATCACCAAACTGTATTAGGCAAACTATGCGAGTTGTACTAGGCCCAATGGAAGGCGTTTTAGACCATTTGATGCGCCAAATCCTGACCGAGATAAACGACTATGACCTATGTGTTACGGAATTTGTTCGAGTCATCGACCAGTTATTGCCCGATCATGTATTTCACCGTTTATGCCCGGAGCTGTTGCAAGGTTCTCAAACCGCATCAGGTGTGCCAGTACATGTGCAATTGTTAGGACAAGAACCAAACTGGATGGCTGAGAACGCAATTAAAGCGGCGAGCCTAGGCGCCAGAGGCATCGACATAAATTTTGGTTGCCCAGCCAAAATGGTCAATAAAAGTAAGGGTGGTGCTGCTCTACTTCAGCATCCTGAGCTAATTCACCGTGTGGTTAAAGCTTGTCGAGAAGCTGTTCCAGAGGCTATTCCTGTGACCGCAAAAATTCGTCTTGGCTGGGAAAACCCTGAAGATTGCTTTGAAATTGTTGATGCCATTCAATCTGCTGGTGCAAATGAACTCACCGTTCACGCTCGGACTAAGCAGGGTGGTTACAAAGCGTCTGAGATAAAATGGGATTACATCAACCAAATTCGCGAACGTTTTGATATTCCGCTTATTGCGAATGGCGAAATTTGGAATTATGAAGATGGTCAACGTTGCATTGAAACGACTGGCGTTGACTCTTTGATGGTGTGCCGCGGCGCTTTCAATATCCCTAACTTGGGCAACATGGTAAAACACAACCACCAGCCAATGTCATGGCCCGAGGTGGTTGAGCTACTGATCTACTACTCCAAGTTTGAGATGAAAGGCGACAAAGGCTTGTACTATCCAAACCGCGTAAAACAATGGTTCTCTTACTTACGTCAGGCCTATCCTGAAGCAAAAGATCTATTCAGAGAAATCCGAACGTTTAACAAAGCCGCGCCGATTGTTGAGCATATTCAACGTTATCGTGATGAGTTAAATTCTCAGGTTGCATAAAATCTGAGCATTGCAAAGGGCGAACTGCTCGCCCTTTAAGCGCTTAGATCTTCGTAGCAAATCTTATTTTTGCCTGTACTCTTGGCTTGATATAACTTTTCATCCGCCGCTTTAAATAACTCATCAAAGCTTTCCACTCGGTTCTCTTTACTGAACACCACACCGCCAGAGATCGTAAAGCCTTCTTTAGTCACGCGTGTCGAGCGTTCGTCTATGGCTTTTTTTACCCGCTCTAAAATTAGCTTAATGCCTTCCGAGTCTTCGTCGTAAATCGCCAACACAAACTCTTCGCCACCAAATCTTGAGGCGACATCTGTGTGGCGAATATTTTCACGTATACATTTTGCAACTAGCTGAATCGCAGAATCGCCGACATCATGACCATAGGTATCATTGATCTTCTTGAAGTTATCAATATCGAACACTGCTAATGCAACCTGTTTTTTCGTCATCTTATTGCGCCACACGGTTTGCATTCCTCGACGGTTCAACAAGCTCGTCATCGGATCTCTGGCGGCGAGATCTTTAAAATAACGTCGCTCACTATGCATATTCACATAGAACAATACGACTGTGCTCAAAACGTAAATAGAGATCGCAACAATAAGGCTGTATTTTTCGAACACCGCTAGGTTCTTAGCTTCATCCCAAAGGTTGTACTCGTAATACATGCTGTGATTCGCACTCAATCGCTCTAACTCGACTGGTTTGATTCGTGTACTGTTTGAAGGAATGGATTGTAAATTGGAAACCAAATGAAACTTACCAACAAGACCTAGCGACGAAGCCATCAACGCATTGACATCAAAATCAATGGACAGCACACCTTGATGCCTCCCTTTTTCGTAAACAGGCACTGTCAAACTAATGGTTTGACCTTCCATCGAATCCAACGTCGGCCCAGGTCCGGCCAAGGTGATGTTCACTTTATCTTGTGCGGTTTTTTGCCAAAATGGGCGCGCTTTTAGCGTTGACCAAAGCTCTCTAGTGAAGTTTTTCGCGTACGTGTCAGGAGACGAAATAACGTAACCACGCTTATCGATGTAATGAATACCAACGATGTGGGATTCAATATCGTGCAGAAAAGACAATGACGGTGCAAAACCCGCCTTTTGTTCAGCTGATTGGTTAATCGTTGAACCTTGCTGACATAAGCTTTCATCGCCCACTATCATGTAATCAAGATCAACCGCAGGTAACCCCTCACTATAGACACTCTCTAGCAACAAAACATCTATCGGCCAAATATAACAAATCCCCTTTTTGACTAAAGAATTGTGCTCTTCAGACAATGGGTTAGCGTAATTCGTATAATTAGTAAAGCTGTAATCTAAGGCGGTGAGAACTTTAATACCACGGGACATGGCACGATCAATACGTGCATACTCTGAATCAATATAGCGGTTAACCGCATCATAGTAATTTTTCGTTGTAACGAGTAAAATCACTACAAATAGTGCCAGAGGAAAAAAGATGACAAATGAGAGGCTAAATCGCCTTTGGTTTACCATTGAGTACCATGCATATGAAAGGTCAATAGTCTCTTACGACAGCTGTTAAATTGATACTCGTTATCTGGTGACGCATGCAATACAGCACCAGATAACAAGAGACCAAACAAATGAGTGCGCGCTGTTTGAGACCGTTTATATATTAAAGGAGTTTAATCAATATAGAGTGTGGTGTCACTTTAGTCGCCATAATTTGCAGCTCTGTGCCGACATATTGACAGAGATATGACTCTTATAATCAATAAGTTCGCGTCCATCCAGCAATGACGAAAGGTGGGCAGCCTCCAAACCAAGTTGCCACAGAGGCAAGTCAATTGAACACTCATCGCCACTTAGATTCATCACAACAACGATCGCTTCACTTCCAAGTACGCGCGCATAAGCCAGCTCGTTGGTATCGCAATGCAGCCATTGAATACTACCAGACTGTAAAGACTTGTACTGTTTACGTATCGAAATCCATTGCTTGTAAATCGACAGCCATGCTGAGTTTTCAATTTCATTCCAAGGGAAACAGCGACGATTATCCGGGTCCAGCCCTCCCTCTAGTCCGACTTCACTCCCATAGTAAATACAAGGTGTACCGACGTATGTCATGAGCAGAGCAAGTGCGATGTTCATTTTACGCTTATCACCATCAACCAGTGTGATAAAACGAGCAGTATCATGACTATCGAGTTGATTTAGCTGCGATAGCTGATTCGAAAATGGAATTTTTGCTCTGGCTTCGTCCAACCATGCTTTAAACTCCAAACCATCAATGTTGATTGGTTCATACATAATATCTTGCTGCGCGATAAAAGCTCGAACTGGATGAGCAAAACCGTAGTAGTTCATCGCCCCATCCTCTTGATCACCTTGCAGCCACTGTGTTGCTTCAAAAAAGTGCTCACCTAGCACATAGGCATTCGGATTGACTGACTTCGTCGCATGGCGAAACGCTTCAACATAATGAGCATTGTTTTTCGCTCCCTCTCCTTCGCCAAGCATATGAATAACATCAAATCGCCAACCATCGACTGAGTATGGAGGCTTAAGCCAGTGCTTAATGACAGATGCTTCGCTTTGATAGATATAGTCACGCACTTGTTCATTTTCGAAGTTCAGAACCGGTAAGTTACCAATGCCCTTCCAACCAATATAGTGATCGGTTTCGCCTTCGAAAAAGTAGTAATCGCGGAACTTTGACTGCGGATTGCCATACGCCCCTTCTCCTTTTTGTTGGATATCAAACCAAGGATGATGCACTGACGTGTGGTTAAACACCGCGTCTAAGACAATCTTCATATTCTTACCACAGATTTTCTCACACAGTTCAGCAAACTGATCATTGGTGCCGAACATAGGGTCAACAGTGAAGTAATCAGTGGTGTCGTATTTATGATTACTTGGTGAAGAAAAGATCGGATTAAAATAAAGCGCAGTAACGCCGAGCTGTTCAAGATAGTCCAACTTTTGTTCCACACCTTTGAGGTCGCCGCCAAAGAATTCACGTGCCCCGGTATTTTGGTGAGAGCCTACCGCTTCTCCCCACGATTTAATGATCGCTTCTGAATCATGCTGAACATAAGCTTTACGAATGTCAGATTCACTTTTACTAGCAGAAAAACGGTCAGGAAAGATTTGATAGAACACTTGCTCTTGGACCCAGCTTGGTGGTTGATGGTTTACATTCAACTTAAAGTGGAACTCTTTGGGTGGAATACGCTTTTGTACGCCTCGTGCATCGAGCCAGTATTGTTGTCCGTCTTTGAGAAGCTTAAACACATAATGTGTGACATCTCGATCTCGATTTGGTCGGAACGATGCTTCCCATAGTAACAACTCCCCAGCTGTTCCAATTTGAGCCATGTCGACCAGATATTCTTCATTGTCCGGCTCAAGACGCACATATACGGAATCAAAATCCAATGTCTCGGTTTTCAGTCTGACTGTGACTTGCTCTTGATTAAAAGCTAAACCATCAATAGTTTGACTATGAAAAATAAATGGCAGGTTCATTATGGGCACTCCTCGTCATCGGATATGCCACTATGTTATTGAAGAATGAAAGACAAGAAATCCTCCTTGCGAGTTGACATATCAGCCAATTTTCCCAAGGAGGATCACACTTAGTAGGCGTAGTGACTGGTAGGATACCACTTAGTTCAACAAGAGACTGTCATCTGCAAGCTCTTCACCACGCACTTTGGAGAACATATCCAACAAGTCTGGTACCTGCATGTTAGCGCGCTGCTCTCCAGCCACATCTAGCACAATTTCACCTTGGTGAAGCATTACGGTCCTATCGCCACATGCTAATGCGTCTTTCATCGAATGCGTCACCATCATCACGGTTAAATCGAACTCATCGACAATACGTTTAGTTAAGTCGATAACAAACGCCGCCATACGAGGATCAAGCGCAGCCGTGTGTTCATCAAGCAATAACAACTTACTCTCCGATAACGTCGCCATCACAAGGCTAACGGCTTGTCGTTGTCCACCAGACAGCAACCCAATGCTATCGCCCAAGCGGTCTTCTAAACCAAGACCGAGGATGCTAATTCGTTCTTGGAACAGCTTGCGACGTTTGGTAGAGAGCGCCAACCCCCAGCTGCGTTTTTTACCACGCATGTGCGCCAGAGCCATATTCTCTTCTATCGTCAGTTCACCACAAGTCCCGGCCAATGGATCTTGAAACACTCGGGCGCATTGCGTCGCACGCTGGGCAACCGTCTGCTTGGTGACGTCTTTGCCATCAATGATCACCTGACCACCTATCATCGGTGTCTCACCTGTCACCGCACCAAGCAACGTCGACTTTCCTGCGCCATTAGAACCAATCACAGTCAGAAACTGATGTTCTGGAACCTCTAAAGAGACACCTTTCAGTGCACGATTTTCCAAAATCGTCCCAGGGTTGAACGTGACCTGAATGTTATTAAGTTCAATCATAACGCCTCCCCAGAACCATTTTTTGATGCCGCTTGTTTAGCATCAGTAACGCGTTGTTTCGCTCTCATGCTCTGTTTTAGCTTTGGAGCAATAAGCGCCACAGCCACCAATACTGCGGTAACCAGGTTGAGGTCTGAAGCTTGTAAACCAAACATGCCAGAGCTCAAAGCGAAAGCCACTGCAAGACGATAAAGTACCGAACCGATGATGACAGCAAATACCGCAACCCAAATTTTTCGCCCGGGAATAAGGGTCTGGCCCAAAATCACAGCAGCCAAACCAACCACAATGGTGCCCACGCCAGAGGTCACATCTGCAAAGCTGTTCGTTTGTGCAAACAACGCGCCTGCGAATCCGACAAAACCGTTGGATAAAGCCAACCCAAAGTAGGTATAAAAACCAGTGCTCGCCCCTTGCGCAGAAACCATACGCGCATTAACGCCCGTGGCTCGTAAACCAAGACCAAAGTCGCTGTTGAGCAAGCGAATCACAAAGAAAGCGGACAAAAGAACTAAGACCCCAACAACCAGAGGACGAATGAACATCGGATCGCCCAAGGCTTCAAACGGCGTGAGAATCGTATCCTCTCCAAGCAACGCCATATTAGGTTTGCCCATAATACGAATATTGATTGAAAATGCCGCGATCATGGTAAGAATGGAAGCTAACAGGTGCAAAATACCACATCGAACAGCCAGAAAAGCGGTTATCCAACCCGTCATACTACCGGCTATCATCGCCATTATTGTCGCAAGCCAAGGATTAATACCTGCGACAATCGCCGTTGCAGCCACCGCCGCTCCCATTGGAAAGCTGCCATCCACACTCAAATCGGGGAAATCGAGAACACGAAATGTAAGATACACACCCAAGGCAACTAGGCCATAAATTAAGCCAATTTCGAGTGCGCCAAAAAAAGCAAATGCAGACATAACTGCTCCTTTCTGCATGTTCAGGCTGACGAATACCAACCTGAACGTAAGACTTCTAACGTATACTCCCATTCTTCTCTAGCAGAATGCTCTACACGAGAAGTCCGGCGAGTATCAATTTTGGGGCAAGCCTCTATCAACAGACGTGACGGCCCTAACCCCAAAAAAGAGCGTTACTTATTGCATGCTTGTCGCACGTTCAACCACAGAACTTGGCAGCTTGATACCGAGCTTAGATGCCGCGCTTTCATTAATTACGAGGTCAGAGCCCGTCGCGACTTTTACATCCAATTTGCCTGGTTCTTGACCATCAAGAATCGCCGCCACGTAATCAGCGGTTTGCACACCAACCTGGTAGTAGTCAAAACCTAAGCCTGCAATTGCTCCTTTTTCGACATATGACGTCGCACCACCAAATACAGGTTTTTTCGCTTGATTCGCTGCCACAATCATCCCTTCAATCGCGCTTGCAACTGTATTGTCTGTTGGGGCGTAAAGAATGTCTGATTTCGCTGCAATCGCTTGAGTCGCAGACTGAACATCAGCACTTTTTAGTGCGGTCGCTTCAACCACTTGTATGCCTTTTGCTTTTGCGCTTTCTTTTAGTAATTCAACTAAAGTCACGGCATTAGCTTCACCGGGATTAAATACAACCCCGATGCTTTTCACCTGAGGAAGAATTTCTTGGATGAGATCGACATGCTGAGCAACGGGTGAAAGATCAGATAGGCCAGTTACGTTTTTGCCTGGTTGTTCCATCGACTTAACTAATTTCGCACCGACCGGGTCTGTTACCGCAGTAAAGACAACAGGAATAGAGCGCGTTGCCGACACCAAGGCTTGTGCCGAAGGCGTCGCGATACCCACTAACACATCAGGATTTTCGCCGACGTACTGACGGGCAATTTGCACTGCAATCGCAGGGTTACCCTGTGCGGTCTTATAATCAAATTCTAGATTTTTGCCTTCTTCGTAGCCTTTCGCTTTTAAACCATCAAGCAATCCTTGACGCGTCGCGTCTAACGCGGGGTGTTCGACAATTTGTGAAACTGCAACGGTTGCAGTGGCGGCCAGTACATTGGCAGAAGAGAAAATAGCAGTAGCAGATAGAACGGCAGTGGCTAATAAACGTTTCGTTTTCATCATAACTCCTTGATGTGACTTCGTCCTTGTTTCGCGAGCATTCAACATGAATATCGACTCGTGAATTCAAATGTTTGAAGGGGGTAATGTTGTGTTCGTATAACTGTGCATTTCTTGCGCATCTTGTTTTTATTATTACTACTAAGTCTTAGTAAAGAAAAGAAAGATTTAACACTAAAGCAACATTTGTGATCGAGAGGTCTCTTCATCTCGATAAGAATCCTTGGTAAACCAAGTAATGTACGCACCATCAAAGATGGTAGGAGTGGCTGAAGCGCAAGGTAATCACAGGCAGGATCAAAAATGGAGTGGCTAATGCACACTCCATTTCAAAAAACTTAGATTAGAACCAACGCTCTAGTGAGGACTTATCAAGCTGACGAAACGCTCGATTCAGTATTATCGCAAGCTCTTTATAACGAGGGCGAGCTTTAACAGGCTCTAGTGCAAAACCTGTTTCCACAATTTTTTGATGCAGCTCCCGATACCAAGATGCCAGAGAAGGCGGCAGTTTCGTGTTGGATCGAGCACCAAGCCACCAAATCCCTTGGAGTGGCAAGCTAATCGCAAACAAGGCGACAACAATAGACTGAGGTAACGCGTGGTAATTGTTGAATGCCATTTGAGTGAGTACGCTGATCGCAGCGACGGCTGGCATGACTTTAATGCCAAAGCGAGTCGCCTTAATGATACGCTGTTCCGGAAATATGGCGCTTAGCTCTTTACGAACCGGCCAGATCTCCATGTAATTCTGGCCATCTTTCAGGCTATGGATCAATCCGACTTTATTACTCATACCGCTCTCTCACTAAAAAATAGTTGAACATTTCAACTGAAGGTACAAAAAATTGATGAAAGTTAATATTCTTTCAAATTTTTTTTGTTATCATTGCTTATTATCGCTATCCTTTGCAGACCCTCAATCTCATTGTTGCTGTTATTTACAATTTAAGCAACTCCGAGATATCTATCTGCACGGATCGCATCATAGTGATGGATGGGTTCATCACTATTTCTTTATATGGAATTAGAACAATTTTTGACCAGGATTAGTACGCAGCCTTCTGGGTATCGGCTATTCTTGTGATTAATTTTTCATTCTTTAACTGATTTTTTATCAGACGAATAACAGGTAGTCATACATGTCTAAGCTAGTTTTAGTTTTAAACTGCGGTAGTTCTTCTCTTAAATTTGCCGTTGTTGATGCCGAGAACGGCGACGAGCACTTATCAGGTCTTGCTGAGTGTCTTCACCTTCCTGAAGCTCGCATCAAGTGGAAACTTGATGGCAAGCACGAAGCTCAACTAGGCAATGGTGCAGCTCACGAAGAAGCACTAGCGTTTATGGTAGAAACTATTCTTGCTTCTAAGCCAGAGCTTAAAGCTAACCTAGGCGCAATCGGTCACCGTATCGTTCACGGCGGCGAGCAGTTCACTCAATCTGCACTAATCACTGATGAAGTTCTAAAAGGTATTCAAGACGCTGCAACATTTGCACCTCTTCACAACCCTGCTCACATCATCGGTATCGAAGCGGCTAAGAAAAACTTCCCAGAGCTGAAAAACGTTGCTGTATTTGACACTGCGTTCCACCAAACTATGCCTGAAGAGTCTTACCTATACGCTCTTCCATACAACCTATACAAAGAACACGGTATCCGTCGTTACGGCATGCACGGTACTTCTCACTTGTTCATCACTCGTGAAGTTGCTGGCCTACTAAACAAACCAGTTGAAGAAGTAAACATCATCAACTGTCACCTAGGTAACGGCGCGTCTGTATGTGCAATCAAGAACGGTCAATCTGTAGACACTTCTATGGGTCTTACTCCACTTGAAGGTCTAGTAATGGGTACTCGCTGTGGCGACATCGACCCTGCGATCATCTTCCACCTACACGACGCTCTAGGTTACTCTGTTGATCAAATCAACACGATGCTAACTAAAGAGTCTGGTCTTCAAGGTCTAACTGAAGTGACTTCTGATTGTCGTTTCGTTGAAGACAACTACGGTGAGAAAGAAGAAGCAACACGCGCAATGGACGTGTTCTGCCACCGTCTAGCTAAGTACGTAGCTGGCTACACTGCTTCAATGGACGGTCGTCTAGACGCAATCACTTTCACTGGCGGTATCGGCGAGAACTCTGGCCCTATCCGTGAAATGGTTCTAAACCGTCTTGGCATCTTCGGTATCGAAGTAGATAGCGAAGCTAACCTTAAAGCTCGCTTCGGCGGCGAAGGCGTTATCACGACTGAAAACAGCCGTATCCCTGCAATGGTTATCTCTACTAACGAAGAGCTAGTCATCGCTGAAGACACTGCACGCCTGACAGGTCTTTAATTGAATTACTGGCTAGCCACTCGGCTAGCCAGATTTTCATTCAAACGAATTTCTTAGGGGCTCAACTCCTATTCTTCGAGCTTCATGGAATAAGAGTTGAGCTTTTATCCCCCAAATAGCTAAAGGTACTCTACGAATGTCTCGTACTATTATGCTTATCCCTACTAGCGCAGGCGTTGGCCTAACAAGCGTTAGCATGGGTGTTCTTCGCGCTATGGAGCGTAAAGGCGTTAAAGTTTCTTTCTACAAGCCAATCTGTCAGCCACGTTCAGGTGGTGATCAGCCAGATCTGACTTCAACTATCGTTGGCCACAACAGCGATATGAAGATCGGTGAACCAATGGCGATGTCTGTTGCTGAAAGCCTAATCGGTAACGACAACATGGACGAGCTGCTAGAAACCGTTGTTGAACGTTACAACCAAATCAACAAAGACGCAGACGTTACGCTAATCGAAGGTCTTGTACCTACTCGTAAGCACCCATTTGCAAACCAAGTAAACGCGGAAATCGCGGCAACACTTGGTGCAGAAATCGTGCTAGTTGCGACTCCAGGTACTGATAACCCAGCGCAACTGAAAGAGCGTATCGAAGTAGCATGTTCTAACTTCGGCGGCACTAAGAACAAAAACATCTCTGGCGTTATCATCAACAAGCTAAACGCTCCTGTTGACGAAGCTGGCCGTACTCGCCCTGACCTATCTGAAATCTTTGACGATGCAGATAGCGCGAAACAAAACGAATTGAAAGTGATGGAAATCTTCAACACTTCTCCAATTCGTGTACTAGGTTGCGTGCCATGGAGCATTGATCTGATTGCGACTCGTGCAATCGACATGGCTAAGCACCTGAAAGCAGATATCATCAACGAAGGTGACATCAACACTCGTCGCATCAAGAGCATCACTTTCTGTGCACGTTCTCTGCCAAACATGATTGAGCATTTCAAACCTGGCTCTCTACTTGTTACTTCTGCAGACCGTCCTGATGTTATCGTTGCTGCTTCTCTTGCTGCAATGAACGGTGTGGATATTGGTGCTGTACTGCTAACTGGCGGTTACGACATCCCTCGCGAAATCGAAGGTCTATGTAAACCAGCGTTCGACACTGGTCTACCTATCTTCAAAGCACAAGGTAACACTTGGCAGACATCTCTAAACCTACAGAGCTTCAGCATCGAAGTACCTGCAGACGATAAAGAGCGTATCGAGTTCATCAACGAGCACGTTGCTGGTCACATCGACGGTAACTGGATCGAGTCAATGACTGAAGGTACTCAGAAGTCTCGTCGTCTAAGCCCACCTGCGTTCCGTTACCAACTAACTGAACTTGCTCGTAAAGCAGGCAAGCGTATCGTTCTTCCAGAAGGTGACGAACCACGTACTGTTAAAGCGGCAGCAATCTGTGCTGAACGAGGTATTGCAGACTGTGTACTTCTAGGTAACCCAGATGAAATCCGTCGCGTAGCAGCTCAACAAGGCGTTGAGCTAGGTACTGGCGTAACCATCATCGATGCTGATGCTGTTCGTGAAAACTACGTTGCTCGTCTAGTTGAGCTGCGCGGTGCGAAAGGCATGACTGAAGTTGTGGCTCGTGAGAAGCTACAAGATTCAGTATTCCTGGGCACAATGATGCTTGAGAACGACGAAGTTGACGGCCTAGTTTCTGGTGCTGTTCATACTACGGCGAACACTATCGTTCCTCCGTTCCAAATCATCAAGACTGCACCAAATGCGTCTATCGTATCTTCAGTATTCTTCATGCTTCTGCCTGATCAAGTACTGGTTTACGGTGACTGTGCGATCAACCCAGATCCAACCGCTGAACAGCTTGCTGAAATCGCTATCCAATCTGCTGACTCTGCAGCAGCATTCGGTATCGACCCTCGCGTTGCTATGATCTCTTACTCTACTGGTGAATCTGGTAAGGGTGCAGACGTTGATAAAGTACGTGAAGCAACTCGCATCGCGAAAGAGAAGCGTCCTGATCTAGTGATCGACGGTCCTCTGCAGTACGACGCAGCTATCATGGAAAACGTGGCAGCGTCTAAAGCGCCTAACTCTCCAGTAGCAGGTAAAGCGACAGTATTCGTATTCCCAGACCTAAACACGGGTAACACGACTTACAAAGCAGTACAACGTTCAGCTGACCTAGTTTCTATCGGTCCAATGCTGCAAGGTATGCGCAAGCCTGTAAACGACTTGTCTCGTGGCGCGCTAGTAGACGATATCGTGTACACAATCGCTCTAACAGCAATCCAAGCAGACCAAGAAGCTAAATAATCGCTTCTGACATCTAGTTGGACAACTATCCAAAGCCCTCAATTCGTCGAGGGCTTTTTCTATTGTTGAGCACACAGCAAAGAGGCTATGAGCAATAGCACTAATACGCTCTTACGAATACAGCGCCATAAATACCCCTGCCCCAACCACAACACAACCTGTCATCACTGGTGCGATTCGGCGCCAAAGCTTCTTATCCCCTATCGCGATGACCATCCCCATTTTCACAATGGTATTAACCGAAGCGGCAATCAAAATGCCTAACGCAGCAGTGGTCACGCTCAATGTTTGCGTACTTTGACGTCCGAGGGTTAACGAGATCGCATCAACGTCAGTAATCCCTGATAAAGCAGAAAGGATCAACACCCCCGCATTGCCGAACCAGTCAGACAAAGCGTGAGCAAGCAGCATAATCACCGCCAACACGAGGCCAAAGAACAGTGCCGACTGCAAAGCTAGAGGGTTCGTTTGCTTATTTGATTGCTCAATCTGCTCAACTTCACTTCTGCGCCAAATCCACCATGCTGGGATGTACAGCGCAACCATCATCGCCATCACAATTGGCCAAAGCAGTTTCACTAATTGTGGATTGATAACAGACAGTACGATAAGTAAACGAGGGAACATGGTTCCGCAGCTCAAAAGAATACCACTAGCGAGTAACGGGCTGATGCTCGCTTGCTCACGAGAAAGATGGGAAAACTGCAACGTTAATGCTGTCGAAGAGCTAAGCCCCGCAAATACAGACGTAAACAAAATACCTCGCTTCGCCCCGCCGATCTTTATCGCAAAATAACCGACAAAAGAGATACTAGCGATCAGCACAACCATCCACCAAATCTCATACGGGTTAAGTGCATTCCAAGGGCCGTAAGATTGATTTGGTAACAGGGGTAACATGACTATCGAGATAAGTAATAAACGCAGTGCTGCGTCTAACTCATACTCTTGCAGTTTTTGTAGCGCTTGATGTAGCTCTCTTTTGTTATCGAGCACCACAGCGGTTATGACGGCCGCTGCTGCAGCCAAAACAGCCTCACCCGACACGGCAAGGTTACCCAGAACAAACACCACCATGATACTAACCACGCCAGTGATGCTCACATCTCCGCTCTTTTTCTGCTGTATAACAAAAGCGATGCAAGTGAGGATGACTAAAGCGATAAGCGCAAAACCAATGAGTAAAGGTGTATAGATGTTGGCGAGAATGCCAACTAAACCACCGAGTAAACCGACTAAAGAAAAAGTACGAATGCCTGCTACACGACTGCCTTCTACGCTATTGCGCATCACCCAGCCACGTTGGGTGCCAACAATTGCCCCTAGTAATAGAGCAATAAGCAGATTCCAAATTAGATGCTCGCCACTGACAAACTCATTGATATCCATGCATCACCCCGTTAAAAAGCGGTTGTTATATCATTAGTTTATTTGAATATGGGTAAGAAGCTGTGACGATGAGAGGATAATCAGAAAATGGCCCCGGTTCCCTGCTTACCATTGCGTCTTATAATTTCATTATTCTTTTATCTACCACCAAAACGTAATAGAACGAAGCGGCCCTCCCTGTTCAATTTATCAGCATTATTTACATTTCAACTGAACTTTCTTACTAGAACTACGTAACGAAGATGGACTGCAATTACGCAAACTCACACATAAGTAAGGAATACATATGAACAACTCCATCAACAACTCACTGCTAAAGCTTGGTTTAGCTGCAATTCTGTTCAGTTTTTCTTCATTCAGCTTTTCAGCCCCAAGCATTAAAGGCGTTGATCAAGATATGTCCGAAGGAACGGTAACCGCAAAAATGGCTCATGCTGACGACAACGGATGGATGGTAGTCCACCGAACAGACGAATCAATGAAGCCTGGCCCTGTTATCGGCTATGCCCCACTAAAGATGGGACAGAATGAGAACGTGAATGCAATTTTGATGGAACCGGTTGAGTCTGGCGACATGCTGATGCTAATGGTCCACGGAGAAAAAGGGGGAATGAAGACTGGCGTATTTGAATATACACTCGGAGCCAAAGAAGATGGCCCTGTAAAAGTCGACGGAAAACTAGTGATGGATGTCGTACGCGCTAAGTAAGACGTGCGCACATTTAAAAGTCACTCTCCTGCTCCTAGTATTTAGTTGGCGTAAAAGTACTTAACGATATTGCTAACCGTTAAGTACTTTTTCATTTCTGATGGAGGTAGCAAACTAGCTAATTATTTCTCTTCCATGAGGAGAGTTTAAGTCTAAATCAGGCCCTTTGGGTACGACTTGCGTCGGGTTAATCCCAGTGTGGCTGAAATAGTAGTGACGTTTAATATGGTAGAAATCCGTGGTTTCTTCGACGCCTTCGACTTGATACAGCTCTTTTAAGTATCCTTGAATATTTTCGTAGTCTGCGATGCGCTGCTTATTACATTTGAAGTGGCCCACATACACGGCATCGAAACGGATCAGAGTCGTAAACAAACGCCAATCAGCCTCAGTAATAGTATTCCCCGCTAAATAACGATGCGTCGATAGGTGCGAATCGATTTTATCTAGCGCAGCGAATAAAGAATCGAATGCTTCTTCATATGCCTCTTGCGTGGTCGCAAAACCACAGCGATACACTCCATTGTTGACGTTTGGATAAACAAAATCGTTCCACTCGTCAATAACATGCTTTAGCTGTTCTGGATAATAGTCATCGTGGTTTCCTGTTAACGCATTGAACTCCGTGTTAAACATACGAATAATTTCTGACGACTCATTCGACACGATCGTATTGGTCTTTTTATCCCAAAGCACAGGCACAGTTACACGGCCTGTGTAATCTGGTTTGGCCTGCGTGTAGATTTGGTGCATACGAGTGTGACCAAATAGTGGCTCAGGAAGCCCCATTTGCCAGCCTTGGCTTAACATATCAGGGCAAACAACCGTGACATCAATATGTGGTTCTAAGCCTTTCAGCTTGCGGAAGATGAGCGTTCGGTGTGCCCAAGGACAAGCAAGAGAGACATACAAATGGTATCGACCAGACTCTGGTTTAAACTCCGCATCAGGTTCGTTTTTAACCCAGTTACGGAATCCGGCATCTTCACGCACAAATTTGCCACCATTTGATTTTGTGTCATACCAGACGTCATGCCAAACACCTTCGACCAACTTACCCATGATTGCGCTCCTCTCATTCTGTTTATGTCTATATTAGCGTTTCCTATCAAACAGAAAATCACTGAACTTAGGACATCATGTTCAAGAAATTCGAATGTATAAATCAGATGCATAAAAAAAGCGCGACCCGATGAAGGTGTCGCGCTTAAGCCCGTCACAGGCTGAATTTATACACTAACGTGCAAACAAGATACCGCGTGAACGTCGTTACCTTGAATCGTTGGCTTCGTCTTCGCACACTCTTCGGTTGCTTGTGGGCAACGAGTGCGGAACACACAACCCGATGGTGGGCTGATCGGCGAAGGAAGGTCGCCTTCCAGCATTTGGATTTTCTTACTGCGTTCAATGTTCGGGTCCGGAATCGGAACCGCTGACATCAATGCGCGTGTATATGGGTGCTTAGGATCAGCAAACAGCGCCTCCGCCTCACCGAGCTCGACAGCATTACCCAAGTACATGACCAAAACACGGTCTGAGATGTGTTTAACCACTGACAAATCATGCGCAATGAATACCAGAGAAAGGCCTAGTTCTTTTTGAATCTCTTTAAGCAGGTTAACAACCTGAGCTTGAATAGATACATCAAGCGCCGATACTGGCTCGTCACAAATGATCATCTTAGGCTTAAGGATAAGCGCACGCGCAATCCCGATACGCTGACACTGACCACCCGAGAACTCGTGTGGGTAACGGTTAATAACGTTAGGTAATAGGCCAACTTTCGCCATCATCTCTTTAACGCGGTCTTTCACTTCCTGCTTAGACAGTTCTGGGTAGAACGTTTCAAGAGGCTCAGCAATAATGTCGCCAACCGTCATACGTGGGTTAAGAGAAGCCAAAGGATCTTGGAAAATCATTTGGATTTCTTTACGCGTTTCACGACGTTGGACGTCTTTCATCTTAGTTAGATCTTGACCCAACCAAACTACTTCTCCATCCGTCGCTTCAACAAGACCGATGATGGCGCGCGCAAACGTCGATTTACCACAACCTGACTCACCTACTACACCAAGCGTTTCCCCTTCGTATAGTCGAACGTTCACCCCATCAACCGCTTTTAGGCTTGAAGGCTTTGACCAAGGCCATGCCGATTTTGACGAAATGCTGAAGTGAACTTTCAGCTCTGAAATGTCCAGAATTAGCTTTTTATCTACTGCGTTCATTTGTTCCAAGCCTCCCATTCAGAAAAACATGCGCGCTGACGGCCATCACCAAATGGAGTCAGAATTGGCGCTTCACGCTTACAACGATCCATCACTCGGTGACAACGCTCTTGATAAGGGCAGCCCGGTGGTAGACGAAGCAAGTTTGGTGGGTTACCAGGAATGGTTGGCAGAATTTCACCTTCCGTATCAAGGCGAGGAATCGCCTTCAGTAGACCCTCTGCATAAGGGTGGCTTGGATTATAGAAGATCTCGTTTACGTTGCCGTACTCCATCGTACGACCTGCATACATCACCAGCACCTTATCACACGAACCTGCAACAACACCAAGGTCGTGCGTGATCATGATGATCGCCGTGTTGAACTCATCTTTAAGCTCATTAAGCAGGTCCATTATCTGTGCTTGAACCGTCACATCAAGTGCTGTTGTTGGCTCATCGGCAATAAGCAACTTAGGACGACATAACAACGCCATCGCGATCATTACACGCTGACGCATACCGCCTGAAAACTCATGCGGGTACATCGTGATACGCTTACGCGCTTCAGGGATTTTCACCGCTTCCAGCATGCGTACTGATTCTTCAAATGCTTCCGCTTTGCCCATGCCTTTATGTAGCATAAGCACTTCCATCAACTGGTCACTTACCTTCATGTAAGGGTTCAGTGATGTCATTGGGTCTTGGAAGATCATTGCGATCTGTTCCGCACGCACTTTGTTCAGTTCTTTTTCTGGTAAGTTTAAGATTTCTTTGCCTTCAAACTTTGCGCTACCAGAAATAATACCGTTCTTAGCCAACAGGCCCATGATTGCGAATACGGTTTGAGATTTACCTGATCCCGACTCTCCAACGATGCCTAAGGTTTCGCCTTGGTTGAGAGAGAAGTTCAAATCGTTTACTGCGGTTACGATACCATCTTGCGTGGTGAATTCGACGCGCAGATCTTTGACATCTAATAAGCTCATCATTGCTTCCTTAATCTTATCTTTTAATTATCTGTCTTTTGGATCCAGCGCATCGCGCAGGCCGTCACCAACGTAGTTGAAGCAGAATAGCGTCACAACCATGAACACGGCTGGGAATGCCAGCTGCCAGATTGCCACTTCCATTGTCTGTGCACCTTCTTGTAGAAGCGCGCCCCAACTTGTCATCGGTTCCTGAACACCAAGACCAAGGAATGATAGGAATGACTCCGTCAGGATCATGCTCGGGATAAGTAGCGTAGAGTAAACCGCTACGATACCCAGTACGTTCGGCACGATATGACGAGTGATAATTTTCCAGTTGCTAACACCACACACGTGTGCAGCTTCGATGAACTCTTTGCTACGTAAGCTGAGTGTCTGACCACGTACGATACGCGCCATATCTAGCCATGCGATAGCACCAATCGCGACAAAGATCAGCATGATGTTACGACCGAAGAATGTTACCAGTACGATTACCAGGAACATAAACGGTACCGCGTATAAAATTTCTAGAATACGCATCATTACGCGGTCAACTTTACCGCCGATAAAACCAGATGCTGCGCCATAGAGCGTACCAATCAGTACGGCTACAAATGCACCCATGACCCCCACCATCAACGAAATACGACCGCCGATTAGCGTGCGTACGTATAAGTCACGACCTAAGCTGTCGGTACCAAACCAATGGTCAGCATTCGGTGCAACGTGCATCGCGTACCAGTCAGTATCATCAAAGGTGTGCGGTGCGATCATTGGCAGAATAATCACCGCCAACGTCATTAGAACAAGAAGGAATAAGCTCACCATTGCCGCTTTGTTGCGCATAAAACGGATACGAGCATCTTGCCAAAGACTGCGACCTTCAATCTCCAAGTTTTCGGAGAACTTCTCAATCGCTTCTAGGTTTTCTTTTTTCGTTAACATAACCAAACGTCCCTGTTAGTAGCGAATTTTCGGGTCAATCATTGCAAGTAGAATATCTACAATCGCGTTGAATAAAATGAATAGGAAACCAATCAGGATGGTTACACCCATTACTAGCGAGTAGTCACGGTTAAACGCAGCGTTAACGAATAGCTTACCAATACCTGGTAGACCAAAAATGGTTTCGATAACAACAGAACCAGTGATGATACCTACGAAAGCAGGACCCATGTAAGAAACAACAGGGAGAAGTGCCGGCTTAAGAGCATGCTTGATGATGATGTAACGGTAGCTTAGACCTTTAGCACGAGCCGTACGAATAAAGTTACTGTTCAGTGTCTCGATCATCGAACCACGCGTAATACGAGCGAAGGTTGCAACATACAGTAGTGACATACCAATGACAGGAAGCACTAAATACTGCCAGCTACCATCTTGCCAACCGCCCGCAGGGAAGATATTCCAGTGAAGCGAGAACAGATAGATAAGAGCAGGTGCCAATACAAAAGAAGGCATTACCACGCCGAGCATCGCTGTCGACATGATGGTGTAATCAATCCAAGTATTCTGCTTGAGCGCAGCAATGGTACCGACAGTAACCCCCATAATCAGGGTAAAGATAAAGGCGATGAAGCCCACTTTAGCCGAAACCGGTAAGGCAACCGCGATCAGCTCGTTAACCGAGTAATCAAGGTATTTAAATGACGGTCCGAAATCCCCTTGGATAACATTGGTCAAATACGTGGTGTATTGTTCAAATACAGGTTTATCTAAGCCATATTTAGCTTCGATATTTGCCATTACTTCGGGTGGCAATGGACGCTCTGTCGAGAAAGGGTTTCCCGGTGCAAAGCGCATAAGAAAGAAAGATACGGTGATCAAAACCAACATTGTTGGGATCGCCTCAAATATCCTTTTTGCGATGAATTTAAGCATAAACTCACTCTTTCAGTCTGTGACAGTTAAATTAAAGAAGTCGTCCAATTCTTTTGGACTAAAGATAGGCGCTACATGCAATTTCTCACATGTAGAGCCTCATTTTTATAGTTCTATCGAGTTACGAATTACTCTGTGATGTAGAGATCTTTAGAGTAAATCTTGTCTTCCGCGTTATTGACTGGGAAGCCACCAACTTTCGGTGATAGTAGACGTGATTTCACGTACTGGTAGATAGGTGCGATTGGCATATCTTTTGCCATCAACTTCTCTGCTTCTAGGTAAAGCGCTTGACGCTCTTCGTCAGAAGTTGAAGCAAATGCTTTGTTCATGATTGCATCGTACTCTTTGCTGTCGTAGTGAATACCACCAGTAGTGTTATTACTCATCATCAGCGTTAGGAAAGATGAAGCTTCGTTGTAGTCGCCACACCAACCTGCACGAGCAACCTCAAAATTGCCAGAATCTTTGGTAGATAGGTAAGTTTTCCACTCTTGGTTTTCTAGCGTAACGTCTAGACCAAGCGTCTTCTTCCACATTGAACCCAGTGCAACCGCAAGTTTCTTGTGGTTCTCTGACGTGTTGTATAGAAGGTTAAATTCAAGAGGGTTGTCTGCGCCGTAACCCGCTTCTTCCAATAGACGCGCCGCTTCAGCGTTACGCTCTTCTTGCGTCATTTTGCCGTATGCAGGGATTTCTGGGTTGAAACCCGCCGTGATTTCAGGCGTTAGGAAATAAGCTGGCTTTTGACCTTGTGCTAGGATCGCATCAGTCACGATATTACGGTCAATCGCATAAGAAATCGCTTTACGTACGCGAACATCATCAAACGGCTTTTTCTTCGTGTTGAAGATGTAGTAGTAAGTACATAAGTTACCCGATACAGACACGTCTTCTGGATGCTCTTGCTTCAAACGCTTGAAGTGCTCTGTAGGCAGTTCATTCGTGAAGTCGATTTCACCTGCTAGGAAGCGGTTCATTTCCGCTACTTGGTTTTCGATTGGTAGGAAAGTAACTTGATCAAGCGTCGTGTTTTCGTTGTCCCAGTATTGTTCGTTACGTTTTAGAACTAAACGCTCGTTTACAACCCAGTTGTCAACAACATAAGCACCGTTACCTACAAAGTTCTCAGGCTTCGTCCATTGATCTCCGAACTTTTCAACGGTTGCTTGGTGAACAGGCTTCACTGTTGTGTGGCCCATCATCATCACAAAGTATGGTACAGCAGTGTCTAGCTCAACCACTAACGTGTGGTCGTCAACCGCTTTAACACCCAACTCACTCTTGTCTTTTTTACCCGCAACAATGTCTTTTGCGTTCTTCATCTTGGTGTATTCCATGTACCAAGCGTATGGAGAAGCGGTTGCTGGGTCGACTGCGCGTTGGAAGCTGTATACAAAATCACCTGCAGTAACAGGATCACCGTTAGACCATTTTGCGTCTTCACGTAGGTGGAAAGTGTATGTTTTGTTGTCTTCAGTTTCCCAAGATTCTGCAACACCAGGGATAGTGTTACCGTCCGCATCTTGGTTTACTAGGCCTTCAAGAAGATCGCGAATCACGTGGGATTCTGGAACACCTTGAGATTTATGAGGGTCTATTGTCGCAACTTCTGTACCGTTACCACGCACCAATTCTTGAACAGCAGCAAGTTTTGGCTCTTTAGAATCAGATTTAGCTTCAGGGGCTGGAGCCGGAGCAGGCTCAGCAGCTTGTTTCTCTGCAGGCTTTTCGCCACAACCAGCTAAAGCGAGAGAAAGACCAGCACCAATAAATAAAGCGCGCGTGATTTTATTCTTATACATGCGTAAAACTCCAAATTTTTTCGTTAGCATCCATGACTTCTTTGTAAGGGCCTGGAACGGTCAGAGTTTTAGATTTTTTTAGTGCATTTTCTGAGCACAAAAGCCTAAAACCTTACAAAGACTGCGGCACACATTAGCAATCATTGAAGTAATTTGCCATAAAAATGTAGCAAAAAAACCAATAATCCTGACTAAACCACACATATCTAGCAGTAAACTCTAATCAAAAAGTATTCACCAGCCAAATGGAGACCAGAAGCGACATTCCACAGACAAAACTTTCGATTAATCTACATTTAAACCATTTGATAGCATCTTATGCTAGATATTTACATATTATTTAACATTTATGACAAATGAAGTCTAACAAATAATTGTTTATATATTGGGCTAAAAACTTTTATTGTGAAGAATATCACCAGAGCGAGTACGGGTTGTGTTGAAGTCAAATGAGCAGAATTATGAAGATAAGTACAAAAAAAGCTAAGTGCCATTGACACTTAGCTTTTTTCACTAGAATGAGGAGTGGGTTCTATTTTTCCCAACGCCGTGCAGCTTGGTGATCAGTATCGCGCGACTCAATCCAACGATCTTCACTCGTCGTGCGTTCTTTCTTCCAAAATGGTGCTTTGGTTTTCAAGTAGTCCATAATGAACTCGCAAGCATCAAATGCTGCTCCACGGTGTGCACTTGAAACACCAACAAAGACGATTTGATCACCGCTATCCATGTCACCAACGCGATGAATCACGCGTACGCCCAATAATGGCCAACGTGATTCAGCTTGATCGCAAATGTCGCTCAAGCTCTTCTCAGTCATGCCTGGGTAGTGTTCCAAGTGCAAACCAACAACATTATCGCCAAGGTTCATATCTCGAACTTTACCAATGAATGTTACGACAGCACCAGCAGCCGTACCTTCGGATAAACGTTGATATTCGTGATCAACGGAAAAGTCTTCAACTTGTACAGAGACGCGTGGGTCCATCTTAACCTCCGGTTACCGGTGGGAAAAATGCAACTTCATCCCCCGCTTTTACTTCGGTATCAAGTGGGACAATAGATTGATTAACAGCAGCAAGTAGCTTTCCTGGCTCTAAAGCCAAATCCCACTTACCATTTTTATCAGCGCCCTCTTCCACGAGATGTGCGCGAATCGCTTCAACCGTTTCAAATTGATCATCTAATTCGACACTGTCGATACCAATCAGCTCACGAGTCTGAGCAAAAAAAAGTACTTTGATCATGATTCCGCCTTGAAGTGTCCAGATTTTCCACCCGTCTTTTCTAGGAGACGAACTTGACCGATAACCATATCTTTTTGCACCGCTTTACACATATCGTAAATCGTCAGTGCAGCAACAGAAGCCGCCGTGAGCGCTTCCATTTCTACGCCCGTTTTACCTGCAAGCTTACAAACAGATTCAATACGAACTTTGTTTTCTGACTCAATAGCCTCCAACTGAACTTCGACTTTAGAAAGCAACAGAGGATGACAAAGTGGAATCAAATCCCACGTTTTCTTTGCAGCTTGGATACCAGCAATTCGAGCCGTCGCGAACACATCACCTTTATGATGCTGACCGGAAACAATCAGTTGCAAGGTTTCTGGGGCCATGTGAACAAATGCTTCTGCACGTGCTTCACGAACCGTTTCAGCTTTTGCAGACACGTCGACCATGTTAGCTTCGCCAGACGCGTTGATATGGGTAAATTGAGTCATTGTTTTTCCTTCGCTTTTAGGAAAGGTTATACAGATAGGTGCGGCATGAAGTTACAAGGGCGATGGCTTGCATCTAACTGCTGCTTGATGATCTTCGTCCAGCCAGTGCGGCACGCGCCTGTTGAACCAGGCATTGCGAAGATAACTGTATGGTTAGCAAAACCTGCAATTGCACGCGATTGGATCGTTGACGTACCAATTTCTTCGTAAGACACCATGCGGAATAACTCACCAAAACCTTCTACTTCTTTATCAAACAGAGGCTTCAGCGCTTCTGGCGTGCTGTCACGTGACGTGAACCCTGTACCACCAGTAATCATGATCGCTTGAACATTGTCGTCCGCAATCCACTGAGAAACAATTGCGCGAATTTTGTACATGTCATCAATAACAATTTGCTTATCGACAACATTGTGACCCGCTTCTTGAGCGTGTTCAACAAGGTAGCGACCAGAGGTATCGTTTTCTTCGGTACGAGTGTCAGATACCGTTAGAACGGCAATATTTGCAGGTTGAAATTTGCTTTCAGCGTGACCCATGTGTTCACCTATTCTCTTTTAACTTTGATACGTTTGGTATCGATTCTAGAAAAGCGAGGGAAAGCTAGCCTATAAATAAGCTTTCCCTACAAAATTTGAGTTGATTTAGCCGCCGATAGACGCCAGATGTGGCGTCATACCCGTATTACCATCGTGCAAGAAGTGGCTCACCGACTTAGTTTGTAACTGCGCTTGGATGCGTTCAATAAGCTCGCTTTCTTGCTCATCACGTTCCAATAGATCACGTAGTTCTACACCGTGGTCTCCAAACAAACACAGATGCAGCTTACCCATCGCAGAGACGCGTAGTCGGTTGCAGCTCTCACAAAAGTCTTTTTCATACGGCATGATCAGGCCAATTTCACCCTTGTAATCTGGATGAACAAACACTTGCGCGGGGCCGTCATTATGAGAGCGCACTTTAAGCAGCCAACCGTTCGCAATCAACTGATTACGAATTGCTACGCCAGACACATGATGCTTATTGAATAAATCATCCATCTCACCCGTTTGCATCAATTCGATGAAGCGCAGTTGGATTGGACGATCTTTTATCCAGTTGAGAAACGCTGGCAGTTCTTGATGGTTCAGATCTTTCATCAACACCACATTAACTTTTACTTGCTCATAACCAACTTCAAACGCGCGCTCGATACCATTCATCACCTCAGTGAACTTATTTTCACCCGTGATTTGATGGAACATGCGCGGATCAAGGCTGTCCACGCTGACGTTGATGTGAGTTAAGCCCGCTTCACGCCAGTCTGCGACTTGCTTCGCCATGCGGTAACCATTGGTCGTCGTTGCAACTTTTTGGATACCAGGCGTCGTCGCCACTGAGTGGATAATGTCGGTAAAATCTTTGCGTAAACTTGGTTCACCGCCAGTAATGCGCACTTTTGACGTGCCACAATCAGCAAACGCTTTTACGACCCGTTTGATTTCAGGAAGAGATAAAAAAGACGAGTTTTTATTGCCCGAAGGCTTATAGCCATCAGGAAGGCAATAGGTACATTTGAAATTACATACGTCGGTCACAGACAGACGCAAGTAATAGAACTTACGATGAAATTTGTCTTCGAATTGTTGCGCCACGGAACACCTTTCCAAACACGGGAGGCATGGCCATTTCCAATCATGCCCTTGTGACAGTACGCCACTGGCTCAAAACGCTTATCCTCGGACTTAGCAATAGTGAGCTCGGAGTTATGGCAACCAGAGATATGAAACCTCTGATAGCTTTGCGGTGTAAAATACTTAATATTTGTACTGGAATCCAGACTTGAGTGATAAAAAACTCTCTAGAGACACAATTTACCGCTAAGTGAGTACCTTTCAAGCACTCCTTGAGATAAATTGTAGCCGTTTTTTACAAGATTATTAGAAGAACGTAATGAATATCTACACGGATAAAAAAGTGGTCGCTGTTGGCGGTGGTCATGGCTTAGGTCGAATGTTGGCCGCACTACGGGATTTTGGCGGCAATGCAACTGGCATTGTCGCCACAACAGACAATGGTGGCTCAACAGGAAGAATTCGTCACTGCCAAGGTGGAATCGCCTGGGGCGACACACGGAACTGCATTAATCAGCTGATCACAGAGCCGTCGATCAGTTCAATGATGTTTGAATATCGCTTCAAAGGTACTGGCGAGCTTGATGGTCATAACCTCGGTAACTTGATGCTTACGGCGCTCGATAACTTATCGGTCAGACCGTTAGATGCCATCAATCTGATTCGAAACATGTTAAAAGTCGACGTTAACATTCTTCCTATGTCTGAACACCCTTCCGATCTTTCCGCGTTATCTGTGGATGGGAAGTGGGTCACGGGAGAAACGAATGTAGACGAGATGAACACCGATTTACGCCGTCTCGATCTATCACCAGAAGTCCCTGCAACTAAAGAAGCAGTAACTGCACTGGCAGAGGCAGACGCTATTATTCTTGGTCCTGGCAGCTTTTTAACCAGCATCATGCCTCCTTTGCTGTTGCCTGAGCTCGGCAAAGCCATTGCCGCCAATGAGAAAGCAAAAGTCATTTTCGTTGCCAACTTGAGCCCGGAGTACGGCCCAGCCGGACGAATGACCATGGCACAAAAATTAGAATGGTGTGAGCGTGCCTGCCAAGGTAGGAAGATAGACGTGGTTCTAGCAGAGGAAACCGAGCAAGAAGTATTGAGCCAGTGGAATGTAGTGACGGAATCGTTAGCTTCGTCGAACCGAGATTGGCGTCACGACCGAGATAAACTCAAGCTCGCTATTGAAAGCCAGCTAAGGCTTTCAATTTAAAAAAGCCCTCTAAAGCTAGGGGATAGCTTCAAGTTTACTCGCTGTCAGCAATGAAAAAACCCTTCACTCAAGTGAAGGGTTTTGTGTAAGAGCCTCATTAGAACAGCGCATTACTGCTGCCAATCACGGTAAGCGTCGCGTGTTTCATGCAAAAGATCGAACATCGTTTTTAACTCGTCTGACTCTTCAGCTAACTCACCTGCTTTGGCTTTTTTATCTATCGACATCGCCAATTGACAAAGACGGTCTGCTCCAAAGCTCGCTGCGCTGCTTTTTAACGCGTGACTGATTTCTTTTAGGTAACGTAATCGCTCTGTCCCTTGAAACTGAGATAAATTCTCGATGTAGGTATCCATCTCCCCCAAGAAAATATCGAGTAAAACAGGAACATTGTCACTGCCAATCTCCATCGACAGTTCATCGATTTTTTGCTGATTTAATACATTCACACTCATACTTTTTGCCGCTCTTCCTTGCCATTCCAAGCCTGTAACTTGCGGTAAATCGTCGACGGACTGACATCAAGGTATCCCGCCGCTCGGGGGATATTGCCATCACACGCTTCAATCGCTTGCTCTATCGCCATTTTTTCTGTCATCCACAACGGCATAATCTCAGACGCCGTCATCACTTTCGGCTCAATGAATTTCGCCACAGAAGACGGACGGTCAAGCGGTTGATTCAGCGGTGGCGGTAACATATCCAACGTGATTTCTTTACCGTTGTTTAGAACAACGATATTGCGCAGCACGTTTTGTAACTGACGAACGTTGCCTGGCCACTCATAGCTATTAAATCGGTCGATTACATCAGGCGCAAAACGCACGAAGCTTTTTCCTTCTTCGTGCGACATATAGCCTAACAGTGAGTATGCAATTTCAATGACATCTTCACCTCGTTCACGTAAAGGTGGCAAATGCAAAGGAATGACATACAAACGATAGTACAAATCTTCACGGAATCGACCTTCTTGTACCTCTTTCCATGGGTCACGGTTAGTTGCACAAACAAAGCGAACATCCACGCTCTTCATTTTTGAAGAGCCCACTTTTTGGAACGTGCCGGTTTGAATAAATCGTAGCAATTTGGTTTGCAAATCTAAGTCCATCTCACACAGTTCATCAAGGAAAAGTGTGCCACCATCCGCTAATTCCGCTGCCCCCTGACGATCATTTGCTGCGCCGGTAAAAGCACCTTTCACGTGACCAAACAGTTCACTCTCAATCAAATCTTTTGGAATTGCAGCACAGTTAATCGCAATAAAAGGCTTGTCACCACGCTTGCTTGCCGCATGGATTGCCTCGGCGCATACCTCTTTACCCGTACCACTTTCACCTGTGATGAAGATGCTCGCTTTACTGCTCGCTGCTGAATCAATCGTACGGTAGACCTGTTGCATAGTTTGGCTGCTGCCAATAAAGCCTTGATAACTTTGATTACCCGGGTTATCAGCCTCGTTTTTTAACTTAGTCGCTTTACGAATCGCATTGTTAACCGTGACACGTAAGCGGTCAGCTTCACACGGTTTGATCAAAAAGTCTTGAGAGCCATGACGCATTGCTTCTACCGCGGTATCGATAGAACCGTGAGCGGTCATAAAAATAATAGGTACGTCTGGATGACTCTTTTTTACAGCGTGTAAAACATCCATCCCCGTCATATCTGGAAGACGAAGATCGAGCAGAATAAGATCTGGAATTCTATGGTTGAGACTTTCAATGGCATCCCTACCTGTACCGACAATATTGATATCTATACCAAGCGGTGTCAGGTATGAGCGGTACAGTGCCGCAACAGATGCGGTATCCTCAACCATTAAAAGGTAACGAGATTTAGGACCTTCAGATTTTTGTTGCATAACCTAGCTAATATTTTGTTGTGTTTTAAACAATAATCGCATTACGCTTTGCATTTTGCAAATAACATTAGCTAAATTATGGGTAAGAGAAAGGATTCAAAAATAATATCAATTATTTAAAAAATGGCATAAACCATGCTGATAGTTTAGTGACCCCTCGGGTCACCTAGCCAACTGACGTTGTTAGTGAACGAGATGTTCACAAAACAAGCCAATAGACCCGACTGCCTATTGGCTTCTTTTTTTGCAAGCAATCTAAAACACTTGGCTAAGCTAGATCATTAAGCTTACTTTTAACTATTTGCGATGAACTGCGCTCTTAGTTTTTCAATCTCGTCACGCTTTTGCGCCGCCAATTCAAACTCTAAATCTTGCGCGTGCTGATACATTGCCGCCTCAAGTCGACTGATTTCTTTTTCCAACTGTTGAGGAGACATGACCTCGTATGTTTGCGAAGGCTCCGCCACTTTCGACAACGGTACCTGTTTAGTATTACGCTGACGTTTAGACTTGGTAATATCGCCCAATTCCATAATATCTTTGATATTTCGTTTGAGCGCTTGCGGCGAAATGCCCATTTCTTCGTTGTACGCTTTCTGCTTCTCGCGGCGGCGGTTGGTTTCATCCATCGCCTTTTTCATGGAGTTGGTGATTCGGTCAGCATACAAGATCGCCTTACCTTCAAGATTTCGCGCAGCACGACCAATGGTCTGAATCAGTGAACGCTCGGAGCGCAAGAAGCCCTCTTTATCTGCATCCAATATTGCAACCAGCGAAACTTCAGGCATGTCCAAGCCTTCTCGTAGCAAGTTAATTCCCACCAGCACGTCAAACTCGCCAAGACGAAGATCACGGATGATCTCCACACGTTCTACGGTATCAATATCTGAGTGTAAATAACGTACCCTAACATCATGTTCGTGCAAGTACTCGGTGAGATCTTCGGCCATCCGTTTGGTCAATGTTGTCACTAGAACTCGCTCATCTTTAGCAGAACGGAGGCGAATTTCAGACAACAAGTCGTCTACTTGGGTCGCTACTGGGCGAACTTCCAATTCTGGGTCAAGCAAGCCTGTTGGACGAACAACTTGATCCGCTACATCGCCTGAAGATTTTTCTAGTTCATAATTTCCTGGCGTCGCAGAGACAAAAATCGTCTGCGGTGCTAACGCTTCAAACTCTTCAAACTTGAGCGGACGATTATCTAACGCAGAAGGTAAGCGAAAACCAAACTCCACTAGCGTTTCTTTACGAGAGCGGTCACCTTTATACATGGCACCAATCTGCGGCACAGTCACGTGGGATTCATCGATGATCAACAAACCGTCATGAGGCAAGTAATCAAACAATGTCGGTGGCGGCTCGCCTTCCGATCGTCCGCTGAGATAGCGAGAATAGTTTTCGATACCTGAGCAAAAACCTAACTCATTCATCATCTCGATATCGAATTGAGTCCGCTGGCTAATACGCTGTTCTTCCAGTAGCTTGTTGTTGTCTAGAAGCTGTTTTTTGCGTACTTCTAATTCAACCTTAATATTTTCAATCGCTTCAAGAATACGATCTCTTGGTGTCACGTAGTGCGTCTTAGGATAAATGGTGTAGCGTGGTAAATCTCGCTGTTTCACCACACCAGTCAATGGATCAAAAACACTGATGCAGTCAATTTCATCATCAAACATTTCGACACGAACTGCGTCTTGGTCAGATTCCGCTGGAAAGATATCAATCACTTCGCCACGAACCCGAAACTGTCCTCGCTCAAATGCCACGTCATTTCTTGAATATTGTAGCTCTGCCAAACGTCGTAGCATGTCCCGTTGATCAATCACGTCACCACGACGTAAATGCAACATCATTTGCAAGTAAGATTCTGGGTCACCCAAACCATAGATAGCAGAAACAGACGCAACGATAATCGCGTCTTTACGTTCCAATAGTGCTTTCGTTGCGGAAAGGCGCATTTGCTCTATGTGAGCGTTAACTGATGCGTCTTTTTCAATGAAAGTATCCGTCGTCGGGACATAAGCTTCAGGCTGGTAGTAATCGTAGTAGGAAACAAAGTATTCCACCGCATTATTGGGAAAGAATGATTTCATCTCGCCATATAATTGCGCTGCGAGCGTTTTGTTTGGAGCAAGTAATATTGCAGGTCGCTGGGCTTGAGCGATAACATTCGCTAGTGTGAACGTTTTACCCGATCCCGTTACCCCCAATAGTGTTTGATGTGCCAGTCCAGCATCGAGCCCCTCAAGCAGCTGCTTGATCGCTCCCGGCTGGTCACCCGATGGCTGATAATCGGAGACCAATTCATAGACTTTACTCATACCCTTCCTCAACTTTACTGCGCTTTGGCTGTATATATATACACCTTAGCCAATGAAATCTACGTCTATCGAAAATTTACCCACCATTGTTAATAAATTTTCTTGTTTGTCTAGAATGCTGTAGCCATACAAAACCTACTCTGATATAATATCTCGCCCTAGCTGAAGAGCCACACCCATTCTTCACATTGCAGTTTCCACAACTTTTCCCCAAAAATTGGCCTAAACACTCTTTATCCCCAAAAGCTAGATTTTTATCCACCTTGAATACATTTTGCTTAACATCAATAAATCTATGTTTTAATTGCATATTCTCTGTATAGCTCTGATTAAAAATTCACTAAATAAAAACCAGGTTGCATATAAAAGATCTTTACTCAGATCTCATCAACATAGTTATCCACAAAATTAGTGGATAAGTAACCTCACCCCTTTGCTGACAAGCAGTACAGAAAAGTAAAGCCCTTCCCTCAATATTTTTTGCTAAAAATGTATTTTTTTACTGTTGACAGTAGTTTGGCTGCTCGGTAAGATTCGTCCCGCTTTCAAGCAAAGCAATTCCTCCTTAGCTCAGTTGGTAGAGCGACGGACTGTTAATCCGCAGGTCGCTGGTTCGAGCCCAGCAGGAGGAGCCAAATTCCAGAAAAGCCGTGTCGCAAGACACGGCTTTTTTCGTTTTGAAATAAAAAACTTCTTTCACCATCAATATCTCAAGTGACGACTTAAAATTACTCGCTAAATGTCATTCCCGCCTTCTGAGCAAAAGATTCTTTGAGGAAAGACAGCACCAGCGTCTTTGTAAAATCCATTCAGCAAGCTGTTCAATTTCTTATTGATTCATCAAAATACCTCACATAGACGACTATTTTTCCATCGTGTATGTAAAACCACATCGTTCACTGGTTGTTATTGGTGTCACAAAACACGATAATATCAAGATCGGATTTTAAGAACGTAATAACTATGACCGAATATGTTTTGTTGTTGGTCGGCACTGTGCTGGTGAACAACTTTGTACTGGTGAAGTTTTTGGGCCTCTGTCCTTTTATGGGTGTGTCCAAAAAACTGGAAACAGCAATAGGTATGGGCTTAGCAACAACTTTTGTGCTAACGCTCGCGTCAGTGTGTGCGTATTTAGTGGAAAGCTACATTCTTCGTCCACTGGGTATTGAGTACCTTCGAACCATGAGTTTTATTTTGGTGATAGCCGTTGTGGTGCAGTTCACCGAAATGGTTGTGCACAAAACAAGTCCAACACTTTATCGCTTGCTTGGTATTTTCTTACCGCTGATCACTACAAACTGCGCGGTATTAGGCGTCGCGCTTCTTAATATTAATGAGAACCATAACTTTATCGAATCGATTATCTACGGCTTCGGCGCCGCTGTTGGTTTCTCATTGGTGTTGATACTTTTTGCATCCATGCGTGAGCGCATAGCTGCCGCCGACGTACCAGTGCCTTTTAAAGGTGCATCGATTGCAATGATTACAGCGGGTTTAATGTCACTAGCCTTTATGGGCTTTACAGGTTTGGTGAAGTAAACAATGAGTACGATTTTAATTGCGATCATCGCGTTAGCGGTTCTTGCTGCGATTTTCGGCGCGATACTTGGTTTTGCTTCTATTCGCTTCAAAGTCGAGGCAGACCCAATTGTGGATCAAATCGACGCAATCTTACCTCAAACTCAATGCGGTCAATGTGGCTATCCTGGTTGCCGCCCTTATGCTGAAGCGATTGCAAATGGCGACCACATCAACAAATGTCCACCTGGCGGTCAGGCAACAATCGAAAAGCTCGCCGACTTAATGGGTGTTGAGCCAGAAGAATCTGCGCACGATCTCGACAGCAAAATTCCAACCGTTGCGTTTATCCATGAAGATATGTGCATTGGCTGTACTAAGTGTATTCAAGCGTGTCCAGTGGATGCAATTGTAGGCGGTACAAAAGCGGTCCATACCGTAATTAAAGACGAATGTACGGGGTGTGACTTATGTGTTGCACCATGTCCAACTGATTGTATTGAAATGATTCCTGTGGCAACCACCACGGAAAGCTGGAAGTGGCAGCTTAACTCCATTCCAGTACTCAACATTACGGATGCTGCCGACGATGCAGCGAACGTGAAAGATTCAATTAAGTAAGGTTTCGCATGTTGTCTTTGATTGAACAAATTCGTACAGGCTCGCTTTGGGATTTCCCTGGTGGTGTGCATCCGGCAGAAAACAAAAAGCAGTCCAACAAAACTGAGCTCGTTCACGCGGCTATCCCATCAGAAATTGTATTACCGCTAAAACAGCACATTGGTAAGGCTGGTAACTTATTGGTTGCCGAAGGTGACCACGTATTAAAAGGTCAGCCATTAACGCAATCCGAAACTGGTTTTACCGTTCCAGTGCATGCTCCTACATCGGGTACGATCACCGCAATTGAGCCTAGAACCGTTGCTCACCCTTCAGGTCTGAGTGAACTCTGTGCGGTCATTACCCCTGATGGTAACGATACATGGTGTGACAGAAAACCCGTCGCGGATTACAAACAAGAAACACCTGACGCACTGATCGATATTATTCGTCTCGCAGGCATTTCTGGTATGGGTGGCGCAGGTTTCCCTACCGCAAAAAAAATCCAATCTGGCTTTGCTCGCACAGAGATTCTTATCGTCAACGCGGCTGAGTGTGAGCCGTACATCACATCTGATGACAAGCTCATGCAAGAGCATGCCGAAGAGCTCATCCAAGGTATCGAGATTGTCGAACATATCCTGACACCAAAGCTCACGATTATTGGTATTGAAGATAACAAACCAGAGGCAATTAAAGCTTTAGAAGCTGCGGCTCTAAACAAAGATATCGTCATTCGCGTTATCCCGACTAAATACCCTTCTGGTGGTGAAAAACAGCTGATCAAAATTTTGACCAATAAAGAAGTACCAAGCGGCGCAATTCCAGCCGATATTGGTATTTTGGTTCAAAATGTCGGTTCTCTTTACTCAATCAAACGCGCAATCATCGATGGTGAACCGATGATAAAACGCGTGGTGACTCTCACCGGTAAAACATTCAAACAACCACGCAATGTTTGGGCATTATTAGGTACACCAGTACAGGCGTTATTGGATGAGTTTGGCTATAAAGCCGATAAGAAGTTACAACGTTTAATCATGGGTGGACCAATGATGGGCTTCACCCTTCCCCACTCTCAAGTGCCGATTACCAAGACAGCAAACTGTATCCTTGCCCCGACTCGTCGTGAGATCTCTCCACACCAACATGAGATTGAATGTATTCGCTGTAGCCAATGTGCTGAAGCTTGCCCTGCTTCACTGCTACCTCAGCAACTGCAATGGCATGCAAAAGCTGAAGAGTATGACAAACTCGAAGAACTAAACTTAAAGGATTGTATCGAGTGCGGTGCTTGTGCGTTTGTGTGTCCAAGTGAAATTCCTCTCGTACAGTACTACCGCCAAGCAAAAGCGGAAATTCGCACCAGAACACAAGAAGCGGAAGCTGCTGAGCGAGCGAAGCTGCGTTTTGAAGAGAAGAAAGCGCGTATGGAGCGCGAAAAAGCAGAACGTGAAAATCGCTTTAAGAAAGCAGCCGATCAGCGCCGTAAAGACATGAAATCTTCTGGTGGTGATGATGCGATTGCAGCAGCGATCGCACGAGTGAAAGCTCAGAAGACAGAAACAACAGAAAAAGCAGAGCCAGCCGTTAAACCTGCCGTCGCTGCAGCCATTGCCAAAGCGAAGGCAAAACAGGCCGCAGCCGCTAAAGCAGGCTCTAGTGAACCTGATAACTCAGAAATGGCAAAACTGCGCGAAGAACGCAAACGTCTAGCCCGCGAACGTAAAGCACAAAAAGAACAAGGCGAAACGCCAGACAACAACGCTGATGATAAGAAATCGGCAGTTGCAGCAGCCATCGCCCGAGCTAAAGCGAAAAAAGCTCAACAAGAAGAATCAACCGAAACGATAGAAGCTCAAGCATCTGCTGAGAAAACCGACGATCCGAAGAAAGCCGCGGTTGCTGCTGCGATTGCACGTGCCAAAGCGCGTAAAGCGAAGCAAGCAGACTCAACTGAAGCGGAAGAAGCTGAAGCACCTGCTGAGCAAACCGACGATCCGAAGAAAGCCGCGGTTGCTGCTGCCATTGCACGTGCCAAAGCACGTAAAGCGAAACAAGCAGACTCAACTGAAGCGGAAGAAGCTGAAGCACCTGCCGAGCAAACCGACGATCCGAAAAAAGCCGCCGTGGCTGCTGCGATTGCACGTGCCAAAGCGCGTAAAGCGAAGCAAGCAGACTCAACTGAAGCGGAAGAAGCTGAAGCACCTGCTGAGCAAACCGACGATCCGAAAAAAGCCGCAGTTGCCGCTGCAATTGCTCGAGCCAAAGCGCGCAAAGCGAAACAAGCAGACTCAACTGAAGCGGAAAAAGCTGAAGCACCTGCCGAGCAAACCGAAGATCCGAAAAAAGCCGCCGTGGCTGCTGCCATTGCGCGTGCCAAAGCGCGTAAAGCTAAGCAAGAAGAACCAGCCGAAACGGTAGAAGCTGAAACGCCTGCTGAACAAGCTGAAGATCCGAAAAAAGCGGCTGTCGCTGCGGCTATTGCGCGTGCCAAAGCGCGTAAAGCTAAGCAAGAAGAACCAGCCGAAACGGTAGAAGCTGAAACGCCTGCTGAACAAACTGAAGATCCGAAAAAAGCGGCTGTCGCTGCTGCTATTGCGCGCGCGAAGGCTCGCAAAGCGCAGCAAGAAGCTAATAAAAATAATACTGAGGAGAACGAGTAGTGTCGTTTTTTATTGCCAGTTCACCGCATACCCACAGCCGTCGTAGTACACCTGACTTAATGAAATGGGTGGCACTTTGTGCTCTCCCAGGTTTAGCGGCTCAGACCTACTTCTTTGGGTGGGGAACGCTTATTCAGCTGATTTTTGCCATCGCAGTCGCTGTATCACTTGAAGCCTTAGTTATGGTCTTCCGTAAACGTTCGCCGATGCGAGCACTACGTGATAACAGTGCGATCGTTACCGCTTGGTTATTAGCCGTGGCTATCCCACCATGGTCTCCGTGGTGGATTATGGTGATCGGACTTATTTTCGCGATTGTAATCGCTAAACACCTATATGGTGGCCTTGGTCAAAACTTATTCAATCCTGCTATGGTCGCTTATGTGGTCTTGTTGATCTCATTCCCAGTGCAAATGACGAGTTGGAGTGCCCCGACGTCACTCATACCTGATCACGTAAATTTTGCAGATACACTCTCTTTAATTTTTACGGGCTATGATTACGACGGCTTATCGCTTCAGCAAGTTCGAACGGGGGTTGACGGCGTGACAATGGCGACGCCACTTGATGCATTTAAAACTGGTATTCATACAGGTGCAACCCCAAGCGAAGTACTGTCGCAGCCAATATTCGATGGCTTAGCTGGCATTGGTTGGCAATGGGTAAATCTTGCCTACTTACTTGGTGGTTTAGTGATGATCAAAAAACACATCATCCAATGGTATATCCCCGTAGGTTTCCTAGTGAGCCTGACGCTATTTAGCCTCGTGTTCAGCTTACTGACCCCAGGGGAAACTGCGTCGCCAATCTTCCACTTGCTATCAGGTGCAACCATGCTTGGCGCATTCTTTATTGCAACCGATCCCGTGTCGGCGTCGACAACCGTTAAAGGACGTTTGATCTTTGGCGCGCTTATTGGTGCTTTGGTCTTTATCATTCGCAGTTGGGGAGGCTTCCCTGATGGTGTTGCATTCGCTGTGTTACTTGCAAATATGTGCGTGCCACTGATCGATTACTACACCAAACCTAGAACTTACGGTCACTGAGGTAAACATGTTAACCGCTATTAGAAAAAATGGTCTGACACTTGCGATCTTTGCCTGTGCAACAACCGGATTAGTCGCCTTTACTCAGTACCTAACAAAAGACCAAATCAAGATACAAGAACAACAACAATTGCTTTCTGTTTTGAATCAAGTCATTCCAGAAAACATGCATGACAACGCACTCACGCAAGCCTGCACTATGGTCACGTCACCAGAACTGGGGACATTGCGTGCGATGCCAGCCTACCTCGCCACAAAGAATGGTGAACCGACAGCAATCGCAATAGAATCCATCGCGCCAGATGGCTACAATGGTGAGATAAAAGTTATTACTGGGATTGACAATCAGGGCAATATTTTGGGGACACGCGTCTTAAGCCATCAAGAAACCCCTGGCCTGGGCGACAAAATTGATCTTCGTGTCACCGACTGGATCCTGAGCTTTACGGGCAAACAAGTCACGGAAAGTAACTGGAACTCATGGAAAGTTCGTAAAGATGGTGGTGATTTCGATCAATTTACTGGTGCAACGATCACGCCTAGAGCCGTCGTAAAAGTGGTGCGAAATACCGTTAACTACGTAAACCAATCTCGTGAAGACATTCTTAGCCAGCCTTTGGGCTGTGAAGGAGAGCAGTAATGAGTGAAAATAAATTGCTGATGAAAAACGGTATGTGGAGCAATAACCCTGCTCTCGTACAGCTGCTGGGTCTGTGTCCACTACTAGCGGTTTCTTCCACGATAACCAATGCCTTAGGTCTTGGTATTGCAACCTTATTAGTGCTGGTCGGCTCCAACGTCACGGTTTCTCTTATTCGTAATTACGTACCAAAAGAGATCCGCATTCCTGTGTTCGTGATGATCATTGCCTCTCTCGTTACCTGTGTTCAGTTATTGATGAATGCCTATGCGTATGGTTTATACCTATCTCTTGGTATCTTTATTCCTCTGATTGTAACCAACTGCATCATTATTGGTCGAGCTGAAGCATATGCTTCAAAAAATGATGTTGCGCCTGCAGCATTAGACGGTTTATGGATGGGGCTTGGTATGACAAGCGTTTTGGTCGTGCTAGGTGCCATGCGTGAGTTAATTGGTAATGGCACACTATTCGACGGGGCAGATCTGCTATTAGGAGACTGGGCATCCGCTCTCCGCATTCAAGTTTTCCAATTTGACAACAGCTTTCTGCTAGCGCTTCTTCCACCCGGTGCATTTATCGGTGTTGGTCTGTTGATAGCGCTTAAAAATGTCATCGATAATTCAGTCCAGGCACGTCAACCAAAAGAAGAAAAACCAACCATAGAACGTGCTCGCGTCACCAACGCATAACAAAATAAGGCTCTGTCATAGGAGCCTTTTTCATAAACCGCAGAGACGGTATTGGAAGTCAGCAATGAACAAAATAAAAAGAATCGAAATTCTTGAGCGATTACGAGAAAACAATCCGAATCCTCAAACTGAGCTTAACTGGAGCTCCCCTTTTGAACTGCTAATCGCGGTATTACTATCAGCGCAAGCAACCGATGTAAGTGTCAATAAAGCCACCGACAAGCTTTTCCCTGTCGCTAATACACCGAAAAGTATTCTCGATTTGGGAGTTGATGGCTTAAAAGAATACATAAAGACCATCGGTTTATTTAACTCAAAAGCAGAAAACACTATCAAGACTTGTAAGATCTTGTTGGAAAAACACAATGGTGAAGTTCCTGAAGATCGTGCAGCGTTAGAAGCGCTACCAGGCGTAGGTCGCAAGACCGCAAACGTCGTGCTCAACACCGCTTTTGGTTGGCCAACCATTGCCGTCGATACGCACATTTATCGCGTGTCGAATCGTACTAAGTTTGCAATGGGCAAAACGGTTGATGATGTCGAGCAAAAGCTATTAAAAGTTGTGCCAAAAGAGTTCAAACTCGATGTGCACCACTGGCTCATTCTTCATGGCCGCTACACGTGCTTGGCGAGAAAGCCTCGCTGCGGTAGCTGCATTATTGAAGATTTGTGCGAATATAAAGAGAAAGTATATCCAGATAGCTAACGCTATTTGAAAATCAAAGCTAGGAGCAAAAAATGTCAAATGGTCGAATTCTCCACACTATGCTTCGCGTAGGTGATCTAGACAAATCCATCAAGTTTTACACTGAAGTTATGGGCATGCAGTTGCTTCGTACGAACGAGAATAAAGAGTACGAATACACACTGGCGTTTCTTGGCTACGGTGACGAATCCCAAGGTGCTGTGATCGAGCTAACTTACAACTGGGGTAAAACTGAATATGACCTAGGTACTGCTTTTGGTCATATCGCCATTGGTGTTGATGATATCTACACAACTTGCGACGCTATCAAAGCGGCGGGCGGTAATGTGACGCGTGAACCAGGTCCAGTAAAAGGCGGAAGCACGCACATTGCATTCGTAAAAGACCCAGATGGTTATATGATTGAGCTTATCCAAAACAAGCAAGCTTCAGCTGGTCTTGAAGGCTAAGCGGCACTTCTAATAATCACTTGTACTGCAAGTTGAACATCGATTACAGGCAGGTCTGCGATCTGCCTGTCCTTTTATAAACAAAACACTTTACTTGATAATAATTATCGTTTAGATTTGTTCGCAACTTCGAGATGCGGGATTACGATAATGATCAGTGAATGGGAAAAACACACACTTCTAGCCGATACGGCACTTCAACTAGATGACCCTGTTCGCAGCATTCTTCATTACCAGCAAGCCCTAAGCCTGAGTGAAGATATTAGCGAATGTGTGGAAATTGAAGCAGACGAGCGATTATTAATTTCTGTGATTTCTTGTCATAACTTAGCTCAGTTCTGGCGTTGGGCCGGAGACACTGACTATGAACTCAAATACCTTCAGCTGGCTTCAGAGAAAGTCTTAACACTCATCCCACAATGCCCAAATAAAGAATGTGCAAGCTTTATCGACTCAATAGGATGTTGCACTAAAGCATTAATAGACTTCATGAAACGTCACCCTAATCCGGCTATTGCCAAACAGGTTGAAAAAATAGATACCGCAACCAATTGCGAAGTCATTGCCAAATTCCGATTAAACTAACATCCAAATTATACAGCCGGAATCACCGAAAGGTACTTAGCAAAATCCCATTAAAATATTATTAACAACGTCAGTAAATTAAAAACGCCGAAGCTTTCAGCTTCGGCGTTTTTATATTCGTTACACTTGGGTTCGCCCGAGTGATATTACGACTCGGCGGTTTTTGTCTTTTCCTATTGGCGAGCCATTATCTGCAATAGGACGACGCTTGCCGTACCCTTGCACTTGAATTCGATCTTCCGGTAGCCCTAGAGACTGAAAATAATCACGAAGTGACTCTGCACGTCGCTCAGATAAACTTTGGCTCGCACTTTTGCCATCGGTTGAATCGGTGTACGTCGCCACCAGCACGAGATCGATATCTTGATTATGTCGGATATAATCTGCAATTTGTGATAAACGCTTTTTGGAAGCCTTGGTTAACTGATCACCTTGTCTTTCGTAGTGCAAAATCGTAAAGGCAATGTCTTCAAAACTGTATTTCAATAAATTGGAAATACAGTCGCTAAACGCGTTGTACTTATTTTGAAACAGCACGGATGACAATGCGACTTCAATTCTCTGATCTCGGCTCTGCCAATCCTGATAACTAAAGGTCGGATAACGCCCTTTTTCCAGCTCAGACAAAATGCCCCATGCTGTTTGCCCTCCGACATAACCATCAAACTGTTTAAAAAACTTTAGGTTTGTAATTCGATCGGCGTGTTCACCTGGTCGCCAAGGTGGCGGCATAGAGATGAGACTGACGTTACGTGTTTCTCCCATCGGACGACGCATTTTTAACTCAAAGTCTAAATTTATTTTTTTATTCGCACGAGATGAAAATACCGCATCTCCAAAACTTGGAATAGGGTGAACAAGTTGGCATTCTAACGGTGTGTTGACCACCATTTCCCATTGAGATTGCTGTGGAGTGGCAACATAACGTTTGCCCATCACAGCAAAACTGCTTGTGCTAAACAACGAAAATACAACGCCACTAGTAATCAGCCATTTCTTCATCTAAGTACTGTCTCTTAAACGGCAGTCTGTTGCCGTCAATTTGAATCAATAAAACCACTTCACCTGGCATGCAAAAACCTCGCCAACGTGCGAAATATCGTGATAATACGATTAACGTTAATCATGGTAACTCAATCACCCGAAATGCGATCGAGCGTATTGATGAGATGCAAAATAGAATTCCGTTTTTCTCCTAAATTGCGGTTTTTCTCGTCGGTATAATCTGCAATAATGCAGCCTTCGTCACACAAAAATAAGCCGACATGACAATAGAAAATGAAGCTCTGACCTTGAAAAAACGCTTTCGTGGTTATTTCCCTGTGGTAGTAGACGTTGAGACCGCAGGTTTCAATGCTCAAACTGATGCACTTTTAGAAATTTGCGCCGTTACGTTAAAAATGGACGAAGATGGCGTGTTGCATCCAGCCTCCACCATTCATTTTCATGTTGAGCCATTTGAGGGCGCTAACTTAGAAAAAGAAGCGCTAGAATTCAATGGTATTCGTGACCCATATAGCCCTCTTCGTGGTGCAGTTTCTGAGCAAGAAGCGTTAAAAGAGATTTATAAACTTATTCGCAAAGAACAAAAAGCCGCAGATTGCTCGCGCGCAATTATGGTTGCCCATAACGCAGCATTCGACTTAGGTTTTGTAAATGCAGCCAATGAGCGCTGTAAACTAAAAAGAGTCCCTTTTCATCCCTTTGCTACTTTTGACACGGCAACATTGAGTGGCCTTGCTTATGGTCAAACGGTTCTCGCGAAAGCATGCAAAATGGCCGGGATGGAATTCGATAATCGTGAAGCACACTCAGCGCTTTACGATACACAAAAAACAGCAGAATTATTCTGCGGTATTGTCAACAAATGGAAGGCCCTCGGCGGTTGGCCGCTTGTTGATGAAGAATAATAAGTAAACACAACATATTAGGAAAAGTATGAATCCTGTCGTTATATCAGTGTGCGTCATGCTCGTGTTAGCATTGATGCGCGTAAACGTGGTGGTTGCCCTCACGTTTAGTGCCATCGTTGGTGGCCTTGTCGCAGGCATGAGCCTTGGAGACACAGTTGCCGCGTTCGAAAGTGGTTTAGGTGGCGGTGCGACTATCGCTCTGAGCTACGCAATGTTAGGCACTTTCGCCGTTGCTATCTCTAAATCTGGCATCACGGACCTACTGGCTAAAAGTGTTATCAAGCGCTTAAATGGTAAAGAAAACTCGGCGTCAACTACCGGGTTAAAGTACGCGGTGTTAGTCGCGCTCGTTCTTGTCACTATGTCATCTCAGAACGTAATTCCGGTCCATATCGCCTTTATTCCAATTTTGATTCCACCTCTTTTGGGCGTATTTGCGAAACTTAAGCTCGATCGACGTTTGGTCGCGTGTGTTCTTACCTTTGGTTTGATCACACCTTACATGATCTTACCTGTTGGTTTCGGCGGTATTTTCTTAAATAACATTCTATTAAAGAACCTACATGACAACGGTTTGGAAAACGTGGTTGCAAGCCAAGTTCCAACTGCAATGTTACTGCCAGGTGCTGGTATGTTGTTTGGTCTATTGCTGGCAATCTTTGTTAGCTACCGTAAACCACGCATCTACGAAGAAACGGAGTTGACTGTCGTTCACGAGACAGATCATGCTATCAATAAAAAGCACATCTTGGTGGCCGCTCTTGGTATTGTCGCCGCATTGGGTGTTCAGCTTTACACTGGCTCAATGATTATTGGTGCTCTAGCTGGCTTTATGGTGTTTACTTTTGGCGGTGTGATTGCTTGGAAAGAAACACACGATGTCTTCACAAAAGGCGTGCATATGATGGCTATGATTGGTTTCATCATGATCGCTGCCGCAGGTTTTGCTGCGGTAATGAAGCAAACAGGTGGCGTTGAGACATTAGTACAGTCTCTCTCTACCAGCATTGGTGATAATAAGCCGCTTGCTGCGCTATTAATGCTAATTGTTGGTCTGTTGGTAACAATGGGTATCGGTTCATCGTTTTCAACCATTCCAATCTTGGCGACAATCTACGTTCCACTCGCGTTGGCATTTGGTTTTTCGCCAATGGCAACAATCGCGCTAGTTGGTACTGCTGCCGCTTTGGGTGATGCTGGTTCTCCAGCGTCCGACTCGACATTAGGCCCTACATCTGGTCTAAATGCCGACGGTCAGCATGAGCACATTTGGGAAACGGTTGTTCCAACCTTTATCCACTACAACATTCCACTGATCATCTTTGGTTGGATTGCTGCAATGGTGCTTTAGTACCGTTGTTTGATGGATATACTTAGTTACGAAAAAGCCGCTCATTGAGCGGCTTTTTGTTATTTGAAATCGCGATTATTGCGCTGGCATATTGTCAATAATACGCTCACGTATCAGTTTCAAGGTAGGCTCTGTTGACAGATAATCCACGGCAATCGGGAAATAAGCGTCGTTAATTTGAAGAACCAAGCTAGGGTAAGAATCCACGCCTAGGCTCTTTGCAAGACTCAGTTGATCTTGGAACACACCTTCTAAGAAAGAGCCGTCCATATCGTTCTTGAACTGCTGAACATTCAAACCAATTTCTTTAGCTAGCTGCAAGTGAGTCGCTTCTTCATGAGGAGGCATCGCACGTAAGTAATACGCATGTTGAATCGCTTCTAGCATCTGCTCATAAGAATCTTGAAAGCCCGCTGCGATAACTGCGCGACAAGATTGGTAAGTGCTTCTTACTGGCGTACAAAGCTTCCAGAAATCGTAGTTAAACTTGGTGCCCAACTGACGCTCAATCTGCTTCCAAATACCTTCGAGTTTTTGTTGCATCTCTGGTGGCATCGGCAAACTAGTATCTGGCGCAAGACCACCCACCACATACTCAAACTGAATAACGCCTGGCAGTTGCTGTTTCAATTTATCAAGCGTCGGTTTGTAACCCCAACACCAACTGCACATTGGGTCATGCACGTAGTAAAGCTTTATGTTCATTCCACTAACCTAAAAAGAAAAAGGAGCCAGTACGGCTCCTTCGTATTCTATCGCTAAATGTGAGTATTTACGAATTACTCAGCTTGATCTTCAGCGCGCGCTGCAGCTTCTTTGATTAGAGGCTGAAGTTCACCTTTTTGGAACATTTCTAGAATGATGTCGCAACCGCCGATAAGCTCGCCTTCAACCCATAGTTGAGGGAATGTTGGCCATTGTGCGTACTTTGGTAGCTCAGCACGGATATCTGGGTTTTGCAGAATGTCTACGTAAGCGAACTTCTCACCACATGCCATTAGAGCCTGTGACGCTTGAGAAGAGAAACCACAGCTTGGCAGTTTCGGTGATCCTTTCATGTACAGCAGGATTGAGTTTTCAGAGATCTGCTGTTTGATTTTGTCGATAGTTTCCATCGCTTCCTCATTCATGGGTTTGAACTTTGTTTATTTGCCACATTCTACTCAATAACGACAGAATAAAAACCATATAATTAATAAGGCTTAAATTCAGGTTGCTTGATGGCGAACAATTCAGCACTTCACAGCCGCTAACCCCTTAAAATATTTTCATATCGGGGTTTTAATAAAGTAAAAACTTGCTAAAATACTTAGCAAGTCAGCCTTAAAGGCTACATAGCTATAAAAAACACTGGAAGCAATCGAAAGGTCATCCTTTCAAATCAATGGAGAATCGAGTAATGGCATTTGAACTACCAGCTCTTCCTTACGCGAAAGACGCACTAGAACCACACATCTCAGCAGAGACTCTAGACTACCACCACGGTAAGCACCACAACACTTACGTTGTTAAGCTTAACGGTCTTATCCCTGGTACTGAGTTCGAAGGCAAAACTCTAGAAGAGATCATCAAGACTTCTACTGGTGGCGTATTCAACAACGCAGCGCAAATCTGGAACCACACGTTCTACTGGCACTGTCTTGCTCCAAACGCGGGCGGCGAACCAACAGGCGCAGTTGCTGACGCAATCAACGCAGCATTCGGTTCTTTCGAAGAATTCAAAGCGAAGTTTACTGATTCAGCAATCAACAACTTCGGTTCTTCATGGACTTGGCTTGTTAAGAAAGCGGACGGCTCTCTAGAGATCGTTAACACTTCTAACGCTGCTACTCCTCTAACAGAAGAAGGCACAACACCACTTCTAACTGTTGACCTATGGGAACACGCATACTACATCGATTACCGCAACGTGCGTCCTGATTACATGAACGGCTTCTGGGCACTTGTAAACTGGGACTTTGTAGCTGAGAACCTAGCGAAGTAATTTTACTTCCCCCCTAAGTTCAATTTAGTCTTATTTTAAAAGCTCGCTGAACCAGCGAGCTTTTTATTTTTCGCTTAAAAACTCCAATTTAATCTCTTCTTTTTCCTAAAGTTCTTCTCAGACACGCCGTTAAAATGGCATCGAGCGAGGAACATCATGCAAATTCATACTTTAGACAAAGCGGCAATTATTAACGAACTTCAGTTCGGCAATGGTATCAACCATGCTGTCCACGAAGGACGTCGTGCCGATTTTGCACTGATTTTGTCGATGTTTTCTAACGATGTACGCGACGTTGTACCTGTAGAGGAAATCAAAGAAGTAGCCACTAGCGATGATATACTCCGCCAACAACTTGAATTGTCAACGCCTCAAGCTCTTCGTTCTGATAGCAGCAGCTATGAGCTAGCAGCACAACAAGCAAAACAATTCCACGGTGCAGGTCTACCCTCAGCGAAACTGAGTCACTACTTGAAACCAGACGCCCTGACCTACTTGCCGGAAGATACGTTTAACCTTCCTGAAGACGTTTATCACAACCTATCCGGTCATGAGCGACGCAAATTGGGCGAGCGCAACAAAAACCTTATCCCAGATGCAGGGCTATACAATCAACTAGTGACGGCTCAACGTCAGCATCAAATTCAACTGCAAGTATAGAGAGCATTGTTCAACCAACAGCTTGCAGTATCCACAGTCAGAAATGTGACGCCTTACAAATTACCGCACAATAGTCCTCATCCAAAAGCGTTAGTTTGAAGTCTTTCACACTGAGCCTTTCTAATTTCAACCATGCTAATAGCACAAACCACTGGTGTATTTTTTTCACACAGGGATACAGTGAAGGTGTTATGGATATTAAAGAATCAATTATTCTCGTCACGTCTGCAGGTTCTGTTATAGGAAGGACTTGTGCTAGTCACTTTGCTCACCTTGGAGCGACGTTGATTCTTTGTGACCAAAACTCTAGCGCTCTAAAATCGAGCTATGAACAGATTAGTGCCTTCACAGATAAAGTCTATGCGATGAATGTGTGCAGTGATAACACAACGTCCATTAACTTACTGTTTGATCAGATAGAATCGCAGCTGCGTGCGACACCAGACGTGATAGTCAATTGCTGGACGAGCTCTCCCATGCCAGGCTTGATGGCTCCCGAACCTATGAGTACTTACATTGATCACTTGTCTTCTGCAGCACGTTTCCTCTACACCTATGGCCAGGTGGGAGCCGAACGATTTCGCGCTAGAAATAAGAAAGGGGTAATTGTTAACGTCATTTCCCATGACAGCCATGAAGATTTAACGGGAGTCGAAAGCATGGCTGCTTTGGTATCAGGTTTTACTCACAGTTGGGCAAAAGAGCTCACTCCATTTAATATTCGGGTGGGTGGCGTCATTCCTTCGGTAAACCATACAAGAGAAGAACTTAACGAAAGACACTGGGCCGAGATCCAAGATGAATTGGTTCGCAATACCGCATATATCGTATCAAATGAGTATTTTAGTGGCAGAGTGGTTGCTACAGAAGTATGAATGGACAACGTGTTTGTTGCGTCAACGGATCGCTATGACTCAACTCTTTCAACAAAAAAAGCCCCAGTCAAATGACTGGGGCTTTACTTTTTCCCGGTTAAGGTTTCGTGCTAGCGAAAACCTTACTCACACGACTCTTAATTACGCGTCAGCTTTTTCTTTCTTTGCTTTAGGCGCCGCTTTCGCTGCTTCTTGGTCTGCTTTCTTCTTGATAACTGTTGTACCTTCGAAAGTTTCACCTTCAACGAATGCTTTACCGTAGTAAGAAGCCATTAACACATCTTTAAGTTCGCTAATTAGTGGGTAGCGAGGGTTCGCACCAGTACATTGGTCATCGAACGCTTCAACTGCTAGCTCATCAAGTTTCGCGATAAAGTCTGCTTCAGCTACGCCTGCCGCTTGGATAGACATTGGGATGTCTAGGTTCACTTTTAGCTCATCCAACCATGCTAGTAGACGTTCAATTTTCTGAGCAGTACGGTCACCAGCTTGGCTTAGACCTAAGTGGTCAGCAACTTCAGCGTAACGACGACGTGCTTGTGGGCGGTCGTATTGAGAGAACGCTGTTTGTTTAGTTGGGTTATCGTTCGCGTTGTAACGTACAACGTTAGAGATAAGTAGTGCGTTTGCTAGGCCATGTGGAATGTGGAACTCAGCACCTAGTTTGTGCGCCATTGAGTGACAAACACCTAGGAATGCGTTAGCAAATGCCACACCAGCGATAGTTGCTGCGTTGTGTACTTTCTCACGAGCGATTGGGTCGTTAGCGCCGTTCGCGTAGCTTGAAGGTAAGTATTCTTTTAGCATCTTAAGTGCTTGTAGAGCCTGACCATCTGAGTATTCGTTCGCAAGAACAGATACGTAAGCTTCTAGAGCGTGAGTTACTGCATCGTAACCACCAAATGCTGTTAGAGACTTAGGCATGTTCATCACTAGGTTAGCATCAACGATAGCCATGTTTGGCGTGATTTCGTAGTCAGCTAGTGGGTATTTAGCACCAGTCTTGTCGTCAGTAACAACCGCAAATGGTGTAACTTCTGAACCAGTACCTGAAGTTGTAGTGATACATACAAGCTCAGCTTTTTGACCCATTTTAGGGAACTTGTAAATACGTTTACGGATGTCCATAAAGCGCATTGCTAGTTCTTCGAAGTGAGTTTCTGGGTGCTCGTACATTACCCACATGATCTTCGCAGCATCCATTGGTGAACCACCACCTAGCGCTAGGATAACATCTGGTTGGTAGCTAGCCATTTGAGCCGCACCTTTCTCTACAACAGAAAGCGTTGGGTCAGCTTCAACATCGAAGAATGTTTGAACTTCCATGCCTTGAGCTTTAAGTAGGCTTACTACGTCATCTGCGTAACCGTTGTTGAATAGGAAACGGTCAGTTACTAAGAATGCGCGTTTCTTACCTTCTAGGTCGCCTAGAGCAATTGGAAGGCTACCACGACGGAAGTAGATTGACTTAGGTAGTTTATGCCACAACATGTTTTCAGCTCGCTTCGCTACAGTTTTCTTGTTGATTAGGTGTTTAGGACCTACGTTCTCAGAGATAGAGTTACCACCCCATGAACCACAACCTAGAGTTAGAGAAGGCGCAACGTTGAAGTTGTACAAGTCACCGATACCACCGTGAGTAGTCGGGATGTTGATTAGGATACGAGCTGTCTTCATCTTGTCACCGAAGTAACGGATACGGTCAGCGTTAGTATCTTGGTTAGTGTAAAGACCAGATGTGTGGCCGATACCACCGATCTCAACCATAGTTACCGCTTGAGCAACCGCGTCTTCGAAGTTGTCAGCACGGAATAGACCTAGAGTTGGAGATAATTTCTCGTGAGCAAATGCGTCATCGTAAGAAACTTTACCCAGACCTTCACCAACAAGAACTTTAGTATCTGCTGGAACTTTAACGCCTGCCATTTCAGCGATTGCTGCTGCTGGTTGGCCTACGATTTTCGCGTTTAGCGCGCCATCGATAAGCAGTACTTTACGAACTTTTTCCGCTTCTGCTTTGCTTAGTACGTAAGCTTTGTGAGAAGCAAAACGCTCTTTCACTTCGTCGTAAACTTCGTCAACTACGATTGCAGCCTGCTCAGAAGCACATACTACGCCGTTGTCGAAAGTCTTAGACATCAGGATAGAAGCCACTGCACGTTTGATGTCAGCAGTTTCGTCGATAACAACAGGAACGTTACCTGCACCTACACCGATTGCTGGTTTACCAGAAGAGTAAGCTGCTTTAACCATGCCTGGGCCACCAGTTGCAAGGATAAGAGCGATGTCATCGTGTTTCATTAGAGCGTTTGATAGCTCAACTGAAGGCTGGTCGATCCAACCGATGATGTCTTTTGGTGCACCTGCTGCTACCGCTGCATCTAAAACAAGTTTCGCTGCGTCGTTAGTCGAGTTTTTCGCACGTGGGTGTGGTGAGAAGATAATACCGTTACGAGTCTTCAGAGAGATTAGAGATTTGAAGATCGCTGTAGATGTTGGGTTAGTTGTTGGTACGATACCGCAGATGATACCTACAGGCTCAGCGATAGTCATAGTGCCTAGGTTGTCATCCTCTTCTAGGATGCCACACGTTTGTTCGTCTTTGTATTTGTTGTAGATAAACTCAGAAGCGAAGTGGTTCTTGATTACTTTATCTTCAACAATACCCATACCAGATTCTTCTACCGCTTGTTGCGCTAGAGGGATACGAGCTTGGTTAGCTGCAAGAGACGCTGCACGGAAGATTTTGTCTACTTGCTCTTGAGAGTAAGTAGCGAACTCTTCTTGCGCTTTCTTAACGCGAGCGACCATTGCATCTAGTTCAGCCATATTAGTTACAGGCATAGGGAATCTCCTAAAATTAACAAATATTAAAAACTTTTTACTAAGGCTATTACTTATCGTTTTTACTGTTTATCAGTCACTTAGAAAACAAACGTCTTAGTAAATTGCTTTCAGGACTGAGTATAATATTTCAGAGTGTGAAAAAAATTGACTTGGATCAGTTCTCACGACCTAAATACCACCAAAGTGGTGCTCCATCACACTAAAACGACATAACTCACTGATAAACAAATAAATTAACCTTCAATTTTTATTGAACAAAAAAGAAGCAAATAGACAAATAAATAAAAGAAACTACAACAACCTGTAAAAAAGTTTCATTTTTAGCCAACAAAATTACATGTAGGCCCAATTCCTTGTGCTACTGAGAGTATATCGAACCGAATACATCTCTCTACAAACCACCTTAGTTTTTATCAAAAGTGTGCGAATGTTAACGTTTATGTAAAACAGCACGCTTTGACAGCAACTTTATACGCAACAATTCTTTTCCAGATTAGATACAGTTTATTAAAGAATTAGTTTTTCTCACTAAAACAGTAGGAAATGCGTTAGTTTTTTTCATTTCTTCCAACCCAACTTTTGCCTTACATTACGCCCAAATTACCCCTTCGCCTTTTCACTAATGTGAACTTTAATGAGTACGCAACATGCAAACTTTTGAACTTGCTATCTTCTTGCAGTTTTTTCTTGGTTTGGTCGCCGCAGTAAACCCTGTTGGTATCATGCCTGTGTTTGTGTCACTAACCGGACATATGACACCAGACGAAAAGCGCAATACGGCAACCACAGCGAACGTGGCTGTTGCGATCATCCTGATCATTTCGCTCTTTGCTGGCCAGTTACTATTAGATATGTTCAGCATTTCTCTGGATTCGTTTCGTGTTGCAGGTGGGCTACTGCTGCTTAGCATCGCGTTCTCGATGATGAGCGGTAAACTGGGGGAAGATAAACAAAACAAACAGGAAAAATCAGAATACGTGAGTCGCGAGCAGATCGGTGTTGTTCCTCTTGCGATGCCGTTAATGGCAGGACCAGGCGCAATCAGTTCGACTATTGTTTACGGTGCACGCTACCCAAGCATGTTTGATACGGTAGGCATCAGCATTACAATTGGCTTGTTCTGTCTATGCTCGTGGCTGTTGTTCCGCTCTGCTCCACTGATCGTGCGATTTTTGGGCCAAACTGGTATCAACGTCATTACCCGTATCATGGGTTTGATATTAGGCGCATTGGGTATTGAGTTTATCGCCAATGGTTTACGCAACTTATTTCCAGGATTAGCCTGAGTTTCTATAAAATTGTATGATAGAGCGATTCAACAATGGATCGCTTTGTCATGACGACTGACTCTCTCAAACATACTCTTTATGTCACCATTTTTGGTACTCATACCAAAGCTGGTCGAACCTTCGATATTGCACTCATTATCGCGATTATCAGTTCTCTAATCGTACTGGTATTAGACTCAATACCATCCGTACGCGCCGAGTGGGCAAAAGAGCTGAAATACTTGGAGTACACTTTTACCGGTTTATTCACTATTGAGTATTTTCTCCGGCTTTATTGCTCTCCAAAGCCAGCCGCCTATGCAAAAAGCTTTTATGGCGTCGTTGATTTACTCGCGATTTTACCTACTTACTTAGCACTGTTTTTCCCTTCTGCCTCCTTTATGGGCGTAATAAGAGCACTGCGAGTCATGCGAATATTCCGCATACTCAAGTTGGTCCGCTATCTTCAAGAATCCAACATCCTCTTACGCTCTCTACTGATGGCGCGCAGAAAGATTTTTATCTTCTTTAGCTCTGTCGCCATTATGGTCACGATCTTTGGGTCACTGATTTTTGTCATTGAGGGGCCTGAAAACGGATTTACTAGCATTCCGAAAAGTATTTATTGGGCTATTGTGACCATCACAACGGTTGGATATGGCGACTTGGTACCTCAAACGGACCTCGGAAAAGGGCTTGCCTCACTCACCATGTTGTTGGGTTATTCAATTTTGGCGGTCCCTACTGGTATTTTCACAGCAGAGCTTCACCAAGAAATGCAATCGCACAAAGTATTAGTGAAGTGTCCGAACTGTTCTCACGCCGGGCACGACTCTGATGCGACTTACTGTAAACACTGTGGTAGTGAACTGGCCGATCCTGATAAACGCGTTGTTCGTGGAGAAGACGAAGCATAAAAAAGAGCTCCCTAGGGAGCTCTTTTATTTTGTCATCAAACAAAGATTGATGTGATTATGCTTTCTCAGAAAGAATAATGCGTAACGTACGACGCAATGGTTCTGCTGCGCCCCATAGTAGTTGGTCACCAACAGTGAAAGCATTTAGGAAGTCATCACCCATTGCCATCTTACGTAGACGACCTACTGGTACTGACATAGTGCCTGTTACTTTTGCAGGTGTAAGTTCTTGCGCAGTAATGTCACGATCGTTAGGAATCACTTTAACCCAGTCGTTATGAGTGGCGATGATTTCTTCGATTTCGTCCATTGGGACATTTTGCTTAAGCTTGATAGTGAGTGCTTGAGAGTGACAGCGCATCGCACCAATACGGACACAAGTACCATCAATTGGCACAGGCGAGCTTTGTGAGCCCAAAATTTTGTTTGCTTCTGCGCCCGCTTTCCACTCTTCTTTACTCTGACCGTTATCACGTTTCACATCGATCCACGGAATAAGCGAGCCAGCTAGTGGTACACCGAATTTATCGGTAGGGAAAGAACTGCTGCGCATTGTGTCTGCAACTTTTTTATCAATATCTAGGATAGAGCTTGATGGGTTTGCAAGTTCGGAACTTACAGAGTCATTGATAACGCCCATTTGCGAGATCAGTTCACGCATGTTTTGTGCGCCAGCACCAGAAGCGGCTTGGTACGTCATTGCGCTTGTCCACTCAACAAGGCCTTTCTCGAATAAGCCACCTAGACCCATTAGCATTAAACTAACCGTACAGTTACCACCAACAAATGTGTTCGTGCCACCGTGGATGCCTTGTTGGATTTGCTTTAAGTTCACAGGATCAAGCGTGATGATGGAATCTTCCGCCATACGTAACGTAGATGCGGCGTCAATCCAATAGCCTTTCCAACCGGCTTGACGAAGTACTGGGTAAACTTTTTCTGTGTAGCTACCACCTTGACATGTAATTACCGCATCAAGCTGTTTTAAGCTTTCAATATCATACGCGTCTTGCAGTAAGCCTGCGTCTTTTCCTAAGTTAGGAGCAGGAATACCAACTTGAGAAGTACTGTAGAATACTGGTTCGATTAGGTCGAAGTCTTTCTCTTCAACCATACGCTGCATAAGGACTGAACCAACCATACCGCGCCAACCAACTAAACCAACTCTCATCGTATTAACTCTCCATGTATTAAAAAACCTACCCCATAGTTAATTTTTCGCATCAAAATCTCAACCCCTATTTTGTAAATAAGCCTATTTTTTAACCTTTTCCTATGAAAATTCGTGTTAAACGAGATTTTTTAGTGTTTGGTTTGCGATTTCGGCCATTTTTCAAGTAGGGAAAGCCCTGTTACTCCAAATTGGTCTTACCACTCAGTGATAAAATAACACATGAAGCACAATAATTTCACATTACACAACATTTAAAACCAAAAAAGTTAAAACAAACTAACAGTTAATTTCACAAGCAAACGTTTTTGCCGACGAACATCAAGATAAAACACCAAATATTCGAAATATAATTTTTGTTAATGTATGTTATGCGCGATTACAACAAGGAGCGCCTTCCTCTATTGCTCCAAGATTGACAGAGGCACATATGAAGCAAGTTACACCACGCCTACCAAGCTTGATACAGGTATTTATCTCGCTCGGTTTATTTCTACTGCTGGCATTTTCGTTCACTGCCAAGCTAGACCTACCGATCCAGCTAGCGCTGTACATCGGTTGGTTCATTATCATGATATTAGGCATTAAGCTTGGTCATCAGTACAAAGATCTGGAAAAAGCTGCACTAAATGGCATTTCCAATGGACTTGGAGCCGTCTTAATTCTTCTTGCCGTTGGCGCGCTTGTTGGTACGTGGATCTCTGGTGGTATTGTTCCAACCATTATTTACTACGGCCTTAAAGCAATTCACCCTTCTATCTTTTTGCTCGCAACCATGATCATCTGTTCATTGACTGCGCTAGCGACTGGCACCTCTTGGGGCGCTGCTGGTACTGCTGGTATTGCGATGATGGGTATTGGCCAAGGCCTTGGCGTTCCTGCACCAATTACAGCTGGTGCGGTGCTTTCAGGTTGTTACTTTGGTGACAAAATGTCGCCTCTATCAGATTCTGTGATTCTTGCTTCATCGATGTCTAACGTTGAAGTGATGGAACATATTAAAGGCATGCTGCCGATCGCACTCATTAGCTACATTATTACAGGCATTATGTTTACTGCATTTGGCTTCCACTACGCAGGTCAAGTTGACATGAGCCAGGTAGACTCTGTAATTAAAGCGATGGAGCAGCAATTCTACATCACCCCTTACTCATTTGTTCCTGTGATCATCGTATTGTCACTTCTAGCAATGCGTATGCCTTCATTCCCAGTGATCAGTTTTGGTTCTCTGCTCGGTATTATTTGGGCAGTAATGATTCAAGATGTGGACTTCCTAACCGCGTTCAACACCGCTTGGGCTCCGTTTGCGATTTCTTCAGGCGTAGATTTCATTGACTCAATTCTTAACCGTGGCGGCATGTCTTCAATGCTTGGCTCGGTAGCAGTTATCGTATTCGGCCTTGGTTTTGGTGGTCTACTAGATAAAGTGGGTGTGTTAGAAACTATCGCTAAGCTGTTTGAAAAACGCGTTCAAAGTGCAGGTTCACTGGCAACAAGTACAATCGGTACAGCCTTTATGGGGAACGTATTTGGTTCAGCGATGTACGTTTCACTTATCCTGACACCAAAAATCTGTGCGAAGAACTACGATCGCCTAGGCTACAAACGTAAGAACTTGTCTCGTAACGCAGAGTTCGGCGGCACATTAACATCTGGTATGGTTCCATGGAGTGACAACGGTATCTACATGGCAAGTATTCTGGGTGTTGCGACACTGTCTTATGCACCGTTCATGTGGCTAAGTTTTGTATGTATCATTGTGACCATCATCAGTTCCTACATGGGTTGGTTTGTTGATAAATGCGAACCAACGGCGGAAGCAGTTGAACAAGCAGAAGGTGAACTGAAGCAGCAAACCGCTTGAGTTCGCATAGATAGGAAGAATCTCTCTTCCGAGTGAAAGACAAAGAAAAAGAGCGCATTAGCGCTCTTTTTTATATCTCAACCAAACGTTAACTTTGTTTGACTTGCGTTTTCACTGCTGCACGCTTACCAAACCAATAGCCCAAGCCAAGTGGTGCAAAGAATATAACGGCAATGAACAAGATGAAGTAGATAATGGTACTTTTAACGAGCTCAATCAGCTTGGTCATCGCTAAACTGACCACTTCCTGCGAGACTCGGTCCATATCTTGAGCAAACTTCTCACGCTCATGGGTAATGATCTGCGCGATTTCTTGGCGCTCTCTGGCTACCATCAGCTCTAAAGCTTGGCGCTCCTCACCCAATTGAGATAAACGCGCTTGCGTTTTTTGGTCAATATCGTCAACCAAAGGTTGTAACTCTACCGCCATTTGCTCTGCCAAATAGCGCATGTACTCTGGATTGTTATCAATAAAGTCCTTCATCGAATCAGCCGTAACTTGTAGGCTATTTAGCGCAGCATTAACTTTTTCGATGCTGGCAGAGCTATTTAATGCTAATAACTGCGCCTTCCAAGTCATAATTTTGGGGGTCTGTTCTGATACAAGGCTTAGACGATCCGAGACATCCCCTAATGCTTCTGGCATTGTACCTAGCGTAGTCACTGCCTCTTCCTCGCTAATTTGATTCGCATCTAACCACCCACGGTAAGCTGGCGTCCTGATCATACTTAAGTCCGCGAATGGATGTTGCTTAACGAACTCTGCAACAAACGCTTGTGTCTTGATGTACGCTTCTTGTTTTAACAGAGATTGAGCCAGTTTATCCACCTCTTTCGCTAAGTGAGCAGAAACTAACTTTGCCTCATCTGTCGCAAACAGTTCATTACCAGGGCCAGTCGTAAAGAATTGATCCATCTGTAGCGTAAAAGTCCAAGTATCAATCAGTGCTGCCATTGGCGAGACTTGGTATGCTGCTGCTTGAAGACCTTCTTCAGCATTTATCTTCCAAAGCAAAATATAAGATTGATGGACTTTATCATGCGGCTCATATTGATCGTGCAATGCATCAGCAGCTTGCTCTACCTGAGCAAAAAACTGTTGCGCATACTCACGAGTCAGGAGACGCATATTAAGCTCTTGTTTGGTAAGAGGGACGGTTTGACTCTCGATTTTCACTTCTAACAGGGAGCACCCTGAAAGCATCACAACCAACCCTATCAACATCATTGAAGACAATCGACGAACGGACATGAAAGTACCTTTAACAAATTGTATGGAACAGGAATAAAGCGAACTAAGTCATATAGTTCGGGCCTTTAATACCCCAACTCTGATGATTGTAAGTCAGAGCAATATCAATCTGTTAGCGCTTCTTGTATCTTTTCACTATTGAGAACGTGGTTAGCGAAAAGTATGGTTTGCTTTAGGACATCATCTAAACGTGTCAGTTTCTCTTCCGGCACTTTTTGCCCTTGTTTAATCAACAGCTCAATATCACCCGAAATGCAGTGCAATGGCATTGCCCCTAAACTTCCCGAGACCCCTTTAAGACTATGAGCCGCTCTTTGCGCTTGCTCTTTATCTTCTTCTAATAGCCGATGCATTTTTGAACCATCGCCAGAGTGATCCTGAATAAAGACTTCAAGTAACATTCGCACCGCGCTTTCATCTCCCGATAGCGAGTCCAGCATCTTATTGATATCTATATACGGCTCACGTTCCACTACTGCCACTTGTGATGTGTTCGGCTCATTATGACTCTGTTCGTTAACTTGGCCGTTTTGAGCGCTTTCAGACTGAGCAGAAAAAACAACGTAAGACCCATCAGCTTGCTCAGACTCTTTATCTTCTGCTCTTGATGGTATTAGCGGCTGAACGGTTCTTTGGGAGAAAAGCCCCCATGAAAAAAGAGAAAGAAATAAACCACTGATTACTGACAACCAAGTAACAAAGGTCATCAACTTTTGTTCCAACTGGTCATTTATCGAAGTCAACTGGTTCGGGAAATCAGGATTAAGCAGTTGATTAACTAGATAGCTGCCTTGCGCCTTGGCAGATAGCGCGCTTGAAGTCTGGGCAAGTTGACGCTGAAAAGCACTTCGCTCTTGAGGAGAAAGCGTGTCCGACTCGATAAAGAGTCGGTCTAAATCACGATAAGTATCGCTATTCGTTGCTGAGTCACTAAAAATAGACTCCAAAACAAGTGCGCCTAAGCGATAGTACATTGATTGAATTTGCTCAGAGTTTTCATCTCGGGAGCGGCTTCTTCGCAACTGTTCAGCCAATGATACAAGCTCACTGTCACTCCCTACAAAGGCTCGAGCACTTTCTAAAAATCGATCGGTCGCATAAAGCAATTGAGTAATATCTGGTGTGATTTTTCCTTCAGAAAACTCACTTTCAAGCTGTAAGCGAACTGCATAGGCTAACTGAAGTTTTAGTGAAACTTGGTCGACGTGCTTAACACGATAAGGCAGATCGAAGTTAAAAAAATGTCTGACTTCTTCGACTTTGCTTCCTAGCTCATTCACTGTTGAAATGGTTTGAATCGTTTGTTTGGCTTGCAACCAAATCCCTAGCGCTAAAACACACCATAAAACGAACCAGAACCAAACAAACCGCCTCATTCCTTCTTTTAGCTTCAGCAACACTCGCCCCTCGCATATCTCCATTAATTACAAGCATATACTATGGATGTTTCTTATTCACATAAAAAAAGAGAGCCATTGGCTCTCTTAATTTGACGATATGGTTTTAGTTGCGACTCAACTGATCTTTTAGATTTGGTGGCGTACCTTTAATCGTTAAGGTATCCGTCTCTGGGTCATAAAAAATACGCTCGCCAAGCAATAGGCTATCAAAGCTAATATTCAAGCCACCACCAGCGCCAACAAATTTAGTCAGTTTGCGAACCGTCGCACGGTCACCTGGGAAAGATTCTTCAAGTTCGTACCCTTGCTCTTTGGTGAAATCCATAAAGCTTGTGCCATCTTGGCTTGGAGGAAGCTCTCCAGAAAGCTCTGAGATTTGAACCTCATCACCGGATTTAATTTGCTCATTGCAGTAATCGTAAACTTGTTTCTTGTACTCGTTCACTTCTTGCTTTTCTAGCTTCGAGTCAGCACAAAAATCATCCACTGCCTGCATCAACACTAAGTTTTGTTGTTTCGTATCTAAGCCGATGTCCGCTTGCAGGAAATCTAGGAAGAAATCCGCCACTTTACGGCCGACGCGTCCCTTGATGTATTGCAAGTAACGATTAGATTCCTTGTCAGTGTCGTAGCTCGACAAGTCAATGCGGGCCGCAATATCCATTTTGGTGATATCTAGGTAATCCGTCGCACTGATGTCCAAACCTTCGGTCACTTTTAAACTTTGGTTCATTGGTAAGATACCGATGAACAAGTAGTCCGTTGCTAAACTCTGATACTCAGCGAAAACCAAAATACCTTCATCCGCAAATGGGTACTTAATCAACTCTTCTTTCAAGCGATTTGCACTAATTTGTGAGAAGTCGTAAAAATCTCGCTCTCCTTTGCGCATTTCTTGAAGCCAAAATTGAAATTCGCTGTCTGACTGGAAAGAGCCAAAACCTTTACCAGCTTTAGAATGGAATACTCGGTGAAGCTCAGCGACTAAGTTTTCAGTAGATGCATCGTTCTCTAATGATGCTGGACGAAAGTTTACAACTAGCTCGTCCTGATCGTTTTTGCACAGTTGATGCAGAATAACGTTTGAAAGATGAAGGCTCATAGTGATTTTATCTTGCTACAAGGTTTTAGTTGATGGGCATTGTAGGTTATCATAAGCCGCTTTTACTATCATTATTAGAGTCTTTATGCCGATTACATCTAAATATACTGACGAGCAAGTAGAGAAAATTCTTGCTGAAGTAGCAACAGTTCTTGAAAAACACGCTGCTTCTCCTGAGTTGACGCTAATGATTGCCGGAAATATCGCAACCAATGTCTTAAATCAACGTGTTGCTGCTTCACAACGCAAAGCGATTGCTGAAAAATTTGCTCAGGCGCTGATGTCTTCTTTAGAAACACCAAAAACACACTAATAACGGACAATAGAACACATACATGGTAGACAGCGGAAACTCATACGGCGAACGTGTATCTCGACTGGTTGGTTGGGGTCACTGGTTTGCATTCTTCAATATCGTTGCATCGATGTTGATAGGCACACGCTACATTGTTCAGTCTCCTTGGCCCGAGACGTTACTTGGTCAGTTTTATCTGGCGGTTTCTTGGGTTGGTCACTTTGGCTTTCTAGTTTTCGCGCTTTACTTGCTCGTTCTATTCCCGTTAACGTTTATCCTGCCATCGCGGAAATTGTTCCGTTTGGTGGCAGTGATTTTCGCGACCGTTGGGCAAACCATATTATTGATTGATACCCAAGCGTATCAGTCGATCAATTTGCACTTAACTCCTGTCGTTTGGGAGTTACTATTCAGCGAAGATAAAAGTGCACTCAGCACTGATCTACAACATCTGTTTGTTGTAATGCCGCTGATCTTCCTTATTCAGCTCGCTCTATCCGAATGGGTATGGCGAAAACAGCGCAAACTATCTCATAAGCACGTAGGACGTCCTCTAGCAGCTGTATTTTTCCTCAGCTTTATGACCAGCCATTTGGTTTATATTTGGGCAGATGCATACTTCTACAATCCAATTACCAGTCAGCGTTCAAACTTCCCATTGTCTTATCCGATGACGGCGAAGAGCTTTATGGAAAAACATGGTCTACTTGACCGTGAGGAATACCTAAAACGCTTAGCGGAAAATGAAGGCAACGTAGAGTTAGTCAATTACCCTCTAGAAAAGCTAGAGTTTAACCGTCGAGTCAATAAGCTCAACGTGTTGATGATCAGCGTAAATAACCTGCGTGCAGACGCGCTGAATCCAGAAGAGATGCCTAACCTCTATGAGTTTGCCGAAAACAATCAGAACTTCCGTAATCATTACAGTTCAAGTAATGATACTTACGGGGCTTTTGGTTTGTTCTACGGCTTACCAACCAGTTACGCCTCAAGCATCAAGGCGCAAGGTGCTTCGCCAGTGTTACTCGATGTACTGAAAGATCAGGGTTACAACTTCGGCCTATTCAGTGGCAGCGGGTTTGAAGATGATCTCTACTCAGAGATTATTTTCCGCGACTTAAAACTAGCGGAAGACCTCGATGGCACACAAGCTCATACCGATAAGCAATCTATCGCGAACTGGAATACATGGTTAACAGAGAAAGCGAGTCAACCATGGTTTAGTTACATCGAAGTCACCACCGTTGATAATTTTGAATCGATCCCTTCAAATAATGACGAAGAAATGTCCGCAAGTGATCGCTTCAAAAAAGCTTATGAATATGCGGTGAAATCAGCGGATAAAACCGTCGCTAGTATTATTGATGAGCTTGAAAAAAATGGACTATTGACAAACACCATCGTGATTATCACTTCTAATCACGGTAGTGAGTTTAACGAAACCAATACGAACAGCTGGGGCGCAAACAGCAACTACAGCCGTTATCAGTTACAAGTTCCTATGGTAATCCAATGGCCAGGAATGTTGGCTGGTGAATTTAATCACAGCACAAGCCACTTGGACCTTTCGGTCACGTTGTTGCAGGATATGCTCGGTGTATCTTCCAACCCATATGATTACAGTAGTGGTCGTAACCTATTTGACGAAAGTCGTCGCCGTTGGATCCTAGCGGGTGACACTCGTGAGCTTGCCTTAATTACTAGCTCACAAACCACAGTGATCGATAAGTTTGGCAACTACAAGTTGTATGACAAAAATTACAAACGACTTCGAGATGATGCACCGAAGTTGCCAGTTTTGATGCAAGGTTTAACTGAGTTACAGCGTTTTTATTCTAAAAACGATTAATACCTAGCAATCCATATACTATTCAAACTCCCCTTTTTGGGGAGTTTTTGTTTATTTAAACAACACAAACCACAAATTTGCGCAGTAAACATCCAATCAGTTCAACTAGGGGTTTACAACATTTTCAAAGCCTTATATTATGCGCCTCAACAACGGAGAGATGGCTGAGTGGTTGAAAGCACCGGTCTTGAAAACCGGCATACGTTAATAGCGTATCTAGGGTTCAAATCCCTATCTCTCCGCCACATTTAGAAAAAGCCCGCTAAGAAATTAGCGGGCTTTTTCGTATATCCAGATTTGAAAAGATTTGTACAAATCCCTCCTTGAATACAAGCCCAGCAATCGCCACATTCACAAAGAGCACGCTTAGAAATTAAGACCTTTTCGTTTCAGTGTCCCGTTTTTAATCAGGTTGATACTTACGTCTAGTTGTATTTACTTACCAACAAAGACTTCTTTAGCGGCATTAATGAGCTGTAAATGAATTGGGACAAGGTCTGCATGATTCGTTCGATATCCACCTCCGACGACAGCTGCGACAGGGATACCTCGCGATTTCATTGTTTGCATTAAAAATCTATCACGTTCTAAAATCCCTTGCGTCGAAACATCAAAATATCCCAACTCATCGTCTTGATGTATATCAACACCAGCATCGTAGATAACCAAATCAGGACGATGAAGATTAAGCGCCATATCGACCACTTCCTTAAACGCCATTAAAAAAGCCTCATCACCGGTCCCTCGTATCAAAGGCACATCTAGATCAGACTGAGGCTTTCTAGCCGGGAAGTTTTTGTCACAGTGGAAAGAAAGCGTGATGATATCTGGCTCATCGTCACATAAAGTTGCTGTTCCATCCCCATGATGAACATCACTGTCAATGATCAATACTTTATCGACATGCTCAACTTCGAGTGCTTGCCTAGCCGCGATCACTAAGTCATTAAATAAACAAAAACCACTGCCAAACTCTTTGTGTGCGTGATGATACCCACCACTCAAATGAATGGCCACACCGTACTCAAGTGCCTTTTTTGCGGTCAGAGCCGTGCCCGCTGCTGAAGTTAGCGTTCTGGTAATGAGATACTCACTCCAAGGAAAACCTATTCGGCGCATCTTCGCAGCTGGCATGTTTCCACTAACAAGTAACTCGACGTATTCCTCGTCATGAACACGTTTTACTTCCCCAACAGTTAATGCTTCGGGTTGGAAAAACTGCGTGTGCTCTTTCCAGTTATCTTTCTCCATATGCACCAATACCGATTCATAGAGGTACTGGTATTTCATAATTGGGTAACGATGCCCCTCTGGCAACTCAAGTTGAGAATAAATCGGGTGGTAGATAAATGGCAGCATGAGAAATTCTTAATAACAATGGTAACGAAATAGTATCAACTTCAAGGGTTGAATAAAATGCAATTTAATTGATAATGATTTTCAATATCAACTAAATTTAATATACATATGAATTCTACTTTCTTTGCTATTCTCGGCGCACTGTTTGGCTCTCTTTGTGCTCTGTCCCTATTTTCATCTTTCGTTGTTGGTGCGTGGTGGCTGGTTGATTTTATTGCGCTTAGCTAACACAATGACTTTCAACTGAAATCAAAAAAATATAGGTGTTTGTATGAGTCAAACCGTCTTTATTACCGGAGCAAATCGCGGCATTGGCCTTAGCTTAACTGAGCTTTACCTGAAGCAAGGCCATCAAGTACACGCTACTAGCCGTTCCTTAGAGAACAGTTCTGAACTACAAACTCTAGCCTCACATTACAGCAATCTAGTTTTGCACGAACTGGATGTTACTCACTACGAACAAGTCGCTCTGCTTGCAGATAAGCTCCCCGCCATCGACTTACTCATTAACAATGCGGGATATTACGGCCCCAAGGGATACGGCTTTGGAAACACTGACGTAGAAGAATGGCGTAAAGTCCTCGAAGTGAACACCATTGCACCGTTAAAACTGGTTGAGCACTGTTACCCTCGCTTACAACAAGGCAAGATGAAAAAGATTGCTTGTATCTCATCAAAAGTGGGGAGCATGACCGAAAATACGTCCGGTGGCGGTTATATTTATCGTTCATCGAAAGCGGCGCTAAACTCGGTTGTTAAAAGCTTGAGTAATGATTTAACACCTGAAGGATTTACCGTTTTAGCGCTTCACCCTGGTTGGGTAAAAACGGCAATGGGCGGACCAAATGCATTGATAGATACGCAAACCTCCGCACAGGGCCTCGCGAACGTGATAGAGCTGAGTACACCGCAACTTTCAGGTCGATTTATTAACTACGATGGTACTGAGTTACCTTGGTAGCAGCATTAAGACACAACCATCACTAAACCAAATACCATCAAAGCCAGGCTTCATAATCGTGACTTGGTTGGCAAACATAATGTTCATCAGTGATCCACCAGCATAATTCGCGCAATCTAACTTGAATTTATCTACATCCAATCCAGACTTAGGAAAAAGTAGAACAAATAAGGAGAAAGCACGATGGCAGCAGATAGGGATTTGGTTAATTTTAGCGAAGAGCACGAACTAAATTACTGCTTGAGAAGTGCTGGTAAACGCCAAACTCAAGCGAATCGAGATACATTAGTTGACTTGGGCAACCAGGTGAAAGAGGTACTGGACAAACGCGTGTTAACTCAAGGTGAAGTAAGAGGCGCGATCCAAAACCACGGTGATCTGTTCGAGTAATCTATTTTCAAGCATGCGCGGAGTTTAATTACGCCGCGCTTGTCCTATGCCTGCTTACCTTTGGTTGCACGAGATTTAGTTGCGCCACCACTCTTTGAATAACTACGCTTTTTACGTTTAAACGCAGGACGTTCCACTTTGGGTAGATGACGCAATGAATCAGGGATCGGCCCTGCTTTTACTTGTGCCATCAAGCCATCAATGCGTTGCTCTAGTGCTTGCATAAACGGCTGATATGCCTGATTTCTCTCTGCCATACCTTGTAACTGGTGCTCCCAATGAGCCGTCATATCTGGGTACGTTGAATCCTGTGGCAAGGCATGAATGAGACCTCTTCCCGCAGGAGAGCTGAGAATTGATTTACCTTGACGCTTGAGCAGTTGGCGTTTGAACAGCGTGTCCAAAATACCAGCGCGAGTCGCTTCCGTACCTAGCCCATCAGTATCGCGAAGGATTTTTTTCAGTTCTTTATCCGCAACGTAACGGGCGATCCCGGTCATCGCTTGCAACAGCGATGCTTCGGTAAAGTGCTTTGGTGGCTCGGTTTTTCGGTCTTTTATTTCCCCTTCACGACAAGTTAACACGGTGCCTTCTGGTAACGGTGGAACGGCATCAATACCTTCATCTTCCTTGTCAGTTTTGCCCATTAGCGCTTTCCAACCCGGCGAAACTAACTGACGACCTTTCGCGATAAACGTACCACCAGCGATATCGAAAACTAATTTCGCTTCTGCGTAAACCGCCACCGGATAAAACTGCATGAGATACTGGCGCGCAATCAATTGATACACTTTCATCTCATTGCCCGAAAGCGCATTCACATTAGCTTGTTTTGGTGTAGGGATAATCGCATGGTGCGCATCCACTTTTTTATCGTTCCAGGCTTTGGACTTTAATGTTAAGTCTGCTCCCTGAACGGCACCTTGCAGCTCTTTTGCGTTATTCGCAATAGCTGTTGTCACCATCTCTGCTTGTGAGTAGTGTTCCATCGGTAAATAGCGACAATCTGAACGTGGATAAGTGATCAGCTTGTGCTTTTCATACAATGCCTGACAAGTATCTAGTACTTGTTGCGCACTCATACCATAGCGCTTCGCTGCATCGATCTGTAAAGCAGATAATGAATAAGGTAATGGTGCTGATTGCTTGGTTTGCTTTTGTTCCGACTCCGTCACTTTCGCGGGTTGATTTGCAATACGGTTTGCAACGTTTTCCACTAACTTACGGTTTAACACTCGCCCTTCTTCATCCTGCCAAGGCTTGCATGCCTCACTTGGCTTCCAACGAGCACGAATATCAAAAGTACCATTGGCATCTTGATATGGGATCAGAGCATGTAGGGTAAAATAGTCCTTCGGGACAAAGTTTTCGACTTCCTCATCACGACGCACCACTAAGCCAAGAACTGGCGTTTGCACTCGCCCTACCGAGAGAACACCTTGATACCCTGCTTTTTGACCAAGCAAGGTATAAGCACGAGACATGTTCATGCCATACAACCAATCAGCCCGAGAGCGAGCCAATGCAGAAACTGAAAGTGGGATAAACTCGCGATTACTGCGCATAGAACTGAGTGCGCGTTTCACCGCAGGTAAGTTCAAGTCGGAAATCAGCAAACGCTGTGTGGATTCCTTCTTGGTTTTAGATAACTTGCAATAGTCGAGAACTTCATCAACTAACAGCTGCCCCTCTCGGTCTGGGTCTCCTGCATGAATGACTTCGTTAGCTTCTTTGAGCAATTTACGAATCACTGTTAATTGCTTACTTGCGCTTTTCCTCGGTCTGAGCTGCCATTGCTGCGGAACAATTGGTAAATCTGCCATATTCCACTTTTTATAACGCTCATCGTAAGCATCAGGTTCGACTTGTTCGAGCAAATGGCCGATACACCAAGTAACGATATCCCCGTTCCCACAGCGGATGAATCCTTGATCTTTCTTTTGAGGGTTTGGCAGTGCAGCGGCAATCGCACGGCCTAAGCTTGGTTTTTCAGCAATAAACAGACGAGACATAACGTTTTGGAAATAAATATAATTAGGGCCACATTAACGAATGTAGCCCTAATAAATCAAGAAAAACTGTATAAATAAACAGTCAATTTACCTAGATGTTCAGTTATAGAAACTCAACAAACTGAGAAAGGTCACGCTCAGGAACTTTCATCGGTGTGCAACCAGGCGTACCTAGGTACAAGAAACCAACAATCTCATCGTCGCCTTCTAAACCAAACGCTTGATGAACTTCTGGATGGAACATCCACTTACCTGAGCGCCAAAATCCTTGAAAGCCTTGCGCTACCGCTGCCATCTGCATGGATTGTACGGCACATCCCGCAGATAAGTGTTGCTCTAGTGCAGGCACTTTCTCATGTTCCGTTACTTTAGCAATCACCGTGATCACCATTGGCGCACGAAATGGCGCATTTTTCACCTTTTCGACCGCCGCTTCATCACTATTTTCAGCTTCTGCGGCTTTTACCAAGATATCTGACAGTTTTTTCAAACCATCGCCCTGTGCGATAACGAAACGCCAAGGGGTTAATCCCGCATGGTCAGGCGCACGAAGGCCTGCACGAATGATGTTCTCAAGTGCTTTACCTTCTGGTGCAGGCGCAGATAACTTCGCGATAGATCGGCGATTGAGCAAAAGATCGAGAGCGTCCATGAAAGAATCCTTATCGAATATCGTTGTTATTTTGTTTACGCCACTTTAGCACAATCTGTTCCTACGAATAACAACCGGTTTTCTGTGGGCTTGATAACGTGCTTCACTTAACATCAAACTCGATTTAATGTTAATTTATTCGCGAAATGAATAAGTTGAACATAGGCAGGTTGATGAACAAGGATAAACAAAACAGCATTTACGAAAAGATCGTTAATGACGAAGATGCCCGTGCCTGTAAGGCGATTCCTGAATCAGCTTGCCATCAAGTTCCCGGCAACTTTCTTAAAATCATTCTTGCTCAGTTTTTAACGAAGGTCGGCGATGCGTTAATCAACCCTAAAGTCACGTTGCCGTGGATACTACAAAGTCTTGGGGCACCGGTTTACTTAATTGGTTGGCTGGTTCCTATTCGTGAGTCAGGATCCCTTATCCCACAACTTAGCATCGCGCACTACATCCGACGCATTCCAGTAAGAAAATGGGTCTGGGTAATTGGCAGCATCTTGCAGGCTCTTTCCATATTTGCAATCGGATTGGTCGCATTAACTCTAACAGGAGCAGCTGCGGGTTATGGTGTGATTGCATGTCTTATGATCTTCAGCCTCTCACGCGGTTTAAATTCCGTCGCATCAAAAGATGTATTGGGCAAAACCATCCCTAAAAACCAACGAGGTCAAGTTAACGGCTGGTCTTCAAGCGCTGCTGGCCTGGTTACGCTGCTTTTCGCGAGCCTTCTGGCACTAGCCTGGTTATGGGACGTAGAGCCGACAGAGCGATTTTACGGTCTGAGTTTAGGCTTAGCGGGCGTCATATGGCTTGTTGCGGCATTAGTCTATGCGCGAATTAATGAGTATGCCGGTGAGGTAGACGGTGGTCGAAATGGCGTTCTTGAGGCATTTAAACAACTCGCGTTACTTAAAACAGACCTGACCTTTCGTCGATTCGTTATCACGCGGACACTATTTTTATGTTCTGCGCTGAGTGCACCGTACTACGTTGTGCTGGCACAGCAATCTCTCGGTGGACAGCTCTGGGTGCTAGCTCTCTTTATGTTTGCGAGTGGCTTGGCCTCCTTTGTATCAGGTCCTTTCTGGGGAAGAATGTCCGATCGATCTAGCCGCAGTGTGATGGTCATAGGCGCAACGATGAGCGCGCTACTTGGTGTTGTTTTATTTGTTTACGATACGTGGGTCACCGCTAGCCAAAGCTTCCTATTCGTGATTCCTCTGCTCTACTTTTGTGTGTGTATTGCCCACGACGGAATACGAGTCGGACGAAAAACCTACTTAGTTGATATCGCGGAAGGTGACAAACGGACAAGCTATGTAGCCGTGAGTAACACGGTGGTTGGGATAATGCTGCTTCTAATGAGTTCTCTTGGTGTTATGTCGAACTTTTTGAGCCTTTCAGCTGTGGTGTTAGTGTTCTCTTTTATTACTCTTGCTGGCGTGGTAATGGCCAAACAACTGCCAGATATCAGTGACTAGTTCTATACAAAAAAGCTGCGCTCAAAGCGCAGCTTTCATAGTAAACACACCTTGAAAGACTAGAGTTTTACCGCCAATTTAACGCCTTGACGAATCGCACGCACAGCATCAAGTTCACCCGCATGGTCAGCTCCGCCAATGATATGAATCTTCTCTCCAAGTTCAGACCATTTATCTTCAAATGGACGAACAGACTCTTGCCCCGCACAAATGACGACTTTGTCCGCGTTCAATAATTGTTCTTTTCCATCTACATGAATGTGCAAACCTTGATCATCAATTTTATCGTAAGACACGCCACCGACTAAATGTACGCCCCTTTTTTCAAGGGTACGTTTATGGATCCAACCAGTCGTTTTACCCGGACCTTTACCTACACGACCTTTACGACGCTGAAGTACCCAGACTTCTTTATCGCTGACCGCATCAGGGTAAGGGTATAAACCACCCGGTTGAGACATCTCTTTGTCGATTCCCCATTCATGCAGCCAGTCATCCAACGTTTGTCCAACTGGCTCTGTGAGCATGGTCGCGACATCTACGCCAATACCACCAGCACCAACGATAGCCACTTTCTCACCGACTGGCGTTTTGTCTCGAATGAGAGTTTGATAGTCGACGACTTTTTCTGGGTTCTCAATTCCATCAATATTGACTTTACGTGGCTCGACACCCGACGCCATCACGATCTCATCGTATTCTGTTAGTAGGTCATAGTTCGCTTCCGTCGATAAGTGCAGATTCACGCCTGTTTCATCAATACGATTAGCGAAATATCGTATCGTCTCTCGAAACTCTTCCTTACCAGGGATCTGCATCGCAAGACGGAACTGACCACCGATGCGGTCGTTCTTTTCGAACAAATCAACCTTATGGCCACGTTCAGCCAGTGTAGTCGCACAAGCCAAGCCCGCCGGGCCGGCTCCGACAACGGCAATGTTTTTCTTCTTAAAGGCTGGTTCAACAACAATTTCGGTTTCATAGCACGCTAGAGGGTTCACTAAGCAACTGGCACGCTTACCTTTAAACACGTTATCTAGACACGCCTGATTACATCCAATACATGTATTAATGAGCTGCGCTTTTTCCTGTTCGGCTTTAGCAACAAAGTAAGGATCAGCCAAGAATGGGCGCGCCATCGAAACCATATCGGCATGCCCAGAAGATAGAATACGTTCTGCTTCGTCTGGCGTATTTATTCGGTTACAAGTGATGATAGGAACCGAAACGTGAGGTTTAACTTTTTCCGTAACCCACGTAAACGCACCGCGTGGTACTTGAGTCGCAATGGTCGGAATTCGAGCCTCATGCCAACCAATACCCGTATTGATAATCGTGACGCCAGCCTCTTCAAGCGCTTTCGCCAATTCGATAACGTCTTCAAATGTGCTGCCCTGCTCGACAAGATCCAGCATAGAGAGACGGAAAATGATGATGAACTTGTCGCCCACCGCCTTACGAACCGCTTTGACAATTTCTAGCGGAAAACGCATACGTTTTTTGTAACTGCCACCCCATTCGTCGTAACGCATGTTCGTGCGCTTACATAAGAATTGGTTTATCAGGTAACCTTCCGAGCCCATTAACTCGACGCCATCATAACCAGCAAGCTGGGCTAACTCAGCGCTGTTCGCAAAGGCATCAATGGTTTTCTTAATCTGGCGGTCGCTCATTTCACTCGGAGCAAACTTTGCAATTGGCGCTTTAATGCCAGACGCACTTTGCGAGAATGGATGCATGGCATAACGCCCAGCATGAAGAATTTGTAGGGCAATTTTGCCGCCGTGCTTGTGCACCGCTTCTGTCACAACTTTGTGGGCCTTGGCATGCTTTGGCTTGCTGAACTCAGCACTCAATGGGTGCAAACGACCGCGTAAGTTCGGAGAAAAACCTCCGGTTACAATCAGTCCAACACCGCCTTTCACGCGTTCTTCATAGAAAGCCGCGAGCTTCTGTAATCCTTCTTTGTGCTCTTCTAAGCCCGTGTGCATTGATCCCATCAGGACTCGGTTTCGTAATTGTGTAAAACCGAGATCCAGTGGCTTTAATAGGTTTGGGTACATGGCAGACATCACTTAACATCCATTGTTATTATCATGGTCTGACCAGATTAAGCCCGCTCAACCAAAAAATCAAACAAGCGTTTACATTTTTGTAACACCGATCAATCTCGCGTGAAAATATGCCAATTGTTGAGTGGTCGTGATAAGCTAAAAAAATGTTATCTTTTGAGATCTTAGAGATAAGAACCCATACTTTGTTAGACTCGGCGTAACTATCTCGTTATGGAGACAAGATGAAAAAACTCTTCAAATTTATTGGTTTGATATTTAAAGGGATATGGAAGAGCATCACCTTTATCAGACTCGCACTGGCAAACCTGATCTTCTTGCTGATGATTGCCGTTTTCTACTTTGCTTTTACTTATACCGGAGACGGTCAACCCGTCGTCGAAAAAGAGTCGGCATTGGTGATGAATCTTTCAGGTCCGATTGTCGAACAAAGACGCTATGTAAATCCAATGGACTCTTTTGCTGGTTCCCTTTTGGGCAATGAGTTACCGAAAGAAAACGTCCTTTTCGATATCGTTGATACTATTCGCTACGCGAAAGACGATCCTAAAGTGTCTGGATTAGTGCTAGCACTGCGAGACATGCCAGAAACAAATCTCACGAAATTACGTTACATCGCGAAAGCGTTGAACGAATTTAAAGCGTCAGGTAAACCAGTTTACGCTGTAGGTGATTTCTACAACCAAAGCCAATATTACTTGGCAAGTTACGCTGATAAAGTTTACCTGGCACCGGATGGCGGCGTATTGATTAAAGGTTACAGTGCCTATTCAATGTACTACAAAACGTTATTGGAAAAGCTTGATGTTTCTACTCATGTTTTTCGCGTAGGTACTTATAAATCCGCTATCGAACCGTTTATTCGTGATGACATGTCCGATGCGGCGAAAGAGTCTGCAACACGTTGGGTTACTCAATTGTGGAGTGCTTTTGTTGATGACGTAACAACAAACCGAAATATTGATGCGAAAGTGCTTAACCCAACCATGGATGAGCTGATTGACGAAATGAAGTCAGTGGACGGTGATCTTGCTCAGCTCGCGGTTAAACTGGGCTTGGTTGATGAACTCGCGACACGCCAAGACATTCGCACTCTATTTGCAAAGCAGTTTGGTAGTGACGGCAAAGACAGCTACAACGCGATTGGTTACTACGACTACCTTGCAACGATTCGCCCTGATTACACACTACCTCAGCACGATATCGCCGTTGTTCTAGCCAGTGGCGCGATTATGGATGGTCAACAACCTCGTGGTACTGTCGGAGGTGACACCGTCGCAAGCTTGTTGCGTCAAGCACGCAATGATGAAAAGGTGAAAGCGGTCGTGTTGCGAGTAGATAGCCCTGGGGGTAGTGCCTTTGCCTCTGAAGTGATTCGCAACGAAGTAGAAGCACTGAAACAAGCAGGCAAGCCAGTTGTTGTATCCATGTCGAGTTTAGCCGCTTCTGGTGGTTATTGGATTTCAATGAGCGCAGACAAGATCGTTGCTCAGCCAACAACACTGACGGGTTCCATTGGTATTTTTAGTGTCATCACCACGTTTGAAAAAGGCTTTAGCAAGTTAGGCATTAATACTGATGGCGTTGGCACATCGCCGTTCTCTGGTGACGGTATTACCACTGGCCTTTCTGACGGCGCGTCTCAAGTATTCCAATTAGGTATCGAGCACGGTTATAAGCGCTTTATTTCTTTGGTTGGCGAGAATCGCGATATGTCTCTAGAGGAAGTCGACAACGTCGCTCAAGGTCGAGTTTGGACAGGACAAGACGCCCTATCCTTTGGTCTTGTTGACCAAATGGGTGACTTTGATGATGCCGTAGAACTAGCGGCGAAACTGGCGAATGTGACCGATTACGGCATTTACTGGGTAGAAGAACCGCTTTCTCCCACTGAACTATTTTTACAAGAGTTCATGAAACAGGTGAAAGTCTCTCTAGGTATTGATGCAACCAGCTTGCTACCAAAAAGTCTTCAACCCGTAGCTCAACAGTTTGAACAAGACGCAAGCTTGCTACAAAGCTTTAACGATCCTAAAGGTCAATACGCATTTTGTTTGAACTGCCAAGTGCAGTAGCTTTTTCATTAATATTACAAAGGGTACCTCTACTTGAGGTGCCCTTTTTATTACGCTCAACATCTCCTCAGATGACTTTCTGATGCTGTGCGCATAGCCTCGCATCTCAAGGTTATTTAGGTATATAATCCCCGCCTCTGTTCCCCTACATGAAAGAAAAAAACGATGACTAGAAAACACATCTACATCGCTTACACCGGTGGCACCATCGGAATGCAAAAATCGGATCACGGCTATGTGCCTGTTGCTGGCTTTATGGAAAAGCAACTAGCAAGCATGCCAGAGTTTCACCGTCCTGAAATGCCGGATTACACTATCCACGAATACGATCCTCTGATTGACTCATCAGATATGACGCCTGCCGACTGGCAGCAGATTGCGGATGATATTCGTGACAACTATGACAAATACGATGGTTTCGTCATCCTACATGGTACTGACACCATGGCATACACAGCATCTGCATTGTCTTTCATGCTTGAAAACCTTGGCAAGCCAGTGATTGTTACGGGTTCACAGATCCCTCTTGCGGAGCTGCGTTCTGACGGTCAAGCAAACCTACTGAATGCTCTGCATATTGCCGCAAACTACCCGATCAACGAAGTGACTTTGTTCTTCAATAATCAGTTGATGCGTGGTAACCGCAGCACAAAATCTCATGCTGACGGTTTTAATGCCTTTACTTCACCAAACCTTCCTCCACTACTGGAAGCTGGGATCAATATTCAAGTAAGTAACAGCGTAACCGTTGGTGCACAACCAGAAGGTGAATTTAAGGTTCACAACATTACACCACAGCCAATCGGCGTGATCACTATGTATCCTGGTATATCACATGAAGTTATTCGTAATACGCTTCGTCAGCCTGTAAATGCGATGATTCTGTTGACTTTTGGTGTGGGCAACGCGCCTCAAAACCCTGAGCTACTGGGTCACCTTAAAGAGGCCTCTGAGCGCGGCGTTATTGTCGTGAACCTAACTCAATGTTTGGCAGGCAAAGTGAATATGGGCGGCTACGCCACGGGTTGTGCACTGGCAGACTCTGGAGTTATCAGCGGCTTTGACATGACGCCAGAAGCGGCACTAGCAAAACTGCATTACCTTCTAAGCCAAAACCTTTCTTACGAAGAAGTGAAAGAGAGAATGCAGCAAGTACTGCGTGGTGAGATGAGCCTGTAAATTCAAGCTTACTACGATCTAAAAAGCCCAATAGAGATTGGGCTTTTTTCTTTTAAAGTCAAAGTAGTAGCGGTAAAGGGAACCCTATAAAAATCAAAGGTTCACTTAATCAATGTTCGGATTGACACGAACAATGTCGCTCTCTTCTCCGCTAAATTGTTTTTTAAGTTCTTGCTTCGATTTAAAGCTGATTTCACCACCTGCCGCAACCGTCATATGCTGCGCATCAGTATTATGTTTTGATTGATACAACATCACAGCTTGCATACACGAATCTCGCTGCTCTTTAGAAAGTGTTGTACCCTCAGGCCATCTTCCCGTTTCTACTGCATAGACTAAGCGATCATAAACTTCTGGAGTCATCGCTTGTAATAGTTGTTCTGCGTCCATAATGTACCTTCTTATTACATTCTATTTACAGAACATAACGGGTTAAGAAACTGAGTCAAGAATACGAAAATGAATTGGTGTAACGGATCACAAGCAAAGCCATGAAAAGAACACACTGGTTACTTCTCAGCCTCACAAGTCTCGCACTAACGGGCTGTTTCGAAGGTAACGTGACAACCGAAGAGTTGTGCCAAAAAACACCAGAGCTGCGCTGCAAACAGCTCAATATGGATGACGGGCAATGTCGAGTTCCCAGAACAAATTTAGTATGGCATCGGTTTGAGCAATTGAAAAAACCATCAGAAGCCAACCAAATCATCGAATACGCTCTGGTCGCTGAATATAGAAAATGCTTAGAACTCGCCTCTCAGATCACACCTATTGATCAAAGTGCTCTCAAGAGACAGCGTTTTAACGCTTTGGTACACAGTATTGATGAGCTAGAACGCATCGTAAACGAGTTAAAAGGCTCAGAAGACCCGGCTACTTTGTATTTTTTGTGGTCTCAAACGGGTGACATCCAAGCTCGTCGCGCATTTTTACAAATGGAAGGCTCACCCAAGTTAAATACTGCTGAGATGCAATATGCATTAGCTACTTTCTATACTAATCGAGATGCCAAGAAAACGTTAATACTGCTGAATAAAGCGTTGTCTTTATCGGATGAAGACAACCTTAATCCGATCATTCTCAAATCAATGGCAAGCATTCATCAAGGGCTTGGAGAAAAAGAGCGCGCGTATCTGTGGGCAATGGTTGCAAAAAGATTCGACGTCCCGCTTGCTGATGAAAAGCAGCTCAAGCGTATGTTTAATTTTAGTCATGCAGAGCAATATCAGCAGCTAGATGAATTAGCTGAATCGGTGGCAAAAGCCATAGAGAGAGGAAACTACTCTCCAGCAATGATACCCAAAGAGATATAAACGAAAAAACTCCCGCAATTGGCGGGAGTTTTTCTTTGGGTCAAACTACACTCTGTTTTCTACTTACAACAAATCGTATTGAAAGGATAAAACACTATCGAGCACAATTTTGTCGTTATTGTTCTGATTTGTTGAAAATTAACGACACTGAATTAACACAAAAACGCTCACCCGTGGTCTGTGGGCCATCTTCAAAAACGTGCCCTAGATGGCTATCACATGCGGCACAACGAATCTCTGTACGTACCATTCCGTGACTCAGATCTTCTAAATAGCGCACCGCTTGATCATTGATGGGCGCATCAAAACTTGGCCAACCACAGCCAGAGTCATACTTGTTATCAGAGACAAAGAGAGGGGCATTGCAACAGGTACAAGCATAAACACCCGTCTCTTTATTATGCAGTAGTTTACCGCTGAAAGGCGGTTCTGTACCTTGCTCTCGGCAGACACGAAACTCTTCTTCAGAAAGTTGCTCACGCCACTGCTCATCTGACTTCGCCACTTTTTTCCCGTTTTGTTCCACGACTTTCTGCTCCTTCTCTACTGTTTTTGGTATTGACTTTTTTAGCAAAAAACTTGCTTCTCTTAACAGTTGTAGCACATACTTTCTCACCAGGACACCATGCGTAATTAATTTGATAAGAGCACTTATCTCACCAGTTATATTACGCCAACTGGACTACAGAAGAATCAGTTAAAAGTTTAAAAAACGAACATTTGCGAAGAATTGTTAAAAAAAGCGTCGCTTTTTTTTGACTTTAAACAAGTTAAGTCCGATTATCACTTGCAGATGTTTACTGGATTCTGTAATTTTACTACCAGTTATCTTTAATCAGAAATTAAGTTGTGGAGCAACTATAATGACTATCAAAGTAGGTATTAACGGTTTTGGCCGTATCGGTCGTTTCGTATTCCGTGCAGCGCAAGAGCGTGCTGACATCGAAGTTGTAGGTATCAACGACCTTATCGACGTAGATTACATGGCATACATGCTTAAGTACGACTCAACTCACGGCCGTTTCAACGGTACTGTTGAAGTTGAAGGCGGTAACCTAATCGTTAACGGTAAAACTGTACGTGTTACTGCAGAGCGCAACCCAGCGGACCTTAAATGGGACGAAATCGGTGTTGACGTTGTTGCAGAAGCAACTGGTCTTTTCCTAACTGACGAGACTGCACGTAAGCACATCGAAGCTGGCGCGAAGAAAGTTGTTCTAACTGGTCCTTCAAAAGACGCTACTCCAATGTTCGTAATGGGCGTTAACCACGCTACTTACGCTGGTCAAGACATCGTTTCTAACGCTTCTTGTACTACTAACTGTCTAGCGCCTATCGCTAAAGTTCTTAACGACAAGTTCGGTATCGAATCTGGTCTTATGACTACAGTTCACGCTACTACAGCAACTCAAAAAACTGTAGACGGTCCTTCTGCTAAAGACTGGCGCGGTGGTCGTGGTGCTTCTCAAAACATCATCCCATCTTCAACTGGTGCTGCTAAAGCTGTAGGCGTTGTTCTTCCAGAACTAAACGGCAAACTAACTGGTATGGCTTTCCGCGTACCAACAGCTAACGTTTCTGTAGTTGACCTAACAGTTAACCTAAAAGAAGGCGCATCTTACGAAGCTATCTGTGCAGCAATGAAAGAAGCTTCTGAAGGCGAGCTAAAAGGTGTTCTAGGTTACACTGAAGATGCAGTAGTATCTCAAGACTTCATCGGTGAAGTTCAAACTTCTGTATTCGATGCTAAAGCTGGTATCGCTCTAACTGATAACTTCGTTAAAGTTGTATCTTGGTACGACAACGAAATCGGTTACTCAAACAAAGTTCTAGACCTAATCGCTCACATCTCTAAGTAATTAGATAGTTAGCAATTAGCGAATAACTTCGTTAAAGAAAAGGCGGCTCTAGAGTCGCCTTTTTTGTATCTGGAATTTGAGAGAATACCTCGGCGCTGTTGCATTGTATTTGCGACGGATGTCGAAACCCTACTTTCCCCAATGATAGGAAACAGCACATGGATTTAAAAACTCTCCCAGCTCTAACCGTGTTATCTGATAACGTTACTGTCGTTGAAATTGATCAGGTCAAAGTAGTACGTGTTATTCATGAGAAAGCGACAGCAGGCATCTCCTTACATGGTGGTCACGTTGTTTCGTTCACTCCTGCTGGTCATGAAGATTTGATTTGGATGAGCGAGAAGGCAATTTTCGACGGGAAAAAAGCTCTGCGAGGCGGCATTCCCGTTTGCTGGCCATGGTTTGGCCGTATTGCAGCACCGGCTCATGGTTTCGCACGTACTGCTGAATGGGAGCTGGTTGAACATCGCGAGAACGATAACGGCGTGATTGTTGAACTTGCTCTGTTCCCGACAGAAGAAATCCACGATATTTGGCCACATATGTTTGACGCTCGTTTGGTGGTTGAAGTTGGCGATGAGCTAAAAGTGACACTCAAAGTCATGAACATCGATGACGAAGCTTGGACCTTCTCTGGCGCGTTACATACTTACCTAAACGTTGGAGACATTAAGCAAGCACAAACGACAGGCATGGGTGCCGAGTACATTGATAGCTTGAAGGCTGATGCGGTATGCCAAGGTGGTGATGTTCTGCAACTCACTGACACCATTGATCGCGTTTACACGCAACCAGAAGCGAAAATTTTGGTAAAAGATCCGGAACTGAATCGTACATTAAGCGTGGAAAACCATGGTCATAACTCCACGGTACTTTGGAACCCTTGGGCAGAAGGTGCACAAGGTATGGCAGATATGGCTGACGATGGTTACCAAACCATGCTGTGTGTTGAGTCTACTGTTCACGCTCCAAGTATCGAGCAAGGTAAAACGCTCCAGCCAGGTGAGACTCATGAACTTGTCACTGTAATTTCAGTGCAGTAGTTGTAACCAGCTCAAAGGTCGGGGATACCCGGCCTTTTTTGTAATAAAAGCCCCACTTAGATGGTCCTCTCTCAACTAACTTATTGGTTATCAGTCACTTTTGACTATTTCATTAATAAATATCAAAAAATTCGATCATATAAACCGATAGCATGCCGATACAAAACTCATAAATAATAAAAATATCAGGAACTGATCTATGTTAGAGAGATACCGAAATCAAAGTGTCGGATTCCAGTTAAAGCTGGTTATCACTTTGTGTCTATTCATTGCTTTCAGCAGTATTGCTGCGCTTGTTTACCGTAACGCTTCCGATGTTCTATTGAAAAGCACCCTTAAAGAGCACCAATCTAAAGTAGAGTCGATGGCTAAAACCATTGCTGGCCAATTCGATGCTTATCTGCATACCGCTAAAGTGCTCGAGTCCACTTTTCGTAATGGCTACCTTGCCGGTGTTTATGTCGAAAACTATACCGTTGATTTCATGGGTCACGAAATACCAAACATCACTCAATACAGTGAAAGCTTAATTAACGACACAAAGCTGGTCGATAGCTTCACACGTGATACCGGTGCTATCGCGACTTTATTCGCGCCTTTGGGAGATGACTTTATCCGTGTATCTACCTCACTAAAAGATCCTCAAGGTCAACGAGCAGTGGGAACCACACTAGGTCTCGACCACCCAGGTTATCAGCAACTAAAAGCTGGTCAGCCATATTACGCTCAAATAAAGTTGTACGGCGAACGCTACATTACCTATTACTCTCCAATTAAAGATGCAACAGGAAAAGTTGCAGGGTTATCGTTTATTGGTTTACCCGTAGATCAAGCAACACAAACGCTATTCGATGCGCTAGAAGAGATTAAATGGGGCGATACTGGCTATACCATCATTGTCGACAACGACGACAACAATCTTGGTAAGTACCTACTCCATCCGACCAAAAGTGCAACCGACCCTTCAATCACAGAAGTTCGTGACTACGAGGGTAATAAGCCTTTCCATAAAATTTTTGAACAAAAGAGCGGATTAATTCTCTACCCTTACCAATTCGGCTCAACAGTCGGCGAAAAGTACTTAGTGTTTACCGAAGTACCAGGCTGGAACTGGAAACTACTGGGTGGTACGTTCATCAAAGAAGTGACCAAAGGCAGTGATACACTACTCAAACTTATCGCCATCATTTCTTCGGTTGCGGCGATCATTACTTTTGTTGTATTGACGCTTTTCTTGAACCGTAGCCTACAGCCTCTCACGACTCTAAACTCATACATGACTCGCTTAGCTGGCGGCGAAGTCAGCTTGAGCATCCCAGCGTCTCGTAAAGCATCAAAAAATGAAATTACGAACTTGAGTTCGGGTGTTGCCAGTATGGCAGGTCAGCTCAATGAACTTGTTGGCAAGATCCGTTCAACAAGCGACTTAGTGGAGAGCAACTCCACCAGCGTTGCCAACGATGCCCATAGCAATTTGACCCAAGCTGACCGCCAACAAGAAGAAGTCGAGCAAGTTGTGACAGCGATTGAAGAAATGGCCTCTTCCGCTCAATCTGTCGCACAACAAGTCGAAAGCATTGCGGAAAACGTACGCTCAGCAAATACCGATAGCCAGTCTGGTCTCGCGATTGTTGAAGGCGTATGTATCGACGTTGCTCAACTTAACGATCAATTGGATCAATCAGCAGCGGCTATCGAGCAAGTCAATCGCGATAGTGAGAGTATTCAAACCGTCACGAAGATGATTGATGAGATTGCAGAGCAAACCAACCTACTTGCGTTGAATGCAGCCATTGAAGCCGCACGAGCAGGTGAGCAAGGTCGTGGCTTCGCAGTTGTAGCAGATGAAGTGCGTACACTTGCGCACCGTACACAAAGCTCAGTTCAGGATGTTGTTGAAATTATTGAGAAGCTAAAAGGCTCTACTCATAATGCAGTTAATATGATGACCGACAGCCAACGCAGTGCCAATCAGGTCTTAGACAAAGCACAAGACGCGGGTACAGCATTAGAAGCCATCGCAGTACAAGTCCAGTCGATAGCGTCTCAAGCCGACGCCATTGCTGCGACCTCAGAAGAGCAAGCGCAAGTATCCCAAGAAATTGCTGCAAATGCCCATTCTATCAGTGAACTAAACCGAGAAAGCCGCGACACCAGCGCGAAAACCTCGCAAAGTGCCATTGAACTGCAACAACAAGCTCGGAACTTGAAAGAGCAAGTCGACTTCTTCCACTAATACTGAATAAGAGCCGATTCCATCGGCTCTTTTTGTTTCACTTGAGACCACGCTTTTTGATAGAATTTGCCGCCCTACTTTCTGTTCGAGATCGTCATGAACTATCAATGCCCTCTATGCCACCAAGCTCTAGCGTTAAATGAAAAAACGTTTAAGTGCGAAAACAATCATCAGTTTGACTTAGCAAAAGAAGGCTACGTTAACTTGATGCCAGCGCACCACAAACGTTCTAAAGATCCTGGTGACAATAAAGAGATGATGCAAGCTCGTCGTCGATTCCTTGAAGGGAATTACTACAACCCAATGCGCCAAGAGGTTGCGCAGCTGTGCGCGAAATACACTGAGGGAACCGGTCATCAGTTATTAGATATTGGTTGCGGCGAGGGTTACTACACGGATCAAGTGCAGAAAACGATACAAACGCAAACGGACGATGCGACGATATATGGATTGGACATTTCAAAAGTTGCGATTCGTTATGCGGCGAAGCGCTACACACAGAGTCACTTTAGCGTCGCTTCTAGCCATCGGCTTCCTTTCGCGAATGAATCCTTAGATGCTATTTTGCGCATTTATGCCCCTTGCAAGGCAGAAGAGCTTCAGCGCGTTGTAAAAGAGAACGGTGTGGTCATCACGGTGACACCTGCAAGCCGTCACTTATACCAACTACGTGAACGCATTTATCAAGATGTTCGTCTTCACAGTGAAGAGCCAGAACATATTGAAGGATATGAATTAGAGCATCAACAACATCTTAACTATGTTATGAATTTGAAGGACGGGGCCGCATTCGATTTATTGCAAATGACGCCATTCGCATGGAAAGCAACCGATGCACTTCGTGAAGAGTTGAAGTCCGCTACACTCTATCAGTGTGAGGCTGATTTTATGCTGCGCGTATATCGCAAAAAGTCCACTCAGTAATAATAGTGGCAGACAACAAACGCAAATAGTTATCATTTATATTGATTCATTGTTCAGCCTCCATTAATATCATCCGGACATTTTTGGAGGCTTTTCAATGCGCTTTTCTATTTTAAGCTTGCTCTTTGCTGGCTTACTTACTGGTTGTTCTTCTGTTCCATCAACCAACTCTCACCCTACCTCTGCGGAAGTCACTACTTTTTACGACTACCAACTTTACACCCCTTCTGGCGAGCACATCGCTCTAAGCGAACTACCAAAAGAGCTGCAACAAGCAGATGTCATTCTTATTGGTGAATGGCACACACATGCTGGCGTTCATCGCTTTCAAACCGATATGCTCAAACAACTTTCATCTTATGGCCGCCCACTCGCGTTATCAATGGAACAATTTACCCGCGACAAACAACCTGTTGTTGACGCTTACCTGCGTGGGGAAATCGGTGAACAGTACTTGATGAAACAAGCCAATGCTTGGCCCAATTATGAGAGCGACTATCGCCCTCTCGTTGAGTTTGCTAAGCAGAAAAATCTCCCGGTGATTGCAGCGAATGCACCAAAGGGCATTGTCCGATGTATTGGTCGTCAGGGGATAGACTACATTAACAAGCTCGATGATGATCAGCGGATGTTCATTGCACAAGCCATCAACACTGGTAGTAGTCCGTACAAAGAAAAGTTCATGGCATCCATGCATCACGGTAAGCCAGAGCAGACGGAAAAACAGTTTGCAGCTCAAGTTACTTGGGATGAAACTATGGCGGAATCTATCGTTAGCTACCTAGACGACAACCCAGGCGCTCAGGTTGTCCATGTTGCGGGCAAGTTTCACACCGAGCAAGGGTTGGGTACGGCAGCATCAATCTTAAGCCGCAACCCGAGCTTAAAAGTGGTTGTAATTAGCCCAACAGATAATATGCTTGCTGATCATACTGATTATCAGTTAGAGGTTCTTGCACCACCAGTACGGTATGTACAAGATGCTCACCGCATGGCGGCATATCAACACCTCACTAAGCGCAATAGCGATCTTCAATGTAAGTAGCTGGTCTCCAATTTAAGTTACTACCTTGTCGTTGCGTTGCATCATCACACTGCTCCGAGTTCATAGAGTGACAACGGTCTGCTTACTGCTGGTCTATTTTTTGCTAATGATCACGAATAGAAACCAGAAGCGGCAAAAGCAGACCTGTTTTTATCCAAATAGCTTCAGAAATAGACTTTGCCGCCGATAGTAATATAACTGCTTTTTACCGCACTCAGTGACCGAGTGTCGATGTTCCAAGGAGTATTCGATGAATCCAGTAGGAAGCACTTCTGTTAATAACTATGCCAAACAATCTGTCGCCTCTAAGCAAACAAGTATTGCACAAGAGGAAGGCAACGCTTCGCCGCTAAAAGTCGAACACAATAAGGTGACACTGTCCACGGAGGGCAAAGCGCTCCTCGCCGCTCTGCAGCAAATCGAACACGACAGTAAGAGAGTAGAAGCAGAAGATAAATCTGTTGGTGAAAAAGTGGAGTCCTTTACACATGGCGCACTTGGCATGGATCACCCTGACAAAATCGAGGAAGAAGAAGACGGCTCATACTCTGCGGGTCAATACCTTTCTGCGGCCCTCACTGTCGGTGGCATCATATTAGCGTTGGTCTAATAATCGTTACGACAATAAATCCTATTTGAATAAATCACTAACTGCAGCCCATAATTTGATACGTCAAAGAACGATATGTCGTAAACGTAGGTTATATACTCCTCAATTCGACCGCTCTTATGACCTTAGAACGCATACTCGTTTATTGCTCCCTAAACTAGGTTTCTTGTGAAGGCACTGGATGGATAACTTTAGTCCATGCTTTCAACTCCTAAGCGTAATCCAAGCCCACGTTTGTGGGCTTTCTTCTTTCTAAATTCACAAACGTTAGAGGCTGATTCACTTTTTCTACAAACCCAAGCAAAGACGACAATTTAGTTAAACTTTTATTACCGACACAAAATCGTCATAAATCATTGTTTTAATGCCAGCGCTTTCAATAAACAAGGAAAATATAATGAAGCGCTTAGTATCTCCAATCGTTACCGCTGTGGCAGCATCAACCCTCTCTTTTAATGCACTCTCAGCCGAAATCAAAAACGTTATTCTGATGATCGGCGATGGCATGGGGCCTCAACAAGTTGGTCTACTAGAGACTTACGCCAAACACGCACCTAACTCGATTTACAAAGGCGAAACTACCGCTTTGTATAAACTCGCTCAAGAAGGTGTGATTGGATCATCACTGACCAATCCAGAAGACGCGATTGTCGTCGACTCTGCGTGCTCCGCAACGATGCTAGCAACAGGAATACCTACCGCTTCTGAAGTCATTGGCATTGATAGCCAAGGCAACCACGTTGAAACCATTTTGGAAAAAGCCAAAAGCAAAGGTAAGGCTACGGGTCTCGTCTCTGATACACGTATGACTCATGCAACGCCAGCCGCATTTGCCGCTCATCAACCACACCGTTCTCTAGAAAACAGTATTGCGGCGGACATGCTAGAAACTGGCGTTGACGTGATGATGTCTGGCGGACTTCGTCATTGGATTCCAAAGTCGACAAACGACAAGGGAGAGACATACGAGCAACTTGAAAAGCTCACTGAAGGTAATGTCTACCTAAAGTCGAAACGTAAAGATGAGCGCAACTTGCTTACTGAGGCGCAAGACCAAGGTTACAACCTGGCTTTCAGCCGCGATATGCTCACACAAGCTAAAGGTGACAAATTACTTGGACTTTTTGCTTACTCGGGCATGAACGATGGTATTGCCTACAGTCAAAGCAAAAACGATCCAAAACGTACGCAGCCATCACTGAAAGAAATGACCACCAAAGCAATCGACATCCTTTCAAAAGACAAAGACGGCTTTTTCTTAATGGTTGAAGGCGGTCAAATTGACTGGGCTGGCCACAGTAACGATGCGGGTACGATGCTGCATGAAATGATCAAGTTCGACGAAGCGGTAGACTCGGTTTATGAGTGGGCAAAAGGCCGTGATGACACACTGATCATTGTTACCGCTGACCACGAGACCGGTTCTTTCGGCTTTAGTTACTCATCAGCAAACTTGCCTAAACCGCAAAAACGCGACGGCGAAGCATTCAAAAATCAAGATTACGCGCCAAACTTCAACTTTGGTCAGTTCGAAATCCTCGATGGTTTATACAACCAGAAGAAAAGCTACTACGGTATGATCAGCGAATTCCAAGCGCTTGATAAGAAAGCTCAAACACCAGAGAAGTTTGCAGAAATTGTGAATGCAAATAGCGCTTTTTCGATTACGCCTGAGCAAGCAGAACGCGTATTAGCAAGTAAACCAAATCCATACCGACTCGCTGGACACAAATACTTAAGCGAAGAGAACGTTCCTACAATCAATGACTTTGATGCGTTCTTTCCTTACAACGACCGTGGCAACTTGCTAGCTCGTGAGCATGCAACAAAGCAAAACACAGTATGGGGAACGGGTACTCATACGCATACCCCAGTCAACGTATTTGCTTGGGGACCGGCAGAAACTATCCTTCCGGTATCAAAAATCATGCACCACTCTCAGTTAGGTGAGTACTTAAAGCAACAAATCAAATAATCGGCTTGCACTTACTTCACGACTCGTGATGTTCAAACGCTCTCGTAAGGGAGCGTTTTTTTATGCATGAAAATAGTTGACGTTTTAAACAATAAACCTCAATAATTATAGGTCTTTGATTATATGAATGAAGAAAATGTGCGAAATATTTGCTAAGCAACCCCAAGACAACTATCAGTTCATCACCCGCTCTATCCGTATTGATGGTCACGCAACAAGTGTAAAACTTGAAGCGAGCTTTTGGACGATTCTTGAGGAAATTGCTAACGCTCAAAACATGACTGTTCCTAAGTTTATTAGTACGGTCTATCAAGAAGCGCTCGAATACAATGGTGAAGTAAACAACTTTGCCTCCCTACTCCGCTGCGCCTGTCTCACTTACGCTCGCCAGCCTAAAGAGACGATTCGTCAAGCACTGACACAACTAAACACTTAATAACAACCAACCGCTGACCAACCTACCAATAACCCTCATAGGCTATGCAACAGAGTTGTAAGCCATTGAGCATGTTCTAATTTGTCGTACTAGAGTACTACCCAGACTCCTTTTGAACTCGCTAACCTATGCGGACTATCAAGGAGTACCCATGACAAAAATGATTCACACCATGATCCGAGTCAGCGATCTGGACCGTTCTCTACAATTTTACCGCGACGTACTAGAGCTAGAAATCAAAGACCAATACATCTTTGATGGTTTTTCTCTGACCTATCTAGCCAACGAAGAAACTGGCTTTGAATTAGAGCTAACACACAATCACGATCAAACTGACCCTTACACTCACGGCTCAGGCTACGGTCACCTTGCTGTCAGCGTAGAGGACATCGAACAAACTCACAAACGCATTAAATCTCTCGGTATTGAAGCGGGTGACATCAAAGCTTTTGATCACCAACAAAAGCATTTGGCAACGTTCTTTTTTGTGACTGATCCTGATGGTTACAAAATTGAGTTCCTACAACGCCAAGGGCGTTACCTATAACAAAAAGAGTAAACATCATGATTCACTTGACTGCTACCTTTCACGCACAACCGGGAAAAGAACAAGAACTGAAAGCAGTGCTCACCCGAGCACTTGAACCCACTCGCAATGAGGAAGGTTGTGTTCGTTATCAGTTATTCCAAGATAAAGACAATGCGTGCCACTTCGTTTTTCAAGAGCAATTTAAAGACCAACAAGCGTTCGCTCTTCATGGTGAAACAGAACACTTTTCTCTTTTGATTAGCCAAATCGACAACTTGTTAGAATGCGAACCGAAATTGGTGTTCTTTAACGAACTGTAAAAACACCGCTTAATGCAAATAAAAAGGCACTCTTTCTAGAGTGCCTTTTCGTACTGTTGTGGCTGTGATTACGCGTCTTGTTTCTCTACCATGTGCAAATGCACATCTTGTTGTGGGAAAGGAATCGAAATGCCTTCTCGGTCAAAGCGCAGTTTCACTTCTTTTGTCACATCCCAATACACGTCCCAATAATCATCAGTTTTTACCCAAGGACGAACAATAAAGTCTACAGATGATGTGTTTAACGTATGCACTTTGATCATCGGCTCGGGCGTACGAAGTACTGCAGGGTGAGAAGTAATGATATCAGACAGCACTGACTCGGCTTTCAGCAAGTCATCCGCATAGCCAATGCCAAACACCATATCCACACGGCGAATGCGCTCGTGTGTGACGTTCTTAATGACATCTCCCCAAATTTTACTGTTAGGTACAATAATAATTTGGTTATCAAACGTACGGATTGTGGTGTTCACCAAACTCATATGGCTTACCTTACCATCCACACCACCAGCATACACAAAGTCACCAACATCAAATGGGCGATAAATAAGCAACATCATACCCGCCGCGAAATTGGACAAGGTGTCTTGTAAGGCGAAGCCGATAATCACACCGGCAATACCAAAACCGGTTAGGATCGGTGCTAGGTTCAATCCGAGCTGAGATAGGCCCACCATGATACCAATCACCCACACGAACTTGCCGGACATTGAGATAAAGAAATCCTGCATCAAGTGTGAGAGTTTTAAGTTTTTCGATGAAACCGCCTTGCTGACCACTTTGCGCGTTAACTTCGCGAGCCCACGAGCGATCAATAAAATCAACGCAAATACAAACAACTGGAAAATGTGCTGCGGCGCATTTTCGGCAAACCAGTCTAGTGCAGAGTTGGACCAATGGCTCAGTATTGACCACACTACTTTGGTATTCAGCAAGTCGTGGGTGATATTCCCTGTCACTTCGAAAATTTGGCGTTTGTATTCGGACGTTTCTAAACCGACTTTATCGCCAATCGAAATTAAATTGCGTAGGCTTTCTGTCGCAATATTCAGTCTTTGCTTAGTAATAAGCTGACTTAACTGCAGTGACGCTTTTTCCGATTCAGGGCTTGACGAAAGTTGAGAGCCGATGATCTCACTTTGCTGACTCAAGTACTCAATTGAGGCAGACAGCAAACGCATGCGTTTATCAACTTTATCCTTTAGTTCCGCTTCTGCGCGCTCATTTTGAGCCCCTAACTCTTTCAGCCAAGCAAGGTTTTGCCAACTTGAATCGAAGCTGACATCGAGGTAATGCTGTAACTCTCGGTAATCATTAACAAGAGCAAGCTTCTCTTCATCCTTGGCTTTATTTAAATCTTCAACGACTTTCTTTATTTTTTCCGACAGATAGTTCGTGGCGTCCTCAGAGTATTTTTCCTGCTTTTTAACCAAGGAGATCAATTTGTCGCGAGGGATAGTTTCACGTTCAATTGCTGATGCTAACTGACTTCTTAACTCTTCATTTTTTTGGAACAGCTGCAGTTGAAGCGCGTCGCGCTCATCACCACTCGCTTGCGAGAGACCTTGGGATAAATCCACAATTTCTCGATTCAAGTTATCAATAGAAGTTTCGGCAGCAGAGGGCTCTGGCGTATCCTGAATATCTTTCGCATTGATGACCATCGGGGCCATCATACCGAGGATAAGCGTGAATAATGCCACCCAAGATGTCAGGCGTATTTTCTGGGGGAAATGAAACGTCATGTTTACCTCTTAGGGAACAGTTCTGATCAAAACGACCAAGAATAGAAGTGTAAAGCCTTGAAATTATATACCTAAGTTTACAACACTAAATAATAAACTGAGCAGCATTTCGTTAGTTGGGCGTCAAAGTTGAGAAACCCAATAACAAACAAGCCTTTCATTATTAGATGAAAGGCTTGTGTACATTTAACTAGGGCGATTGGGGTGATTCAGAATGTGGTCTTCCCAATCCACTACATCAATCTCGTATACCACTTTATTGCGGACACTTTCGCCCGCCGCGTGCATCGCAGATTTCGAGCCCGTAATCAACGGATGCCATTCTGGTAAAGGCTGTTTTTCAGCCAACAGGCGGTAAGCGCACGTATGCGGCAGCCAAGTAAAATCGTCAATGTCTTCGCGCGTCAGCTTGGTGCACTCTTCACCCGAAGTAAAACGATTTGGGTAATCCTTACAAGAACACGTTTTGCTATTTAACCAGCTACAGGCCACATTGGTGTAATAGATTTCGTCGGTATCTTCGTCCATTAGCTTATGCAGGCAACATTTACCACAACCATCACAGAGAGATTCCCATTCCTCTTCTGTCATCTGCTCTAACGATTTACTTTGCCAAAATGGAGTGCTCATACTTCAGGTCTCACCAAGGGAATTTAGGGGGCGATTTATACCCCTCTCGACGCAAAAGTTCAAGTTTTGAGAAGATCTCGAATCATTCACACATAACAGTAGAGATATTCAACTACTTTCGCTTTACTGTTCTATCCTTAAACGAGTTTCCATTACTCAATTGATCAAGAAGGCATTAAGGAGTTTTCATGGGTATTATTTCTTGGATTATTTTGGGCTTAATCGCCGGTGCACTCGCAAAATGGCTCATGCCAGGAAAAGATGGGGGTGGCTGGATTGCGACAATGCTACTCGGTATTGCTGGGGCGTTTGTCGGCGGCTTTCTTGGCGGTATTCTGGGTTTCGGCGGGGCAACTGGCGTAAATATCGGTAGCATAATCACCGCAACGCTAGGCGCATTTATTCTGCTGTTTGTTTACAACCGCTTCTTGAGATGATCACAACGGTTTAGAAGCCAAAAGGAGCACTCTATTGAGTGCTCCTTTTTATTTTTTCTTAGGCGACTCTTCCAATCCACGTCAAAATGACCATAATTGCCCCTCAATTTTTAAGAGGTTTACATTATGGATTGTCGACTAGGATGCGGAGCTTGCTGTATTGCGCCAAGTATCTCTTCACCGATACCTGGAATGCCCAAGGGCAAACCAGCAGGTGTTCGTTGCGTACAACTCAACGATGATAATTTGTGTAAGCTGTTTGGTAAGCCTGAGCGCCCTAACGTTTGTCACGATTTTAAACCGTGTCCGGTTGTGTGTGGCAAAACCAACCAAGAAGCGCTCGACAACATCACTGAGCTAGAGCAACTTACTTAATCTATTCAGAGCCCCCGTTTAGTCGTTACCAAGCTCTCGCAAATACAAGTAGATGGTATCGCGCGAAATGCCGAGATGGTTTGCAACCATTAAAACAGCATCTTTGTATTTAAAAATGCCTAAGCCGTGCAGTCGCGTCACCAGTTCACGGTTACGTTTAGAAGGCGCAATGGCTTCATTTTCCCACACTTCTGTTTGCACGGTTTCTATCGTACTGATGATGGTTTCATCGATATTACGCGCAAACGTTTCTGGTGATCGAGCGCCACCAACACAACACTCGGTGTGTTGCTGAGGCAGCATTGCCTTTAAAAATGCCTGCATCGGTGCATCCATATCCACGTTGATACACAGCAAACCAATCGGTTTGTTTTTTGGATTTCTGACAATTGTCGTAATGGAGTGCAAGGTCTTTCCGTTCGACGTTTTCGTCAAGTACGAATCAGAAACGTCCTTGCCCTCTCTTAACTTCATTCTCGCTAAGTTGGTAATTGGGGCACCTTCACTGCGTTCCGTCACGTGTCCATTTGCGATTTTGATGATTTCCGGCGCTTCGGCATCTAAGCTGTGGAGAACCACTTCAGTGTGTTCACCATACATACGTGCAATGCCATCCACGACGTTTTTCATAGAGTTCAAAATATCGAGATCACTCTTGGTGAGTTTCTTTAGTAGCAATGTTACTTCCCTTAGCAAAAACTGGAGGTTAGGCCGACATAATATCGATAATAGATTTGTCAGTATACGGCATACCGAAACGAACCATTGAGCCAACATTTCTTATCGTTTGCTCAACTTCTTCGCCTACTATACCTTGATTCTTAACACTGTGGTTACCCATCGCCATCAAATATGAGCGCACCGCCGTTGTCGATGAAGTACACACTTTCATCGCACAAGAGGACTTCGCACCATCGCACACCATACCTGAACTGTCGCTGATGACGTTTTGAATGGCGTAGCATGATTGCTCGAATGTACCACCAGCTAAATACACCAGCGCCATAGATGCCGCCGCACTGGTAACAGTGTTGCCACAAAATGCGGATAACGGTGGGTAATAAGATTTGATGTAAATAGCCCCTAAATGACTCATGATCAATGCGCGAGCCAGCTGCTCTTCGTCGTTTTGGAATACTTCTGCCGCAACTACAACTGGCATTGTAGCGGCAATACCTTGGTTCCCACTGCCGAAATTGCTCATGGCTGGCAACGTCGCCCCTCCCATGCGAGCATCAGACGCCGCGGATGTCATCATCTGTATACGACTCATTAAGTCATTGCCCAATAAGCCTTGCTCGATGTTGCCTTTTAGCGTGCGTCCAATTTCTAGGCCGTAACCTCGGTCGATACCCTCTTGAGCCAGCAAGGTATTAAGCTCTGCAGCTTGGAGAATAAATTTGATCTCTTCAAAAGGCGCTTGAGTGGCAAACTCATAGATTTGTTTGATCGAAATATCCACACCTTCACAAACGGAAGCGGTTGCAACGCGTTGCTGTGGTGGAGCATCAAAAATCACGTCGCCATTACGCATGATTTGGAGAATGTTGGTGTGACCGCCACTGATCGTGACCGAAACAACATCGTCACCAGAGGTGAGCGTTACGCTGCAATAAATGAATTCTTGCGTATCCATGCGCGCTACAGTTACCCGCTCTTCATCTATCAATTGTTGCGCAGCAGCGACATCCTGCTCATTAATCCGAGCCAACACTTCCAGTTCTGCTGTTGGGTCACCGGCTAATGCACCAACTGAGGCGGCAATTTTGAGGCCTATCTTGCCCGTTCCGGGTACGAAAACACCCATCGAGTTTTTAAATAGGTTGTCTGAAACACGCACCTCTATCGCATCAATATCGGATGTGCCTAACTCTTTTCTAGCAACTGCTGCCGCGTACGCAGCAGCAATGGGTTCTGTACATCCTAATGCAGGTTTCACAACTTGCTTAATGATTTGGATATATTGTGTCCATTGCTGGTTCATGCTCTGTTCTCCGTATTACTTTTTATGAGCAATCGCTTCGACTTCAATTAACACGCCAAGAGGCAAATCTTTCACTGCGAAGCAACTGCGTGCCGGACAATCTTGTTGGAAAAACTCTGCGTAGACCTTGTTAAACTCGGCAAAGTCATTAATATTCGATAGGTAACACGTTGTTTTTAAAACAGTATCGATACTGCCACCACCAGCCTCTAAAACGTGCTTCAAGTTAGTAAGAGATTGATGACTTTGTGCACTGATGCCGCCTTCAACGACTTTTCCTGTTGCCTTATCAACGGGTAATTGGCCAGAAGTAAAAATCAAATCGCCATAGCTAGTGCCATGTGAATAAGGTCCGATAGCAGCAGGCGCGTGTTCAGATGAAATCAATTTTTTCATTTTTAAATCCTCACATAAATTTTATTTTTTATTAAGAAGTTTCTAATTCAACTTCCGTATTAGCGTTATTTTTTCAATTAAATATGAATCAAACAACTAGATCAGATCACAAAATTCGTTAAAAACTCCAATTTATTTGAACTTCTTCGCCAAGATCTCAAATTTATCTGAATTTTCCACAAAAAAATTGGTGATATACATTTTCTCAATTAAATTTGAGAAAAATTCATACTAACAAGAGAAACAATAAAATGAGCGTGACAGCACCTACACAAACCTTACCTATCGGTAAAGAGCCACCGCACGTAAAAGCAGGCATGGCCCTAGACGAGTGGAAAGCCGCGACCAAGTTTGATAGCACAGACTGGGGATGGGTGATCATGAGTATCGGCATGGCAATCGGTGCCGGTATTGTCTTTTTACCAGTAAAAGTAGGCGTATTGGGCCTTTGGGTATTCTTGGCCTCTGCCGTGATCGGCTACCCAGCGATGTACTTATTCCAACGCCTTTTCATCAACACTCTCTCAAGTTCTCCAAAGTGCCAAGATTACGCTGGCGTCATTTCCGGCTACCTTGGTAACAAATGGGGGGCGTTATTAGGTGTGCTCTACTTCATTATGTTGGTGATTTGGGTCTTTGTTTACTCAACAGCTATCAACAATGACTCGGCATCTTTCCTACATAGTTTTGGCATCACGGAAGGTTTATTGTCTGAAAACCCGCTATATGGTCTGGCTTTAGTGTGCGCGCTGGTCGCTATTGCATCTCGTGGTGAAAAGATTTTGTTTAAGGTCAGTACTGGTCTTGTACTGATTAAACTTTGTACCGTTGCATTACTTGGCGTCATGATGATCGAAAAATGGGATGTAGCGAATGTCGGTGCAATTCCAGAAACAGGCGCTGGTTTGAAAGATGCAATTGAGCTACTGCCGTTTACTCTAACGTCTATTCTCTTCATTCAAAGCTTGAGCCCAATGGTGATCTCATACCGATCAAAAGAAAAATCGATTGAGGTTGCTCGCTTTAAAGCCATGCGCGCAATGAAAATTGCTTTCGGTATCTTGTTTGTGACCGTCTTCTTCTACGCGATTTCCTTTACGCTTGCGATGTCACATGAACAAGCGGTTAAAGCAGCAGAAGAGAACATCTCTGCTCTTGCGATGGTTGCGCAAGGCATGGACGGCACGACGCTAAAACTAATGAGTTTGATGCTGAATATTTTCTCAGTCATGACTGCGTTTTTTGGCGTGTACTTAGGTTTCCGCGATTCTTGCCAAGGTCTAGCGATGCTGGCTCTAAAAAAGGTCATGCCTGAAGATAAGATCAATAAAGACTTAGTCACCAAGGGAATCATTCTCTTTGCGATTCTCATGGCGTGGGGTGCAATTGTATTGAATCTACCAGTTCTGAGCTTCACATCAGTATGTAGCCCTATCTTTGGTTTGATTGGCTGTTTGATTCCAGCTTACCTTGTCTACCAAGTGCCTTCTTTACACAAATACAAAGGCGCGTCGCTTTACTTGATTATTGCGACTGGTATTTTGTTGTGCGTATCACCTTTCGTCGCATTTAGCTAAAACCTACTTTGCCTTGGCTGTTACTCAGGTAGTGATGGCCAAGGCAACCTTAAGATTCAACCTCTCCTCTCCCTGCTTTTCTCTCATCCTTGAGAACTCTTGCCACATACCGTCCTATTTGCAGTCTTTACGCGATCTCCCTCACACTTAATTGACAATTCTCGACTATGTTCAGCGGGTCATTTAAGTAGAAATTAGGAAATAACATGAACAAGTATTTAGCAGAGGCTTTTGGTACGTTCTGGCTAGTATTAGGCGGTTGCGGTAGCGCAGTGTTGGCTGCAGGTTTCCCAGACGTGGGTATTGGTCTGCTGGGCGTTGCTCTGGCCTTTGGTTTAACCGTTTTAACCATGGCATTTGCAATCGGTCATATTTCAGGTTGTCACTTGAACCCGGCAGTGACGGTTGGTCTTTGGGCTAGCGGTCGGTTTGAGACAAAAGACGTTGCGCCTTACATCATCGCACAAGTGCTCGGCGGGCTGATCGCTGGTGGCATTCTTTATGTCATCGCGACAGGACAAGCTGGATTCGATGTTGTGGGTTCTGGCTTTGCCGCCAATGGTTATGGTGAACACTCGCCGGGTCAGTACTCCATGCTTGCTGCGCTAGTTTCTGAAGTTGTAATGACGATGATGTTCCTTATCGTAATCATGGGGGCGACAGACAAACGTGCACCTCAAGGTTTTGCACCTATTGCGATTGGTTTGTGTCTGACTCTTATTCATCTGATCAGCATTCCTGTCACAAATACCTCAGTAAACCCGGCTCGTAGTACAGCAGTCGCAATGTATGTTGGTGACTGGGCAGTTTCTCAATTATGGCTGTTCTGGATTGCGCCTATTTTGGGTGGTGTACTTGGTGCAGTCATCTACAAAAACCTTCTTGGTAAAGAATCGAACGATTAATCGTTCCCAACTCACAAGGTCAAAAAAGCCGCTGAATTCAGCGGCTTTTTATTAAATTCTGTGTCGACCTAACAGCGAGTGTGACAACGTCGTGCCATCGACAAGCTCAAGTTCTCCACCGACAGGCACACCATGCGCGATGCGGCTGGCATCAACTTGGTGTTCTTTACATAGCTCTGCGATGTAATGTGCAGTGGCTTCGCCTTCAACCGTCGGGTTTGTTGCTAAAATCACTTCGGCTATATCACCGCGACGTAAGCGGTAATCAAGCACATCCAGTCCAATATCACTTGGACCAATACCGTCTAGTGGTGACAAATGTCCCATAAGAACAAAGTATCGACCAGAATACTGGCCCGTTGCTTCGACTGCAGCAATGTCTGCCGGGCTTTCTACCACACAAATTTGACCATTTTCTTGGCGTTTTGGGTTAGTACAAATATGACAGACTTCTTCTTCGGTGAAGGTTCGACACTCAGTACAATGACCGATTTCTGTCATTGCCTGGCTAAGCGCATCTGCAAGTTGCAAACCGCCTTTTCTATCGCGCTGTAACAAATGAAAGGCCATACGCTGCGCCGACTTGGGGCCAACCCCAGGTAGACAACGTAAGGCCTCCATCAATTGCTCCAGCATATGACTGGTACGCATTAAAAGTCCGCTTAATTAAATATCAGCAGATTAGAATGGCATTTTCATACCTGGTGGTAGTTGCATACCGCCAGTTACAGAAGCCATTTTCTCTTTTTGAGTTTCTTCAACACGACGAGCCGCATCGTTGAACGCCGCAGCGATCAAATCTTCAAGCATTTCTTTGTCGTCTTCCATCAAACTTTCATCGATGTCAACACGACGTACGCTGTGACTACCAGTGATAGTAACTTTAACTAGGCCAGCACCAGACTCGCCAGTTACTTCCATATTCGCGATTTCTTCTTGAAGCTTTTGCATGCGATCTTGCATTTGCTGGGCTTGCTTCATTAGGTTGCCCATACCGCCTTTACCAAACATGTTTATCTCTCTGGTTTAATGAGGTGTTGCATCAATTAATGGGGTTATACCTTTGGGTTTTCAACCCCATTCCATTCGATTATTAGATAGGGCGCACACTATCTTTATCAAGCTCTGCAGCAAAACGACGTTCAATAAATTGAACATTTGGATCGTTTTCTAAACTATTCAGAGCTTGCTGTAATTTCTCTTGATAGAGCCTATCTCTAAGTTCAAGTGGTGTTTCTCCACTCTCCCCTATTTCGATGCTCATGTGGCACTCTTCACCTAACACGGTATTAAGTGCTTTAAGCAATTCGGCTTGAGCTCTATCAGTATTCAAATGAGCTTGGCTGCTTCTCAATAGTAACGAAATGGTTGTTCCTTCCTTACTATAATGAGAGTTTAGCGCAAGTTGCTCTACCAGCTTAGGGATCTCCATTAAGCTGATTAGCTTCGCCCATTCATTATGTTCTAACGATTCATCGATGAGCTTTTGTGCCATTTCAGGCGTTTTCTCATGCTCAAGTGCCTGCTTGAGCTGCGTAGGTGTCAGTTTTGTATTCACTTTTGTCTCAACAGGCTTGCTTGGACGCCAGCGATACGCTTCCTCAACTTGTGGCTCCGTCGACTTCGGAGCTGAGTTTGGCGACACCTGCGCGGAATTGCCATGCAATTGCGCTACTCGGTCGATAACCGATTCTGGTTGTGCAGATGCCGCTTTAGGCTTTTTTGAGCCACCATTTTGAGGAGTGTTCTGTTGTAGGCCTTGACGCTGAGAACGTAATTGGTGACGCAAACCGCTTAGACCGCCGCGCGCCGGTGTTGAAACGCTCTCTTGCACTTGTTGAGGTGGCGTTTCATGCTGCGGCGCTGGGTTTTCGCTCATCGGCGGCGCCATATCATACTGTGGCGGAACCGCCTCATATCCACTCGCGTGATACTCAGGTTGTGAATTGGATGAAGGTTGAGGCGCCACTTGTGGTGTGCTTTGTGCTGGATTCGGCTGCTGAGTTCGAGGAGCTGGTGCAGTCTTTGGCTGACTGGCACTTTGAACTGGGGCTGAAGCTGGTTCGCAGTTACTAGAAACAACATTTGCCCCACTGTTATTTGATGGGCGGAACGCCATCATACGCAGCACAATCATTTCCAGACCGACTCGCCCATTTGGAGAGAGGGTCAAATCTTCACGACCTTTCAATGCAATTTGGTAGTAAAGCTGAACGTCTTGCGGACTTAGTGCTTTACTCAACAACTCGATTTTTTCTGCATCTGGCTGCGCTCGGTCTAGCGACGCTGGCAACGCTTGATACATCGCAATTCGATGAAGCTGTGTTGCGACTTGCTGCAACAAACCATCCCACTCAACACCATTTGCCGCTAATTGCTGGATTTTATCCATGGCTTGTTGAGGTTGCTTGCTGCTGATTGACTCTAGTAAGTGAATCGCTTGGTCGGTATCAATCGTCCCCAACATGTGGCTGACAATATCGGTTTGCACCGCACCGTTACCTAAAGCAATTGCTTGATCGGTCAAGCTGAGAGCATCACGCATACTGCCATCTGCAGCATGTGAAATCATACCCAGTGCTTTTGGTTCTGCCGATACTTGCTCTTGACCCAAAATGTAGTCGAGTTGCTGATGAATATCATCAACGCTGATCGGTTTGAGATGGAACTGTAGACAACGCGACAATATAGTAACTGGCAGCTTTTGTGGATCGGTTGTCGCGAGTAAGAACTTCACATACTCTGGCGGCTCTTCCAGGGTTTTCAACAACGCATTGAAAGAGTGACGCGATAGCATGTGTACCTCATCGATGAGGTACACTTTAAAACGTCCACGAGCAGGTTTGTATTGAACGTTGTCTAACAGTTCGCGAGTGTCTTCAACTTTAGTACGTGATGCCGCATCAATTTCAAGAAGATCGACAAAGCGACCTTCATCAATTTCACGACAAGTATCGCACTTACCACAAGGTGTCGCGGTAATACCGGTTTCGCAGTTCAAGCCTTTGGCAAACAACCTACCGATACTCGTTTTACCCACACCACGAGTCCCGCTGAACAGATAAGCATGGTGTAAACGATTTTGCGCCAGTGCGTTTTCCAACGCCGTCAGGACATGTTTTTGTCCGACAACTTGGTCAAACTGATTAGGACGCCATTTTCGCGCTAAAGCTAAATAACTCATTGAATGTATTAATGTCCTTCAAAATCGCAAATGCTGTATACGTTTAGACCTAGTGCTTCTAAACGTTTATCACCACCGATTTCTGGTAGGTTGATAACGAACGCAGCGTGCTCAACTTCACCGCCCAGTTGGCGAATCAGCTTAGTCGTCGCTTCAATAGTACCGCCCGTTGCCAATAAATCGTCGACAACCAGTACTTTGTCACCTTCAACGATGGCATCTGTATGGATTTCTAGTGTATCAACGCCGTATTCAAGCTCATAAGATTGAGCAACAGTAGGACGTGGTAGCTTGCCTGGTTTACGCACTGGTACAAAACCAACACCTAGCTCAAGCGCTAAAGGCGCACCAAATAAAAAGCCACGAGCTTCCGTACCCACAACCTTGGTAAAGCCCATATCTTTGTAACGTTCAACAAGAAGGTTGATCGTCGCTTGGTATGCTTTTGCGTCTTCAAGAAGGCTCGTCACATCACGAAATAGAATGCCTGGCTTTGGGTAGTCTTGTATGCTTTTGATGCTAGATTTGATCAGTGAAATTGTTTCTGTAGTCATAATACCGATTTACTTAGATTGGCTCATCACCCTCTCTAATCGCAGTATCACGAGGGCAACGAACAATAGGTTTTCACCACTATGTGCTTATTTTCGTAACAGTCACAGGCGCTGAAAATACAAACGCCCACTCGAAGAGCGGGCACACTATTCTCTACAATCTTAGTGATTTTCTTCTCTGTCAGCAACCAACTCAATCACAGGCAGACGCATAAACCAGCCGAGTAAAACGATTAGCATCACTAAAAGACCAATTTTCACCCAAACAAGGGGAACAACAACGATTGAAACCATGAAACTAAGTGCAATAAAAATGGCGCCACGCTGTTTTACTTTTGAAGTAACAGCCCGGTGCTTATGCCAATTATCGAGAATCGGCCCAAACGTTTTGTGGTTATGCAGCCAATGATGAAATGCGGGGCTACCACGCATAAAACATGCACTAGCAAGTAGAATGAAAGGAGTGGTGGGTAAAAGCGGAAGGGCTATGCCGGCAATGCCGAGCACAATACAGAGTCCACCAACGGTATTGAAAAAGTAACGCTTAATACGAATGGTGAACTCCGGTACAAAATAGCTAGGTTAAAAGCCTGCGTAACCATTCATTACACGAAGCCAGGTTAGCGTTGCAGGTAGTGTTGGAATTAAAAGTACTGCAATGAAACCTAAAAAGTAAAAAATATTATAAGGCTCTTTAAAATCTTTGTCTGCCATGATGTATCTTCTCACTAGTTGACTTTGCTTCTCCCAAGGCACGGCGTTAAATTATCGTTGCACAAATGGGTCATTATTGTTTTAGGCGTTGACTATACCTTAAACAGCCAAATCTAAACACCAGCAAAAAGTAAGGTTATTGTTCGAGCATTTGTTGTTTTTTTGTGGTTCTAAAAAGACAATAAGCAGCGCCAAGACGCTGCTTATTGTGTTATGAAGTCAGAATTATACCAGTCGTGATTTCCGGGCAATATTTAAGCTAAAACTTGAAGAGCCTAAACAACCGATGGATAACTGACCAGCAACACCTAGCGGTAAATCTCGGGTTATGAAGTTTTTCATACTTCCTGCCCCTAAACAGTTACCTGCCGCGATATGTTGATTAGTATTTCCGTCAGACCAATGGCTATCTAAACCCGCAGGCAGGATAGAAACGGAGGACGAAGCCAGATCGGCGACACCAAATACAGCATTAACCGCACCAGCGCACTCTGAACACTCGATTCCTTTTTCAATGATCCCTACCATATCCTTCAGATCAGCACTGAAACTCTTCAAATTACGCAGGTAATCGTCAAACAAAGCCCTAACAAGCAATGTCGTCGCGACACCATCATTACTCTGGGAAGCAGAGTCAACGAGATAGAACGCAAATTGCCCATTCATTAACCAACGATAATCGAACACCAGTGGCATAACGTCCGTCGATTGCAATAAACGGTATGAGCAGCGCCAATCACCTTGAGAAGCATCTTTCTCTGGCAATAGAGCATGCAGTAAATCTCTTGCAGCACTCGGGTTCTGCTGCAAATACTCTAGATGCCAGTGAAGCTCTTGCTCATCTGGGATTTCGCCACCGTCATCGACTCGGAACCACTGACTTGAAAAGTCTCGCTGTTCGGAGAAATGGCTATCGGTATCTTCGAGCGTATTGTCTATCGCCTGAGATAGGTGCTCATAATTACCTATCGGTTTAGGAAGAAAATCTTTAATACCAAATCGCAACGCTTTCGCAACATCGGACATTTCATCCGTGCCGGATACCACGATAAGCGGCAAGTATGGATATTCAAGACTGACTTCTTCGACGAATTCAATGCCATCTAATACCGGCATCGATAAATCACACAAGATAAGATCGGGTTGGCATTCCCTGAGTTGTTGAAGCGCCTCTAGGCCGTTTTCAGCTTCTACTACTTTAAAACCCTGACTTTCTAAATAAGCATTGGTTACTTTACGAAATATTGGATCATCATCCACCAACATAATTAGTTTTTGATTAACCACTTCCTGTGCCGAGACCATTGCCGTTTGACTGTGAGTCTTAAACATACCTTTACACCTCACAAAGCTAAGTCAAAAAACAGATTTATTATTAAGTCATTATTTTTGTTGTGTTTACATCCGGCGAAACGTTGCGCAGCAAGACTTGAGGCCGTTCCGCCTTGTTATAAAACGTAGCTTGAAAACGGCGTTTATACAAATATTACGGGGTATAACAGTATTTACTCAAACAGGGTTGCTGTGTTCAAATGATGCAACATGTTGACTTAAAGCAAGCTTTGATCACAAAGTTAATTATAAATTAGCCGTAATCGGTAATTTAATGTGTCTGGAAATATGAAATTAGATGACTTAAACCTGTTTCGACTGGTTGTCGAAAATGGGAGCTACACCGCAACTTCGCGAAAAACCATGATCCCGGTTGCGACCATCACCCGACGCATTCAAGCGCTAGAAGACTCTGTCAATCTTCGACTATTGAACCGTCACGCTCGCAAACTCTCGCTTACAGAAGCCGGGGAACGTTTTTACCATGAGTGCTCCCCTTTGCTACAAAGGCTAACCACGGCAGCAGAGGAAATCACTGACGACTGCCGAGGAGCATCAGGCAAGATTAAGATATCGGCGCCTTATAACTTAACTAAGCGCATGATGATGCCGATGTTCAACAGCTTTATGAAGCAGTATCCGGACATCAATATCGAACTAACGACAGAAAATAATGCAGACAAGCTTGACCCGACTGAATGGGATGTCATTTTTCGAGTGGGGCCCCAACGTGATTCTAGCCTGATCGCACGCAAGATTGGCGAAGTGAAGGATATTCTTGTCGCAAGTCCTGACTACCTTGCCTCGAATCCGGCACCAAACCACGCAGAAGAGCTCTCTAACCATTCATTGCTAAAAGGCTACCCTCTTATCAAGTGGACCTTAATTAATAGCAAAGGCGAGTCTGTCGTAAACGTTGATCGTGGTCGCTTTCAGGCGAATGCACTAAATGTAGTACGCAGTGCTTGTTCCGAAGGTTTAGGCATCACGCTAATGCCAGATGTCATGATCAAAGAATACATCGAAAGCGGCGATTTGGTACGCATACTGCCAGATTGGAGTGCAAACCCGCGCGACATTTATATGCTTTACAACCACAAAGATCACCTGCCAGAGAAAGTTCGTCTCTTTATCGACTTTGTGATCGCTTACAACATTCACTAATTCGATAGCGAATACAAAAAACCAGAGCCGGAGCTCTGGTTTTTTTACGCCTCAAGAAAACGCCTATTATGCGCCTTCGTTATGCAGCTCTAGGTTTGCTAAATCCTGTTGGATTTCAAGTTGTGTTTTCGCATCATCGTTACGAAGACCATCTAAGAAGTCTAGGTATTGTTGGTCAATATCACCCGTTACGTATTCGCCGTTAAACACGGATGTATCGAACTGAGTAATATCTTGGTTTCCAAGACCGACTGCCTCAACCAAGTCTTCTAGACGTTGATAAATCAATGCATCAGCACCAATCTGCTTACAAATTGTATCGTTGTCACGGCCATGAGCAATAAGCTCGGTAGCACTTGGCATATCAATGCCGTACACGTTCGGGAATCGAACTTCTGGTGCTGCTGATACCATGTACACTTTCTTCGCACCAGAATCACGTGCCATTTCGATGATTTGTTCTGACGTAGTACCACGAACGATAGAGTCATCCACCAGCAACACATTCTTATCTTTGAACTCCGAACGAATTGCATTCAACTTGCGACGTACAGATTTCTTACGTTGTTGCTGACCAGGCATGATAAACGTACGTCCCACGTAACGGTTTTTCACGAAGCCTTGGCGGTAAGGGATATCGATCGCTTGAGCGATTTGAAGTGCGATGTCGCACGATGTTTCAGGGATAGGAATAACGACATCAATATCAAGATTTGCGTAGTCTTCACGAATACGTTCGCCTAGCTTTTTACCCATTTCAACGCGAGCACTGTATACCGAAATTTTATCGATGAACGAGTCTGGACGAGCAAAGTACACGAACTCGAAAATACAAGGGTTCAGCTTAGGATTGTCTGCACACTGCTTCGTGTACAGTTCACCGTCAAACGTTGCGTAGATTGCCTCACCAGGTGCAACATCACGGACAAAATCAAAACCGACGGCATCCAATGCTACCGATTCAGACGCAACCATGTACTCCGCTCTGCCATTAACTTCACGCTTACCTAAACATAGAGGGCGAATACCGTGTGGATCACGAAATGCAATCATACCATGACCGATAATCATGGCAGTCACAGCGTAAGCACCACGAATTGTGCGATGCACATTGGTGACTGCACGGAATACGTCTTCTGTCGTGACATTCCCTTTTACTGAGTCAATTTCGTGCGCCAGTACATTTAGTAATACTTCGGAGTCTGAAGTGGTATTGATATGACGGCGATCTTTTTCAAACAGCTTTTGACGAACTTCGTTAGCGTTGGTCAAGTTGCCATTGTGGGCAAGTGTAATACCGAAAGGAGAGTTTACGTAGAAAGGTTGAGCTTCTGAAGCGCTTGAACTGCCTGCTGTTGGGTAACGAACATGACCAATTCCGACCTCGCCTTGCAGGCGCTGCATATGTCTTGCTTCAAATACATCCTTGACTAAACCGTTCGCCTTGCGCAGACGAAAACGATTGCTTTCTATGGTACAAATACCAGCGGCATCTTGGCCACGATGCTGTAACACCGTTAACGCGTCATAAATAGACTGGTTTACAGGCGTTGTGCCCACGATTCCAACAATACCACACATGTCCTAATCCTCGATTTGCGACAGTAGCTGGCACTACTAGATAGTGCCAGACAGAAAACTTGATGTTGCTTGTAAATGCTCGAAGAATGGGGCGATGATACGGCTGAACTCAGGGATCAACTGTGAATCTTTCCACCAATCCGAGCTTGGGAATGCAGTAAACGCATCCATAAAAAACAGCACCGCAGAAACAATTAAGACTCCGCGTAGACCACCAAATACAATCCCAAGAATTCGATCCGTACCTGATAGCCCTGTTTTTTGTACCAGTTGACCAATGACGTAATTCACCACTGCACCAACTACCAAGGTCGCGACAAATAAAGCCGCAATCGCCGCTCCGTTACGAAACATGTCATCTTCGATGTTGGTGAAGTACACCGCCAATTTGGCGTAGTAGTTGCTGGAGATAAAAAACGCTCCAAACCAAATCACCAAAGACAAAGCTTCTTTAGCAAAACCGCGAACTAAACTGATCAGAGCTGAAAATCCGATCACACCTAAAATGATAAAATCTATCCAATTCATGTTTTCTTCATCTTAAGTTGGCGCGCATTTTAACAGAAAAAATGCTGACGCAAACGTTTTCTTATGGATTTAATGGCTTAAATTTAAGCAATTGACCTTTTGAGCCTGTAATTTTTTGTAATTCCTTGACTTGTCGTTCAAGTTTACTTTTTGACACATCAGGACCAACAATCACTCTCGTAAACTCGTTTTCTTTCTTTGTATGAGCTTGATAGCCACGCTTTTGCAAATCAGCGACAAGCGCGACCGCATTTTCGTGATTCTTAAGCGCCATCAACTGAATGATCCAAGCAGAATCTTCATATTGATTTTTTTCTTGCACAGGACGAGTGGCCACCTCAACTTGCTCTGGCTGTTTGATGATCTCTGGTTTAGGCGTCGGCGTTGGGTCAGGCTCAGAAGCAGCCACTTGGGCGCCCTCTTGCTCCTGCACCACCGCTTCAACTGGAGAGTCCGGTAACGCTATGTCGTCTTCCACTGGCTCTAATATTTCGAAGTTTTCCACATCACTATCAAGTTCAGGTTTGATAGGAATACTGGCAAATTCTTCTTTGTAGTGCAGTTTCTTACCATCTAGCACATCGGGAAGAACAATCACTCCGACTGCGACTAGAATGATGGTGCCGACTAAACGACTTTGGAATTTACTTGCCATCAAAATACCTTTACTTATTTATTATTTGATTGCCAATGTTCCAATACCTCTCCGACGGTATGGAATGAGCCAACCACCAGAATGACGTCTTCTTGCTTTGCGTGGCTTCTTGCATTCTCAAAGGCGTCAACAGGGTTTTCAAAATGAACTTGCCCATCAGGTAAGTATTGGCACAATTCATCAGCTGTCGCCGCTCTCGGTCCAGTAAGCGACGCTGGATACCATTGTGTTGCAACTGGAGTTAGCGCTTCAATGGTTGCTTTAATGTCTTTGTCATGCAGCATTGCAACCACAATATGGATATTCTTACCCAGATATTGTTGCTTCACTCTCTCTACCAAATACTCAGCAGAGTGCGGGTTATGAGCGACATCAAGGACTATTTCAGGTTCGTGATGCAGTACCTGCATACGCCCTGCCAGGCGAGCATTATTCAAGCCATTGACAATGTTTATGTCAGTGATTTGCAATTCCGATGCTCCTAACGCCATCAATGCTGTTGCCGCATTTTGTAGCGGTAACGATGGAACAGGTAAATCCTCTAACGCAAATGCACCACTGCTCCACTTCCAACCATTATTAGTTAGTTGGTAATCATACTGAATACCAACTTGGAAGAACTCAGAGCCAATATCGTCAGCATGAGCCGCCACGGTCGCCGGTGGCGTTGGTTGACCACAAATTGCTGGCTTCCCTGAACGGTAAATGCCTGCCTTTTCAAAACCAATGACATTGATGTCATCACCAAGCCAATCCACATGATCGATCGCTAAGCTCGTAATAACAGAAACATCATGGTCAACAACGTTGGTGGCATCTAGACGGCCGCCAAGTCCTACTTCAAGCAACACAACGTCGACTTTCTCTGCTTGGAAAATACGTAGCGCAGCAAGCGTACCGAATTCAAAGAGGCTAAGGCTGATATCACCACGCTGCTTTTCTACATAGTCGAATGCTTCACAGTGCTTTGCATCTACAACGTCGACGCCATTAATGCGTACACGCTCGTTGTAACGAATCAGGTGCGGAGAGCTGTAAACACCGACTGAATAGCCAGCATCGAGTAAAATGGCTTCCATTAACGCACACGTTGAGCCTTTGCCATTGGTGCCGGCAACAGTGATTACGGTTGGAGCTGGTTTGGTAAGATTGGCTTTGTTTGCTACCGCTTGGACACGGTCTAAGCCTAGATCAATTGCTGAGGAATGAATATTTGCTAAATAATCAAGCCACATCTCTAATGAAGATGTGGCTTGAGGAATTGGGTTTTGGGTCATCTAACTTTAACCATTAAATTCTTTGGTTTTTATGTTAGTTGATACTTTACCCTTTTTCGTCCGCTTCTGGTACAGAATATGGCTCTTCATTTGGAGATTCGTTAACCGAAACCACCAAAGGAGACTTGTGGTTAGTCATCTTAGCGATTAGACCACCCACACGCTGACGCATTTCACGACGGTCAACGATCATATCAATCGCACCGTGATCAAGCAGGAACTCACTACGCTGGAAACCTTCAGGAAGATCTTCACGCACTGTTTGCTCGATAACACGACGACCAGCAAAGCCAATCAGCGCCTTAGGTTCACCGATGTTGATATCACCCAACATAGCCAAACTTGCTGATACACCACCCATTGTAGGGTCAGTTAGAACCGAAATAAACGGCAGACCTTTTTCTGATAGACGCTCAAGCGCAGCACTGGTTTTTGCCATTTGCATAAGAGACATCAATGCCTCTTGCATACGAGCGCCACCACTTGCAGAGAAACAAACAAGTGCACAGTTGTTTTCAATGGCTGCATCCACCGCTTTTACGAAGCGAGCACCAACAACTGAACCCATTGAACCGCCCATAAAGGAGAATTCAAACGCACACGCCACAAGGGGTAGACCAAGCAGTTCACCTTGCATCACAACTAGCGCATCTTTCTCTCCACTGTTTTTTTGTGCTGCAGAGATGCGCTCTTTGTATCGCTTAGAATCTTTAAATTTCAGTTTATCCTGTGGCTCAAGTTCGGTACCTAATTCAACTCGATTGCCTTCATCTAAAAACGTTTCCAAACGACGACGCGCTTTCATGCGCATGTGATGGTTACACTTTGGACAAACTTCTAGGTTACGCTCTAGTTCAGCATGGTATAAAACCTGTTCACAAGAGGTACATTTAGTCCACACACCTTCTGGGATAGAAGCTTTGCGTGAACTTACTAGGTTGCTTTTCTCTAAAATCTTTTCAAGCCAACTCATGGAAGACCTTTTCTCTCAACTCTTCCGCTTCATTGCGAAAGATATAAATTCGACATAATACCGACGGATTAAACCATATCTTGCAGCTACTGTAGATAAAAAACTGGTTGTACCTATTTTTGATATCATAAATAGCGTATGTTTTCCGCTCACATTCAATGTAAACACTACCGATATTTTGAAATAAGTTTGTAAAATTAGTTCAAATTATCTGGCAAAAACAGTGGACCGATCGGCACTTCAGGTAACCCAAATTCTTCTGGATAGTCTACATCTACCAGGTACAGACCTTCCGCTTTCGCTGTCGCACCCGCTAGTTTGCGATCTTTAGCCTCTAGCAACCATTTGATCCATTCAGGACTCTCTTCACCACGTCCAACCTTTATCAAGCTACCCGTGATGTTACGAACCATATGATGCACGAACGCATTAGCTTTAATATCAATAACCACATAATTCCCATGGCGCGTAACGTTCAGATGCATCAAGTTTCGAAATGGGCTACGAGACTGACAATGCGCCGCACGAAACGACGTAAAATCATTTTCACCAAGCAGATACTGCCCTGCCTCATGCATTTTTTTCTCGTCGAGCTCACCATGATAGTGGCTCACACCAGAGTTTAAGATGCCAGGTCGTAAAGCATGATTGAAAATAATGTAACGATAACGGCGCGCTGTCGCTGAGAATCGTGCATGGAAATCATCTGGGACTTCCTTAGCCCAACGAACCGCTATATCACTCGGCATGTTCGCGTTTGCGCCCATAGTCCAAGCTACCATTTTTCGAGTAACGTTGGTATCAAAGTGCACAACTTGTCCTGTGCCATGCACGCCAGCGTCTGTCCGACCAGCACACTGCACTTCAACTGGGTGATTAGCAACAACGGACAATGCTTTCTCTAGCTCTTCTTGGACACTTTTCACTTCTCTTTGGCGCTGCCAACCAAAGTAGTTTGCACCGTTGTACTCGATACCTAATGCGATTCTCATCTTAACCTTCGAACTCTAAAATGGGGCGGGAAGTATATACTCAAGTCGCCTCAAGTTGCCAGTTTCAACAAGGATGACGTAGAGGTAGCATCATACTAGCGAGACACAAAAAGGGTAGCTAAGGCTACCCTTTTCAATTTATCGGCCATTAATGGCATCAATCAGGCTCTTTGCTTCGCGGCGAATATCATCTTCACCGTAAACAATCGCCTCTTCTAGTAATTTTATCGCCCCTTGAGAATCGTTCATCTCGAGATAGATTTTAGCAAGGTCCAGTTTTCCAGCAGCTTCCGCGTTGCTATCTACGTCAACATCGCCGATCTCACCGATAACATCTGGAAACTCGTTCAATCCGACATCAAGCTTCAGATCTTCCTCTTCGAACTCACCACCTTCTTTATCGACCTGAGCCATCAATTCATCAATCGTCATAAATTGATTTTTCTTCGGGTCAAAGTCATCCAAGTCGCTTTGCTCTGCCCAGTTTTCTTGCGCGATCTCTGGCTGACTTAGTGCGTCACTCGAATTCCAAACATCACGCTGGTCCTCAGGCACATCTTCCGTAGAACTTACGCTATCGGCAGCGGGTTTAAAGCCATCCCAATCATCTCCAACATCAAGCATGGTTTCAAAATCCATACCTGCGCTTGCGATGGTGTCACTGTCTAACTGACCTTCAAACACCTCTGAACTTGCGTCTTCAGCAAGAAGGTTAGCCATTGAAGATTCATCATCTAAGTCACTTAGCGGCTCACCCTCTGTCGCTGTTGGCTGCACTTCTGGTTCAGTATCAAAACCGTTTTGCTGCGCAAAGACTTCAAACAAAGCATCATGATCGTTATCGGCTTGAATAGCTGGTCTCGATGTCTCTGCTTCAACCTTAAGGCTCTCTGGCGCACCCTCGTTCATTGACGCGAGAACATCTTCCTCATTGAACTCAGGAAGGTCTTGGTCGTCAAAACTTAACTCTTCATCCTCACCGGAGATTGGTTCTATATCTGCAGTCTCAGAGCTCAGTAATTCTGGCTCTTCTTCCATCGACGCCAAGGCATCTTCTTCGCTGAACTCTGGCAAATCGAGCTCATCAAAATTGAACTCTTCTTCGGACTCAGCTGGCAAGTCGGCTTCAACTTGTTCTGGCTCAACGGACTCAGACGTTTCTAACGCAGGTTCGCCAGCCATAGATGCTAGAGCATCTTCTTCACTGAATTCTGGAAGATCCAGCTCGTCAAAATTGAATTCATCTTCTGATTCAGTTGGCAAGTCGGCTTCAATTTGTTCTGGTTCAATGGACTCGGACGTTTCTAACGCAGGTTCGCCAGCCATAGATGCTAGAGCATCTTCTTCGCTGAATTCTGGAAGATCTAGCTCATCAAAATTGAATTCATCTTCTGAATCGTTGGTCGACTCAGTTTCCGGGTCCAATTCAGGCTCATCCAGTAGCCAATCTTCTTCTTGTGGAACACCGAATTCATTTTCTATTGTATTTGGTGTCGGCGTGAAGGCTGGAATGTCTTCCTCTTGCTCAACGTGAGGCTGTACCTCAGCATCGGACTCCACAGATGGTTCTTGTGTTGAATCAGTATCGGTAGCCTCTTGCTGTAGAGATGAAGCTTCCTCTATCTCCGCTTGTGTTTTTTCAACTTGCTGCGGTAAGTCATCTTCACTATCAAATAGAGCGTCAAGTTCAGCAGAAAAATCCGCTTTTTCTTGTTCTGTTGGCAGAAGTTCTTCACTGTCTGACTCAAATAGGTCGTCTAGCTCGCTCATTAAAGGATCATTCTCTGGTGAGAGGTCCTCTAAATCACCAAGAAATTCATCGCTGCTAAATGGCTCTGAAGCAGCTTCTGGCTCGGTTAATGGTTGCTCTTCTGCAGCTTGTTGCGTGTCTGGTTGGCTTTCACTTAATAAAGCGTCCATGTCCAACCCAGACTCAATTTCCGGCTCTTCATGAGCGGGCTCTGACTCGGCTATTGAAGATGGTTTTTCGTCGCCGTCTGGTTCGCCAAAACCAAGTGAAGCGAGTAACTCTTCCTCTTGCGATTTATTCTGTGCAGGGCTTTCGTCCTCTCGAATCAGATCATCAAACGGGTCTAACTCAGTCTCAGTTCCTGTCTCTTCATCAAGTTCGGATGTGACGTCATCAATGAGTTCATCCAGTAAATCTGTGCTATCTGCATCTAACTCTTCAATCGAGTCATCACCTTCAAAACCAGAGAGTGCTTCTAGCTCATTCAGTGGGTCAAACTCGTCGTCTGTTTCATCTTCGTCAAAATCGATCAGTTCATCGAGTAAGTCCGTACTGTTTTCATCTAGAACGGCGTCTTCGCTGGCGTCACCTTCAACTTCTGTCGACTCAGTAACAGGCTGCTCGTATTGAGCTAATAGCTTATCGATATCGTCATCAGATGCCTCTCCTGCGCTGAAATCATCATCCGATACGGGCTGTTTTAGTTCAGGTTCATCGGTATCTAGGTCGAAGTCGTCATTGCCAAGTTCCGCAAACAAGTCATCAAGCATATCCTGATCGACAGTGTCACTTGGTAACTCTTCTGACGGCTCATCTGCTGCAAGTAGTTCCGCAAATGCGTCGTCTGAAAGCGAGTCTGCTTTCTCGTTCGTATCATCTGAAAGATCGAAGCCAGCCTCATCGTCATCGAGCACTTCTAGTTCTGGAGCAACCTCATCTAAGGCTCGCTCCATCTCTTCTAAACCAAGCGCTTTTTCTTCGCCGTTAACTTGGATACCATTGTTTGATGACTCAAACTCATCCAGACCAACATCCAGGTCGCCGTCATCACCGATACCCGCAAATGGGTCATCGTCCCCTTCTAGATTGAAATCAAGTTCTTCATCGTCAAGGTTGGCAAAGACGTCTTCTTCTAAGTCTGGCTTCTCTTCTTGTGTAGCCTGAGTATTTATATCTTCATCTGCGAACAACTCATCATCAAGTGTGAGTTCTTCATCCAGCTCGTCCGTCGCCGCTAAACCAATTGGCGCAGCTAATGGATCGGTTTCCTGCGGCGATTGCGCAGCAGGCTCTTCCTCTTTGTTTTTAGAACGGCGACCAAGCAACATCACAACCAACAGTGCTAGCAATGCACCTGGAATAAGCGCCGCTAAGCCGACAAGCCAACCATTAGACAGAATCTTGTCAATCGTACTTGGCTGCATGCGTTGTTGCTCAGCAAGGCGTTGGCGCTCTTCAGCAAGCAGTTTCTCGACTTCCGAGCGAATGCGTTCTTCGTCATTCAGCTCATTTTTCAAGGTTTCAACTTCGCTTTGCACTTCTGACAACATTAAGCGAAGACGATGGTTCTTCTCTTCCAATGACTCTAATTCACTTTGTGAGCCTTGAAGTTTGTCTTTTAACGCACTGACCTGCTTTTCACCCTGCGGAGAGGTGTTCACAGGTGGCGCAGGAATAACTGGTATTGTTTTTTGAACCGATTTTGGTTCCGCAGCTACAGTGGTTTCTGGTTTAGGAGCAACAGTCTTGGGTTCTACTTTTATTTGTGGCTTTGGTTGCTCGGTGACGCGTTGTGCTGGCGTGGCTCTATTTGTCGGCTTCGGCTGTTTTAACTTAGCCTCGTGCGCCTTCATGATCGCAACAGCTTGCTCTGTAGTCGCGCTTTGCACTTGCTCTAGAGACGGTACTCGTAGTCGACTCCCTGGAATCAACTCATGAATGTTTTGGTTCTCAAACGCTTGAGGGTTAATTCGATAAATGGCAAGAAGCGTTTGTTGAACGGTAACACCGCGTGAAGGTCTTAATTCTGAAGCGATCGACCATAGTGTTTGATTTTCACCAGTCGGACCAAAGAAACGTGACGGCTGAGTATTTGCAGGAGGAGCAGGTAATGCTCGCTCAATATCTTCAGCATAGCTCGGAGATGATTGCACTTCACCAGACGGTCCAACAAGACGAATTCCTTCGGCTTGAACCACTGATGATGTCTGAGTCGCGCTCATCAACACAAGGGCTGCTAACAAACGCTTATAATTTTGACGCATAGAAGGCTCAGTTTTGTGCTAAATACAATTTGAAATGGTGATCGGTTAAATATATCGGATATCACATGCAAAACTATAGCGTTGAGAATAAAAAATGTGTGGCTCTCGCCATATTCGTACTAATCTCACACTATTTTGTTCCGTTCGTACAAAAAAGCCTCGCACAGTGCGAGGCTTTGAAATGAACTGTAAGTGACTTAGTAGTAATCGCGGATCAGGACTTCAGCGATTTGTACCGCGTTAGTTGCTGCGCCTTTACGCACGTTATCCGCCACAACCCACAAGTTTACACCACTGTGGTGGCTGATATCGTTGCGGATACGACCAACCATAACATGATCTTTACCACCCGCATCACGCACTTGTGTCGGGAAGTCATCACCGTGGAAGACTTCGATACCGTCAGTTTGCTCAAGCAAGTTAACGACTTCTTGTGCATCGATTGGAGAGCGAGTCTCAATGTGAAGCGCTTCAGCATGACCATAGAATACCGGCACACGCACACACGTTGGGTTTACTGTGATTGATGGATCGTTAAAGATCTTCTGTGTTTCCCACACCATTTTCATTTCTTCTTTGGTGTAGCCATTTTCCATCATCTGATCGATTTGCGGAATACAGTTAAACGCAATCTGTTGAGAGAATTGCTTCTTATCCGCTGGCAAACCGTTTAGAAGCTTAGCCGTTTGACCTGCTAGTTCGTCAATGCCCGCTTTACCCGCACCAGATACGGATTGGTATGTAGATACGTTAATACGCTCAATACCCACTGCATCGTGAATTGGTTTTAGTGCCACCAGCATTTGAATGGTCGAACAGTTTGGGTTCGCGATGATGTTACGGTTACGAAACTCTGCAATCGCTTCTGGGTTTACTTCTGGCACAACAAGAGGAATGTCGTACTCATAACGGAAGTGTGAAGTGTTGTCGATAACGATAACACCTTCATCTGCCGCGATTGGCGCCCATTTTTCAGATAGTTCACCACCAGCAGAGAACAACGCAATATGAGCTTGAGACCAATCAAACTCTTCAACGTTCTGTACACGAACCGTTTTGCCATTAAAGCGATAAGTCTTGCCTTCGCTACGCTCACTTGCCAACAAGTGAATGTCACCCACTGGGAATTTACGTTCTTGAAGCACTTCTAAAATTGTTTCACCGACCGCACCGGTCGCACCTAAAATGGCAACATTATATTGCTGGCTCATTGACTTACCTCAATCTGAAAACCTAGTTCTGCTAATGGAGCAAGGTTACATGTTTTGTTACCCACTAGCGTGACAGCGCTGTATTCACGGCGATCCCAGTAGTTTTTACGCATCAGGTCAAAAGCACCTGGCTTACTGATCTCACGACGGAAAAGAGCGTCATCTCTACGCACATCATAGATTAACTGCGTGATGTTATGCAGTGTTGCTTCATCCCAAGCTCTGTCCAATACCATAGTAGGAACAGGCGCGGTTGGCAGTAAATCGCTGGCATGCGCACGTAATTCGTTATTTAAGAACTCACAGTAGCTGTTGAAAATCATCGTCGTACCGCGAGCTTTCCCTTCCAAGCCGTAGCCTGCAACGTGAGGGGTTGCGAATGCTAGCAGAGGCAGAAGCTCCATATCAACCTCTGGTTCAAATTCAAATACGTCAAGCGCTGCGGTAAAACCGTCGTTTTTCAAAAGACGTTGCTTCAATGCCTCGTTATCAACGATTGGACCTCGCGCGGCGTTAATCAAAATCTGATCACCACGAAGCGAGTTTAAAACCGTTTCATCAATTAAATGATGAGTTGGATATGGGCCATCTTTGGTGATTGGCGTATGTAGTGTAATGATGTCTGAGCTTTCAATCAGTTCTGTCAACGGAGTAAAGCTACGAGGATCACCAGCCTCTTGTTTGAATGGGTCATTGATGAGAACTTTAATCCCCATGCCTTTCAAACATTTCTCTAGGTAGCTACCTACTTGGCCTGCACCAATAATACCTACCGTCTTGTCAAATACCGAGAAGCCTTGTTGCTGAGCGAGCACCATCATCACGCTGAACGCGTATTCCGCCACCCCCACTTTATTACACCCTGGCGCCGCAGTGAAGAAAATGCCTTTCTCTTTTAAAAGTGCTTGGTCAACATGATCCATACCTGCTGTTGCGGTACCAACAAACTTCAGCTTGTTTGCTTTGCTGATCAGGTCAGCATTCACTTTGGTGACTGAGCGAATCATTAGGGCATCAACATCCACTAAATCATCAGCCGTCAGTGTACGACCTGGTTTTAGAATTACGTTACCGAGTTGGCTGAATAGCTCTTCAGCGTACGGCATATTTTCATCAACAATAATTTTCATAGCGCCAGCGTTTTAACATCCATTTGTATGAGTTCGTTTATTCGCAAGATGCGAAACTAAAGCGATTGTGCCCTTTTCCCGAAAAATCTCAAGAAATAACCCTAATAAACCTCAAGGAGATTAGTTCCAAAGAAATCGTTTAACGGGAAGCAATGTAAAAAGCAGAAATTGAGAAAAGAAAAAGCCCGGCTAAATAGCCGGGCAAAGTTCCAGAACAAAAGGATCCTATCCCGCTCTCCATGGGATAGAGTCTGCGTCTGTTCGATCAGTGTGACTGATCAAGCTCTGGAAACTGGATTGTTGACGCTGTACTCACTCACGTGGCGCGCCAACAAATTCAGTTAACCTTGGTACTTTTTAATAACCAAAGTTGCGTTTGTGCCGCCAAAGCCAAAGCTGTTTGACATTACGGTTGTTAACTCTGCATCACGTGCTTCTGTCACGATGTCCAGACCTTGAGCTGCTTCGTCCAAGTTTTCAATATTGATGCTTGGAGCAATGAAGTTTTTGTCTAGCATAAGTGTTGAGTAAATCGCTTCGTGCACACCAGCGGCGCCTAGTGCGTGACCAGTCATTGCTTTTGTTGCAGAGATTGCTGGGCTGTTCTCACCAAACAATTGTTGGATCGCACCAAGCTCTTTCACGTCACCAACTGGTGTCGACGTGCCGTGTGTGTTGATGTAATCCACACCGTCAACGTCTTGCATCGCCATCTTCATACAACGGATCGCGCCTTCACCTGATGGTGCTACCATGTCGTAGCCATCTGACGTCGCACCGTAACCTACGATCTCACCGTAGATTTTCGCGCCACGTGCTAGAGCGTGCTCAAGTTCTTCGATAACCAGCATGCCGCCACCGCCAGAGATAACGAAACCATCACGGTCCGCATCATACGTACGAGATGCTTTGTCTGGAGTGTCATTGTATTTCGTTGACAGCGCACCCATAGCGTCAAACATCATGGTTTGAGACCAATCAAGCTCTTCACCGCCACCAGCAAAAACAATGTCTTGTTTACCAAGTTGAATAAGCTCCATCGCGTGACCGATACAGTGTGCAGAAGTAGCACATGCAGAGCTCATTGAGTAGTTCACACCACGAATCTTAAATGGCGTAGCAAGACAAGCGGAAACCGTAGAAGACATAGTACGAGGAACCATGTAAGGGCCAACTCGTTTTACGCCTTTTGCGCGCATCGTGTCTGTCGCTACCGTTTGGTTGTATGCAGAAGCACCGCCAGAACCCGCAACGATACCGGTACGATCGTTTGAAACCTGATCCTCTGTAAGACCAGCGTCTGCGATTGCCTGCTCCATTGATAGGTATGCATAAGCAGCCGCATCACCCATAAAGCGCATCTGCTTACGGTCGATGTGTTCCGCCGGGTTGATTTTTAGGTCACCCCATACTTGCGAACGAAGACCGTGTTCTTTGAACTGCTCAGATGCAGTGATGCCAGATTTGCCCGCTTTAAGAGACGCTAGAACTTCTTCGACGTTGTTACCGATACTTGAAACAATACCCATACCGGTGATTACGACTCGTTTCATTATGACATTCCTATAATTCAAAAATCCGCTAGATGATAACTAAGATAGTCAACAAAAGTGGTCAGCTTTCCCATAAATTCGTACAATCGCCCCATTCTTACCGCGCCAAATCACAAATTTGCACCATTATGACTTCAATAAAAAACGCAGAACTTGGTTGGAACGAAGCTGGTACTCCGGTTTCAGACCAATTTGATGATGTTTACTTCTCTAACGTAAACGGTCTTGAAGAGACACGCTACGTTTTCTTAAAACAAAATCATCTCCCAGAAAGATGGCAGGAATTTGACCAAAGACGTTTTGTCATTGGTGAAACAGGATTTGGCACGGGATTAAACTTCTTAGCAGTATGCCAGTGGTTTAGTGAGTTTCGTCGTCAGCATCCAAACGCAGTATTGAAAGAGCTGCATTTTATTAGCTTTGAAAAATACCCGCTAAGCCAAGCGGATTTAAAGAAGGCGCATGAAGCTTGGCCTGAGCTAGCTGAGTACGCGGAAAAGTTACAAAAGCACTACCCTGTCGCCGTACCTGAGTGTCACCGCATTGTGCTTGAAGATGGCGCAATTACACTCGACCTTTGGTTTGGCGACATCAAAGACTGCATGCCGCAAGTCCCATACAACGAACAAGGTTTGATTGACGCTTGGTTTTTAGATGGATTCGCGCCAAGTAAAAACCCAGAAATGTGGAACCAAAATCTGTTCAACAACATGGCTAAGTTAGCCAAGCAAGACTGTACAGTCGCCACTTTTACCGCAGCGGGCTTTGTGCGTCGAGGGTTGAACGAAGCAGGCTTTGCAATGAAAAAGGTCAAAGGCTTTGGCACCAAGCGAGAAATGATCGCAGGTTCGATGGAACAACGTGAAAAGCAGTCGAACCATCTCCCTTGGTTCAATCGCACGGCGTCCAGCAATCTTGATTCGATTGCTATCATTGGTGGTGGTATAGCCAGCGCGGCGTTAGCGAAAACGTTAGTTCGTCGTGGCCAAAACGTCACGCTTTACTGCAAAGACACTCAACCAGCCGAAGGAGCGTCGGGTAATCGTCAAGGGGCCGTGTATCCATTGTTGAACGGTCCCCATACTGGCGTTTCGCGTGTGTTTGCTCCTGCATTTTTGTTTGCAAGACAATTTATTGAACAAGCTGCGGAGTCGGTTACATTCGATCACGATTGGTGTGGTGTAACTCAGCTAATGTGGGATGAAAAATCTGCTGATAAGCTGGAAAAGATGCTTGCGGGTAATTTTCCTTCTGAATTGATTCAAAAACTGTCCGCCGAGGAAACTGCGAATACTATCGGATTACCTATCGATATGTCGTCTGTGTACTACCCAATGGGAGGGTGGTTGTGCCCTGCCGAGCTAACGCGTGGGTTAATCAAACAATTAGAACAGACATCGTTACTCTCAACGAAGTTTGAACATCACGTTGAAGCATTAAACTGGGATGAAGAGCATCAGCTTTGGACACTAACGGTCAATGGTCAAACATTTGAGCACTCAACCGTTGTGATTGCGAATGGTCATGAGTTCCAGACATTGAGCCAAACCGCTTCCCTGCCGATGGGACAGGTGAAAGGGCAAGTCAGTCATGCTCCAGCAACCGAAACGCTGAGTCAATTGAAAACGGTATTGTGTTACGACGGCTACATGACGCCTGTTAACCCAAACAATCAGCACCTGTGCATAGGCGCAAGCTACGATCGCAGTCACCTAGACTACGAATTTGATGAAAACGCTCAGAAGGATAACGCAGAAAAGTTAGTTAAGTGCGTACCGAACCAAGAATGGCCAAAAGAGGTAGATATCAGTGGCAATCGATCTCGTCAAGGTATTCGCTGCGTGAGCCGAGATCACTTACCATTTGTCGGAAATGTGGGTGACTTTGAGACGATCAAAACGCAATACGCCAACTTACAAAATCAAAAAGCAGAAGAGGTAGAAACCGTTCATCAGTTCACTAACCTATTCTGCTTCTTAGGTTTAGGATCTCGTGGGCTGAGCTCTGCACCATTGTTAGCTGAAGTGTTGGCCTCGCAAATCTGTGGAGACCCGCTGCCATTACCTGTTGATGTATTGACCGAACTTCATCCAAGTCGAATGTGGGTTCGTAAACTAAAAAAAGGCAAAGCCATTACTGAGCTGTAAGAGTATTCTCTCGTTTACATTCCCGACGCAGGTATGTGTCGGGAATCGCTAACTCATTAAGTCACTCGTGTTGAAATTACTTCAGCTGTGCAATTGCCTGTTTCACTTGCTCTGCTACTTCCGGATTTACCGCCTCACCAGACTCCACATCAAAGTTCTCGTAGAAGCTCGGCACAGATAGCGATGCTTTCACATCTGCTCCGAAAAATTGCGCGGAACCTGTTGCCGCCGCAAGAACGCTCTGTGCGCCACCCGGGCCAGGAGAAGTTGCTAAGTAAACGACCGGCTTGTTTTGAAATACGTTGCGCTCAATGCGCGTCGCCCAATCAAACAGGTTTTTATACGCTGCTGGGTATGAGCCGTTATGCTCTGCGAAGGAAACAACAATAGCGTCAGCCTCAGCCAAATCACGTAAAAATGCGACAGCACCTTCAGCTTGACCAATTTCTTTCTCTTTGTCTTCGCTAAACATCGGTACTTGATAATTGTTTAAGTCTAAAACGTTCACTTGAGCGTCTTCGACTTGGTTTGCTGCGTAAGTAGCAAGTAGTTTATTGATTGAGGTAGAGCTGGTAGAAGCACCAAATGCGACAATTTTCATGGTTGTAATCCTTTGTTCACGTTTTATGCTAACCAGAATAAAAGTTGAACAGTTTCGCTACAACCACAAAAATTTTATGGAGAGGTTCGAATTTTTCGAAGTAGTAAATGACTTGGACTAATAAACGGAGAACGACGTTCGGAGATTAAGCCTGAGCCTGCAGTTCTTGCCACAAGTCACTGACGATCGCGCGATCAGCTGGGCTTAATTCGGTACGAGCGTCTTCCAAACTGCTCTCAATGCGTGACTTCAGTTCAGTAATATCGCTAATGCCTTCTTCTTCACAAGATGCCGCAGACAAAGAGATGTGACCACGTAGATAACCACCAGCAAACAATTCATCGTCAGATGCTGTTTCAATTCGAGCATCAATCAGTTCCAGTAGTTTTTCTTCAAATTCAATAATCATGGTGTATCTCTGAGGTTATTTGAGGTTATTTAACGCAAAAGTCTGACGCTTCCAGCGGCTTGGTTTGGTAAAACGCACGCAGAGCATCCGAAAGCATTCTCACTCGCAAAGGCAAGCCAGCTTCCAAAATACCCAACACTTCTTTATGCACTTTCTGCATAAAGCCGAGCCTATCTGGTTCAAAATCGCCGTGTAGATTGTCACAACTCACCGTAAAAGGGAAGCCAGCACTTTGTGCCAGAATCCATTCATAAGCTTGCGGACGCACTTCAACTTTCTCAAACTCCGCTTGAACTTCTTCCGTGCGCCCATCGGGTTCATACCAATAGCCAAAATCTTCCAGCAAACGACGCTCAGGCCCTGCCACACACCAATGCGAGATTTCGTGTAATGCGGAGGCATAAAAACCCCGAGCAAAAATAATCCGATGATGAGGATGCTCATCATCAGCAGGAAGATAAATAGGCTCATCACCACCTAACTCCAATTTCGTATTAAATTGGTCTAAAAAGGTGTCATTGAAAATGGTGATAAGGTCTTGGTATTCGTGGGTCATCGTCGAGTTTGTACTTCAGTTTGACATGCGCTGCGTATTGTCGCTGTTTTTATCTATAAGGTAAAGATGCTCCCACAGTTTTGGTTATTAGTTGAATTTATCTGAACATCGCTTTCTCCATATAATTTCTCATTCGTCAGCGTACTCATTTGCTACTACACTCTCGCCTTATTTTGATGCTGCTCAAACTGCTGTTTTTTAAGCGGTTTGATTACAGGCATGTTGCTGGTTTTAATCACTTTTTAAGAATGATAAAACCTTTTGTAAGTATTGTTGCTGCGCCTACGATGATTCATGTAGAACGTAGTAACTTTTTACGTTGAGTGTCTCTCTATGTTGCTAAGTGTGTTGTATATCATTGGTATCACGGCTGAAGCCATGACAGGTGCGTTGAGTGCTGGTAGAAGAAAAATGGACTGGTTTGGTGTTATGTTGGTGGCCAGTGCAACGGCCATTGGTGGTGGCACCGTACGTGACATTTTACTGGGGCACTACCCTCTTGGTTGGGTAAAAAACCCAGAGTTCCTAGCAATCACGTGTGTTGCGGGTGTACTTACCACAGGCTTAGCTAAATGGGTGATTAAGCTAAAAGGTCTATTCATCCGCCTTGATGCGTTAGGTTTGATCGTGTTCAGCATCATCGGAACTAAGATTGCGATGGGCATGGGCTTACACCCTGGAATTTGTATGGTTTCAGCGCTAGTAACGGGTGTATTCGGTGGTCTACTCCGCGACTTAATCTGTCGCCAAACACCGTTGGTACTGCATGAAGAACTTTACGCTTCTGTCGCTCTTATCGCATCAGGAATGTACTTAGCGCTATTAGAATTTAATATTCCCGATGTAACAGCCACTATCATTACGCTGATCACCGGTTATATGCTGCGTATGGCTGCGGTACGTTTTAAGTGGCGTCTCCCTTCTTTCAATTTGGAAACGGAAGGCTCACTCCATTAACTTATCTAAACGCGTAATGAAAACACATTAAAAAGGCTGCCCATTGAGCAGCCTTTTGTCTCTTTATCAAGCTTATTTTTAAGCTTAAATCTTCGGTGTTTCAGTTGTTACGCCATGGTTCTGACCACGATGACGCAGCAAATGATCCATCACCACAATCGCTAGCATCGCTTCAGCTATTGGTACGGCACGAATACCCACACAAGGATCATGACGGCCTTTGGTGATCAACTGAGTTGGCTCACCTTCTTTTGTGATGGTCTCACCCGGAACTGTGATGCTTGATGTTGGCTTAAGCGCAATGTTAGCCACAATGTCTTGACCAGTTGAGATACCGCCAAGAATACCGCCCGCGTGATTACTGCCAAAACCTTCAGGAGCAAGCGTATCACGGTGTTGACTGCCTTTTTGGTTTACCACATCAAAGCCATCACCAATCTCAACGCCTTTCACCGCATTAATGCTCATTAGCGCGTGTGCAATGTCGGCATCAAGACGATCAAATACAGGCTCACCAAGACCAACAGGCACGTTAGTTGCCACAACCTGAATTTTCGCGCCAATAGAGTCACCTTCTTTTTTCAGGTCACGGATAAGTTGGTCAAACGCTTCTACTTTGTCCACATCTGGGCAAAAGAACGCATTGTTTTCGATTTCGTTCCAATCTACCTTGTCGATAGAGACATCACCCATTTGTGACAAATACGCGCGAATCTCAACACCAAACTCATCTTTCAAGTATTTCTTCGCGATTGCACCCGCCGCCACACGCATTGCGGTTTCACGAGCAGACGAACGGCCGCCACCTCGATAGTCACGGATGCCATACTTTTGGTGGTAAGTATAATCAGCATGACCCGGACGGAATTTATCTTTGATGTCCGAGTAATCTTTTGAGCGCTGATCGGTGTTTTCAATTAGCAAACCGATCGATGTGCCTGTGGTTTTGCCTTCAAAAACACCAGAAAGAATTTTAACTTCATCCGGTTCACGACGTTGTGTGGTGTAACGTGATGTGCCTGGACGACGGCGGTCGAGATCGATTTGCAGATCTGCTTCTGTAATTTCTAACCCCGGAGGACATCCGTCTACGATACATCCCAGTGCGATACCGTGACTTTCCCCGAATGTCGTCACTCGGAAATGTTGTCCGATACTGTTTCCTGCCATTACTTCCTCAAGTTTTTATCGCTACGCCCTCTCAAACCAGAGCGCAACTGCTTTCCAATTCTTCGTGGATTCATAGTGGCTTTATTACGTTTTGATGTAAAGAGTTAATATCGGCGAGTTATGCATAAAAAAACACCGAGCATAAAGCTCGGTGTTTTGACGTTTAGTGCAAGACCCTATTAGTCTTTGTACAGTTTGAACTCTTCGGCACACTCAACCAGCTGGTCACGCGTTAGCATGAATACGCCGTGACCACCGTTCTCAAACTCAATCCAAGTGAACGGAATCTGTGGGTACTGTTCCATCATATGAATCATTGAGTTGCCAACTTCACAGATAAGAATGCCGTTATCTGTTAGGTAGTCTGGTGCGTTTGCAAGAATACGACGCACAAGTTTTAGGCCATCCGTACCGGCGGCTAAACCAAGCTCAGGTTCGTGTGTGAACTCGTCTGGCAGGCTGTTCATGTCTTCTTCATCCACATATGGGGGGTTAGACACGATCAGGTTGTACTTCTCTTTTGGTAGATCGCGGAACAAGTCAGAGCGAATTGGGAACACTTGTTGCTCCATGCCATGATCTTGTACGTTTTGCTCAGCCACTTGTAGAGCATCTGTAGAGATGTCGATCGCATCCACTTCAGCTTCAGGGAACGCGTGAGCACATGCAATTGCGATACAGCCGCTGCCTGTGCATAGGTCCATGATGCGCGCAGGCTCTTCCACCAACCAAGGTTGGAATTCTGCTTGAATCAACTCACCGATTGGAGAACGTGGCACAAGTACGCGCTCATCAACGAAGAATTCAAGACCGCAGAACCAAGCTTTGTTGGTTAGGTATGCAGTTGGTGTACGTTCATTGATACGTTTTACTACACGCTCAACAATACGCAGACGCTCGCTGGTCGTTAGGCGAGAGTTTAATACGTGCGGAGGCACATCAATCGGCAAGTATAAGGTTGGCAGGATAAGCTGAACCGCTTCATCCCACGCATTATCAGTACCATGACCGTAAAACAGGTTCGCTGCGTTAAAGCGGCTTACCGTCCAACGAATCATATCTTGAAGGGTATGCAGCTCCGATACCGCTTCTTCTACAAAAATCTTATCCAAAATTGCCTCCGAAAAGCGCTACAATACTGCCAATAAAAGTTTATTAATGAAATTGTTTACCTAATGAGCAAAAAAGACACCGAACACGATGACGATTTCGCCTTGTTTCAGGAAGCAGTACAGGGCGTAAAAAAGTTGCGACAGGATACCATAATCCAGCAACCAAAAAAAAATACTAAGCAAAAAGAAATCAAGCGCTCCAACCGTGAAGCGAGTGATTCTGAGTTTTACTTCTCCGACGAGTTTGTCCCTCTCTTAAATGAAGATGGCCCAACTCGTTATGCACGTGACGACGTCTCCACTTATGAAGTTAAACGTCTGCGTCGCGGCGTGTATGTACCGGACGTATTCCTCGATATGCACGGCATGACACAACAAGAAGCTAAACGCGAACTTGGTGCGATGATCGCCTACTGCGTCAAAAACGAGATTCACTGTGCGTGTGTGCAACATGGCATTGGTAAACACATCCTGAAACAGAAAGCGCCACTTTGGTTAGCACAACACCCAGACGTAATGGCTTTCCACCAAGCGCCACTAGAATTCGGCGGTGATGGTGCGTTGTTAGTTTTGCTCTCGATTCCAGAAAAGTAACTAGCTCACTGTAGAAGCAATTAAACAAAAAGGCAGGAAATTTCCTGCCTTTCTTAACTCTGGATATCTAATGTTTAAATGCTTATTTGGTTTCGATGCTTATGGCGTAATATGCCACAGCACTTCACCGTTTTGCGTTTGTAGATCGTATTCAATACACACTAGACCTGATGTAGGAAACATCGGTGGTGCCATGTCTTTTACAAACTCTGAAGTGAGATAGCCAACCAAAGGCAAGTGAGAGACAAGCAGAAGCGAGTCTAGTTTTTCCACTTCAATCAATGCACTTGCAAAATCAAATACATGCTCAGATTGACCGTAAGGTGTAATATCTTCACAAGTTTCGATGCTTTTTGCAGCAAAATACTCGCTGACCTCTTGCCAAGTTTGTTGAGCTCTAATGTACGGACTCACCAACACTTTATCGAATTGCGCAAAACCTTGTTCTTTACAGGCTCTCGCAACCGCTTCTGATTCGACTCGGCCTCTTGGGGTCAATTGTCGGGCTGCGTCTGAATCTGCAAAATGCTCGGCTTCGCCGTGACGCATGATGAATATTTTCATGTTATTTCCTAGGGATAGCTAACGCTACCAAAAGGTTGACTGCTATCTTTATTAGATAGACGGGGCTAACTTTAATAATGACGAAACAAAAATACTGATATAATTATCTGTTCATTATACCAATTCGCTTGCTAAAGATAGCGACTTTCTTAACAATCTATTAAAAAGAATGTACTCAGTTCATCACAGTATTTAACTGTGCTATGAGTTCAGAGCATTCATTCAAACAGTTCTTCCCCATACGCAAACGCGATGGGCCTGTGCAGAAGTCTACGAATAACAAAAATACGGCAAGCAGTATTTGTCGAAACGCAAACTTTGCGCCCCCTAGCTAGGGGTTCATAATTACTGTAATGCGAAATCTGGAGACGCATCGTGCATCTAAGTCCTAACGATTCAAATCAATACCGCTACATTACCTTGAGCAATGATCTGCGTGTACTGCTGATTCATTCCGAGACAGCTCAACAGTCAGCAGCAGCTCTAGCAGTGAACGTTGGACACTTCGACGACCCAAAAGATCGCCAAGGTCTGGCACACTATTTAGAACATATGCTTTTTTTGGGTACGGAAAAATACCCTAAAGTGGGCGAGTTTCAAAGTTATATTAGCCAGCATGGAGGAACAAATAACGCTTGGACGGGTACTGAACACACTTGTTTCTTTTTTGATGTTACTCCGAATGCCTTTGAAAATGCCTTAGATCGATTTAGCCAATTCTTTACCGCACCATTGTTTAACGAAGAAGCTTTAGACAAAGAACGCCAGGCTGTCGACTCCGAATACAAACTCAAACTTAATGACGATTCTCGCCGCCTGTATCAAGTCAATAAAGAAGTCATCAATCCAGAGCACCCTTTCTCTAAGTTCTCAGTCGGCAACCTAGATACATTAGGTGACCGAGAGGGTAAGTCCATCCGCGACGAAATTGTCGAGTTTCACCACTCTCAATACTCTGCCGATCTCATGACGTTGACGCTCTTTGGGCCACAGTCGCTCGATGATCAGCAAGCGTGGGTAGAAGCCATGTTTGCCAATATCCCAAATCACCACCTTCGTGGAAAATCGATTGATGTCCCCATTAGCACCAAAGAAAGTACCGGGATTTTAGTTCAAGTTGAACCAATCAAAGAATTTCGAAAACTCATTCTCACCTTCCCAATGCCAGGGATGGATAAGCACTACGGCTTGAAACCACTCTCTTACTTCGCGCATTTACTCGGCTATGAAGGCGAAGGCAGCTTAATGCTCCAGCTAAAAAATGAAGGCTGGATTACGTCGCTTTCTGCGGGAGGCGGCGCTAGTGGTAGCAACTATCGAGATTTTACGGTTAGCTGCACACTCACCCCGCTGGGTCTCAACCACGTTGACGACATCATCCAAGCGGTTTTTCAATACCTCTCGATGATCAAACAAGACGGCCTAGATGAATGGCGCTATCTCGAAAAACAAGCGGTGCTTGAGTCGGCGTTTCGTTTCCAGGAACCATCTCGACCAATGGATTTGGTTAGCCATCTTGTTATCAATATGCAGCATTATCAGCCAGACGATACCATTTATGGCGACTACAAAATGGCGGGCTATGATGAACAACTGCAGCGTTCGTTGCTGCAATACTTAACCATCGATAATGTCCGCGTAACCCTGATTGCAAAAGGACTGGAATACAACCGTACTGCCGAATGGTACTTTACTCCGTATTCCGTCACGCCTTTTAGTGATGAGCAACGCCGCTTCTATCAACAAATCGATCCAAGCTGGCAGTTCGTCTTACCAGAAAAGAACCCTTATATTTGCTACGATCTCGATCCCATGCCGTTCGAAAATGGTGGTTCACTACCAGAGTTAATTGAAGATCTCGAAGGCTTCCGACTTTGGCATTTACAAGACGATGAATTTCGCGTGCCAAAAGGTGTTGTATATGTCGCTATAGACAGCTCTCATGCTGTTGCATCACCGAAGAACATTGTCAAAACGCGCCTATGTGTCGAGATGTTCCTCGATTCGCTAGCAAAAGAAACCTATCAAGCAGAAATCGCAGGGATGGGTTACAACATGTATGCTCACCAAGGCGGGGTTACCTTAACCCTCTCAGGGTTCAGCCAAAAACTACCTCAATTGTTGGAAATGATCCTGCACCGTTTTGCTTCTCGAGATTTCAGCCCTGCACGCTTTGAAACCATCAAGCAGCAACTGTTACGTAACTGGAGAAATGCTTCACAAGATCGTCCTATTTCACAGCTGTTTAACGCACTTACAGGGCTACTTCAACCCAATAACCCGCCTTTCGCAACCTTAGTCGAAGCGCTAGAAGAAATCGAAGTCGATGAACTCTCAGTATTCGTAGAATCAATTCTTGCAGAGCTGCACGTTGAAATGTTTGTTTACGGAGATTGGCAGCGTCAACAAGCGCATGACATGGCGACGACCTTAAAAGATGCCCTAAGAGTAAAAGAGCAGCGTTATGAAGAGGCGCTCCGCCCACTCATCATGCTAGGAAAAAACGGCAGTTTTCAACGTGAAGTACATTGCAACCAGCAAGATTCGGCGGTCGTTATTTACCACCAGTGTGAGGATATTGAGCCTCGTAGCATTGCTCTATACTCATTGGCGAACCATCTCATGTCGGCAACATTTTTCCACGAGATCCGCACAAAACAGCAATTAGGTTACATGGTGGGCACTGGCAATATGCCACTTAATCGTCATCCGGGTATTGTGCTTTATGTGCAGTCACCCAATGCAGCACCTGCCGAGCTGGTTACCTCAATCGATGAGTTCTTAAATGCCTTTTATATGGTGCTGTTAGAACTGAACGATTACCAGTGGCATAGCAGTAAGCGCGGCTTGTGGAATCAAATAGCGACGCCGGACACCACACTGCGAGGTCGTGCTCAGCGTCTTTGGGTTGCAATAGGAAACAAAGACACCGAGTTTAACCAACGTGACAAGGTACTTTCTGAACTGAAGAAATTGACCCGAGCAGACATGATTCGCTTTGTCGTTAATGAGTTGAAACCTCGCACGGCAAACCGATTGGTCATGCACTCTCAAGGACAATCGCATTCGGACGCTCCGCGCATCCACTTAGGGCAAGAAATTGGATCGATTGAAGAGTTCCAACTTAGGCCAAAAGATTGCGGCTTAGGATGATCTAATTGCGCAGTAATAAAATTATCGATTAGTAAGTATATACCTACAAACCAATGAGGTTGTGGGTCTCATAAATAGAATCGACACCATAATTGGCAGAAAATTGAAATTACGCCATTGCGGCTTATGCTCTAATTACCACACTAAAAATAAATTAATGAGGTAATCATGAAAAAAGCACTACTACTTGCGGCTATTTTACTGCCACTGGCATCTGCACACGCTGAAATCTCGGTGAAAGGTGATGGCTTTGAGCTAAGTAACGACTGTGTCCGCCTAAGCGGAGACAATGTTTCTATCAAATCAGATGATTGCTCTTCAAAACAGTGGAAAGATAAAGACAACAAAGGCAACAGCAGCGTTCACGGGGACGACAACCCAGGTAAAGGCCACAATAAAGATAAGAAAGACAAGAAGAAGTAACTATTTCTTATTTATGAAAAAGGCTTGCCACTGGCAAGCCTTTTTCTTTATCGAAGCAACGTTTAATAGAATGTGGTTCCTTCTCCAGCTCGAGTAAGCAAACCATCACACGGTGCGTAACGATCGCCATACTTCGATGCAAACTCATTCATTTTCTCAACCAGTTCTTTAATGCCAAACTGATCCATATAACGGAATGGACCGCCCAAGAATGGAGGGAAACCAATGCCAAATATTGCACCAATATCACCATCACGTGGCGAGCGAATGATGCCGTCATCCAAACAACGTACCGCTTCATTCAGCATTGGTAGTACACAGCGCAACGCAATATCGTTATCGCTCAGCTTAGATTCAGGATCGAGCTTAAGCAGCTTGTAGATAGATTTATCGACTTCTTTCTTCTTACCTTTGTAAGTGTAGAAACCTTTCCCGCTCTTACGTCCTTTGCGACCGTCATTCAATAAGATATCGAACACGTCAGGGCCTTTGAATCGCTCACCTAACTCGTTGACTAGAATCGGCATGATCTTCGCGCCAATGTCGACACCGACTTCATCCAGTAAGGTAATCGGGCCGACAGGGAAACCAAAATCAAGCAACGCCGTATCAATCTTTTCGATCGGTTCGTTAGCCAGCAGAATATGCGCCGCTTCGTTCATGTATGGCGCAAGAATGCGGTTCACGTAAAAGCCCGCTTTGTCTTTCACTACGATCGGGGTTTTACCTTGCTTTTTAGCAAGTGCAACGACTGTTGAAATGGTTTCATCTGAGGTCGTTTCATGCGGAATCACTTCCACCAACGGCATTTTTTCTACCGGGCTGAAGTAATGCAAACCCACTACGTTTTCTGGACGCTCCGCTTTTTCTGCAATTTTGTGGATTGGTAACGAAGAAGTATTAGTCGCAAAGATGGTTTCCGGCTTGGCATTCGCTTCAATATCCGCCACCATTTTTTGTTTAAGATCTAAGTCTTCAAAAACGGCTTCAATTACGACATCAATATGATTAAAGCTGGTAAAGTCGACACCGCCAGACAGTTGCAACATTTTCGCTTGCAGATCGGCTTTTGATAGAATGCGACGTTTACGCTGTTTCTCGAATAACTTGTAGTTATAGTTGAGTGCGTTTAGAACGCCATCGTTGCTGACGTCTTTGATGCGGACAGGCACCTTCGCTTTTGCAACAGACACATGGCTGATTCCTGCGCCCATCAAGCCACCGCCAAGCACGCCAACTTTATGAACTGGCGCGGGTTTCGCATCCGTACCATTTTCTTTCTTCATTTCCGTTGTCGCAAAGAAGATAGAACGAAGCGCTTTTGACTCTGAGCTCATCACAAGCTCACCGAAGCGTTTCGCTTCAAGCTCTTGTCCTTGGGCGAAACCTTTCTCTAAACCATGCTGAATAACGTCTAAAATCGCGACCGTTGCTGGATAGTTACCACGAGTTTTCTGATTGGTTTTCTTCGCTGCCTGTTCAAACACAAACTTGCGCCCTAACCCGCTACCCGACATCACTTTTTCTTTCGTCGATAGCTTTTTCGTACCCTTGTTTTTACCTTTGTCGATAAACTGTTTAGCTACGTCGAGCAAAATGGTGTCTGGGACACAGGCGTCAACCACACCCAGCTTTTTAGCTTTCTTTGCGCGAAGCTGTTTACCCGTTAAGATCAAGTCCAGTGACGGTAACAGGCCAATCAAACGCGGCAAACGCTGCGTACCGCCAGAACCTGGCAGCAATCCAAGCTGTACTTCTGGTAGGCCTAAACGCGTTTTATCTGAATCCGTACAAACACGATAATCACATGCAAGAGCAAGCTCTAAGCCACCGCCTAAACATGGACCGTGAATAGCGGCAACCACAGGATATGGTAAGTCCGATAGCTGCTGGAATAGCTCTTGACCTTGCCTCGCTAATGCTTCTGCTTCACTTGCGGTCGTGCACGCTTCTAGCATGCGAACATCGGCCCCCGCGACGAAGTTGTCCGGTTTTAGGGAATGAATGATCATCCCTTTGATGCCACTGGCGTCTTTTAGCTGAGCAAAGATTTCTTTCATTTCATCAGCAAAAGCCACCTGCAGCGTATTCATTTTTTCATTAGGAACATCAATCGCTAACCAAGCAATATTTTGCTCATCAACCTTTAGACTAAATGCTTTTTGCTCGCTCATTACTCAACCTCCAGAATCATTGCCGCACCAAGACCACCAGCAGCACATGCGGTATTCAATGCAATACCACCGCCACGGCGTTTTAGCTCTCGTAGGGTTTGCGTCATCATACGTGCACCAGTCGCAGCAAATGGGTGACCATAAGCAATTGATCCGCCAAGCACGTTGAACTTATCCATGTCAATTTCACCGATCGCTTTCGAACGACCTAGATTTTCTTGAGCAAACTTATCTGAAGCAAACATCTTCACATTCGCCAATGCTTGCGCAGCAAACGCTTCGTGCATGTCGATCAACGTCAGATCAGACAGCTCCAAGCCTGTATTTTCTAGCACTTTCGCTGTGGCATAAGTCGGTCCCATCAGCATGTCCTTTTCCACACCGATCGCTGAAAATGCGTAGCCGCGGATGTAGCCAAGAATCTCCATGCCAAGCGCTTTCGCTTTACCTTCGCGCATCAACATCACTGCCGCACCACCATCAGTCAGTGGCGTACTGTTAGCTGCCGTAACACTGCCATACTGGCGATCAAAGGCAGGTCGAAGTTTCGCGTACCCTTCTACGGTTGAGTCGTGACGGACATTGTTGTCTTCCGAAATCCATTTTTTGTATGGTTCGGGAAAAGCCGTCATCACTTCACCTTGGATCTTACCTTCTTTCCAAGCTTGGGAAGCCAGCGTATGAGAGCGATGTGCAAGTGCATCCTGCTCTGCACGAGAAATACCATGCGTCTTCGCCATTTGCTCCGCAGTTTGTCCCATCGACAAGCCCGTCGAGTACTCGGCTACTGCAGGAGGCACTGGCATAAGGTCTTTAAAGCTCAAGTTTTTGAGGATGCTAAGCTTCTGACCCATTGTTTTTGTCTTACTTAGAGCAAGCAGATTAGCGGCCAGTTTCTTAGAGACGCCAATAGGCAAGACGGAAGAAGAGTCTGCACCGCCAGCAATACCAATATCGATGGTTCCCGCCATGATGCTTTCTGCGACATTAACCGCCGCTTGAAAACTCGTCGCACACGCTCGAGTCACACTGTAAGCATCAGTATGGATGTTCATACCGGTACCTAACACGATTTCTCGTGCGATGTTTGGCGCTTCAGGCATTTGTACTACTTGTCCAAATACCACTTGTTCGATTAGCTTCGGATCAATATCTGTTCGAGCAAGCATTTCGCTTACTACCATTTTCCCTAAATCGACCGCTGGCACTTGGCTAAATTCCGTGCTTTGACGAGCAAAGGGAGTTCGAAGCCCCGCGACAATAGCGACACGCTCACCATTGCGTGTTTTTACTTCCTGCTTGCCCATTGTTTCTCCTTAAATACAAGAGGTCTGACCTGATGCATTGTAATGAATTTGTTAAATTTATCAAACATGCGTTTAAATAAACGTGAAGCAAGTAGATCAATTACTCTACTTCTTTGATTCTTATGCGATTAATAATGATTAACTATAGAGAGTTAAAACGGTAAGAGGTATATGGAAGGTAAAATCGAAGCAAAAAAAAACCACACATAACTGTGTGGTCGGAATATCTATAAAACAATTAACTTACGCCAATTGAAAATTAATCAGTTTCCTGATTAGGAGAAAGTAAAGTCAGCCTTCAAAAGGAAGTGTCATCTTGCTCAACATGTTAGTCGCAATGACTAACGAGATGACAAGATGTACTATAACCCCTTCACTGCTTGATATTTTGAAATAGATCAATTTTATAGTGATTTTACGAGCTTTAAGCACATCTAAAAGGCTCAGCGATGCAAACCTATTCAAAAATTCACCGCTAGCAGTCTCTTTTTATGTCCCATCGAATGAACTTATCCAAACCATTGATTACTAATGATGATATTGTTAACAATCTTTACCAATTCATGTTCGATGATATTTGGCATTTGCGTATACACTTTTAAGTAACCACATAGCTTATTGTGTCAGAGGTTATCTACGACACACGCTCAACCGAAACCGCGAGGCTATTGAAAAGTAAAGTCATGCTCAGAACAAATAAAAAACTCACAGAGCGAGGATGGAGGCTCCTGTGGCCATATTAAAAATGTTTGGAAAGAAAAATTCCAACAGTCCGGTCAACTCTGATATGGACAAGCAAAGAAAATACGAAGCGCTCGTCCGAGGATACCATCGTGACTTATATCGCTACGCATACTGGTTGTGCAAAGATAAAGCGATAGCGGAAGATCTAGTTCAGGAAACCTGTCTTAGAGCTTGGAAGTCACTCGATAGTCTCCAGGATGAAAAAGCAGCCAAGTCTTGGCTCATCACCATATTGAGACGAGAAAATGCGCGCCGCTTCGAACGTAAACAATTTGATTTAGTTGATATCGATGATTACGGCAATGATGCTAAAGTCAGCGATGACCCACATCATCAGCAAGAATGGCTGCAAGCGCAGATCATGAAACTCGATGTTGAATACCGCGAGCCTTTATTTCTCCAAGTTGTCGGTGGCTTCAGCGGAGAAGAGATTGGCGACATTCTTGATTTAAATAAAAATACAGTGATGACTCGATTATTTCGCGCTCGTAATCAACTCAAAGAGATGTTGGATTCTCAAGATACTAAGAGAGGACAAAAGAATGGATGATTTAGAATTTCGTCGTCGTATTTTGTCGGATCCAAAACAAAAGGATGAAGAGATTCTGCAAGCTTTAGCTGGTAGCGACACCAACAATAAGTTTGTTGATGACGTTTTGGATCTCGACGTAAAAATTAAACAAGCCATGAATGTGGATGTACCTGAAGATCTCGCTGATAAGATTTTATTTAGTCAGACGTCGAGTGCACTTGATGAAGAGAAGGTCGTCAGACCACACTTTGTGCGCAAAGCAATGGCACTTGCCGCTTCTATTGCGTTCACCGCAGGATTATTAGTTGGTCAAGTAAACTGGGGAAATGTTTTGGTTTCTCCAGCACAAGCCAGTTTAGCGGATACCGCGATGAAACACGTTATTCATGAAGAACCTTTTGTTCGTTATCTTGATGAGGATGTACCGAGCTCGCAAATTAATGCGAAAATGTCGCCATTTCATTACCAGTTTAGTGAAAGCTTTCCATATCACGTTTACTACCTAAACCACTGCGGTTTTGGCGAATCCAATGCGGTGCATATGGTATTCCAAGGTCCAAAAGGTAAAGTAACGTTATTTATTACTGGTATTCCAAGCGAACAAAGTACCGACTTTAGTAAGGATGGCATGACCGGAATCGTTCAGCCCGTCGGGAGTTCAAGCTTAATTTTAGTCGGTGAAGAAGGTGAAAATATTGATGCTATCGCTACGACTCTTGCATCAATGATTAAACCGATGTAATAACTTCGACGATTTCCAGCATTCGAAAAGTTAAATGCCGCTAAATGATCTTATTTAGCGGCATTTTTGTATAAATAGGCCACAAAACATTCACCGCCACTATTGCATTTAGAGCTTAAACTCTAATTTATGCACTTTAAGTGCAATTTCCCGTCTTTTAGACATCATTTCTTTCATTTTTATTCAATTTTATTCAATGGTCGGATTTGTCCAAGCAACTATTGATACTACTATCTGCGCCACTGAGCAAAAGCTCAATTTATCGTCCAAAGAGACGAATCTAATAAGGAAAAACAAATGACTCAGAACACGCGTCTGTTTAAAAAGACTCTCCTAGCAGTAACGGTAGCTTTTGCCTCAGGTCAATCGATGGCAGCGGGTTTCCAAATCAACGCTCAATCAGCAACTGGCATCGGCCGTGCATTTGCTGGTGATGCAGTAATCGCAGATAACGCCGCGGTAATGGCTCGTAACCCAGCAGCAATGGCTCTATTTGATAAAATGGAACTTTCGCTAGGTTTCGAAAGCATTACTTCAATGATTGAAGTGAAAGATGCGAAATATAACGTTAATACTCCTTTGGGTTCTAGTACTGTAAATGTTGCTGACACTGATGATGTGGGTGATACGTCAATAGCTCCAAACATTCACCTAATCGTTCCAGTAAATGACAAGTTTGCATGGGGCGTAAACGCATACTCTAATTTCGGCACTAAAACTGAATTTTCAGATAACTATACCGCAACCGAGTACGGTGGTCTTACGGATGTAAAAAGCTTCAACTTTGGCTTTGCGGGTTCTTACCGTTTAAACGAACAATGGAGCTTTGGTGCTGGTTTAGATTTAATCTACGGCCAAGGCACAATGAAGCGTACAACTAGCTCTTCAGTCCCACGGGTTGGCGGTCAAAAAATTCTGGACGTAGATAAAGCTGATGGTTGGGCTGTTGGTTTCAACGTTGGTACTGTGTACGAACTAGATGAAAACAACCGTTTTGGTCTAGCGTATCGTTACAGCCCTGAATTTACAGCAAAAGACGACAAAGGTCAGGAAATCACGCTACCTCTACCAGATATGGCCGAGTTTTCTGGTTTCCACAAAATCCAAGACACTAAGTTTGCTGTACACTACAGCATCCAATACATCGGTTGGAAAGATTTCGACCAAATTGATTTTGAGAACCTAAATCAGGGTTTACTTAAAGGTGGTTACTCGAAAGACTATCAATGGCAAGATGGCTGGCACTACGCAATTGGTGGTACTTACTACCTAAACAACAACTGGACACTTCGTGCTGGTTACATGTACGACACAAGCGCTCAAGATAAAGTAACGTCTATCTCGGTACCAGATTCAGATCGCCAGTGGTTCTCAACAGGTTTCTCTTACCATATTGATAATAGATCAAACATCGATTTTGGCTTCACATACTTGTTAGGTGAAGATGTAAAAGTTAATGAGAATACTCAATTAGCTCCTGGTCTTTCTACCGGTGTAACAGCAACAACTCATGCTGACGCAATTCTATTCGGCTTACAATACAGCCGTAGCTTCTAAGCGCTTCGCTGTTAGTTAGTAGAAAAATACTTTATATAAAAGGCTGGATTTCCAGCCTTTTTTCATATCTGCGATTTATTGCCCACTCAATTTGAGTGAACACGTGTATCTAAATCTCACAATTAGGACGCACAGCTGTTCGCTGAATTCCATTTACAAGCCCTTCACAGTTAGATTATTAAACCACCCAAATAACACTTGAAAGCATAATATTCCAAATGACTGCTTATGCTGGATTTTCATTTCTAAAGTAAAAACTCTACCTTTAAACTTTCGTCCCACGTTATAAACAAATCAGCGAACATTCGAATGAAAACCAACAAGACTCTTCTATCAACAGCAGTGGCATTAAGCCTACTTGGCACAACGGGCATGGCTAACGCAGCAGGTTTCCAACTTGCTGAATATTCTGCAACAGGCCTAGGTCGAGCATATGCTGGTGAAGCAGCAATGGCTGACAACGCAAGTGCACAATGGCGTAACCCAGCAATGCTAACTTATTTGGAAGGCACTCAAGTGTCCGTTGGTGCAATCTATGTGAACCCAAATATTGATATTGAAGGTGATGTAAACTTCCACGGTAGTACTTCTTCTGCATCTTCAGATGATTTCGCACATGATGCAATCATTCCAAACTTCTACCTATCACACCAATACAATGAGAAATTCGCGATTGGTTTGGCATTTGGCACCAACTACGGTATGGAAACCGATTTAGGTAAAGGCTTTGGTGCATCACACTTCGGTAACGAAGCAAGCGTAACGACAATGGAAGCGAACTTAAACGCAGCTTACAAAGTCAATGAATCAATCAGCGTTGGTGGTGGTATCCGTTACATCATCGGCGAAGGCAGCTTTGGCGCAGCAGCTCCTAAGAATAACGTTGTAGGAAAGCACCCTTTAACTGGCGATCCTATCAGTGTTCCTCAAGGTACCGCTCTAAAATACATGGAAGGTGACGATACCGCTTGGGGCTGGCAAGTTGGTACTGCATGGCAGATCAATGAAAATAACCGTATCGGCTTCGCGTACAAATCTGAAGTTGAACTGAAGCTTGAAGGCCATGCTGAAGGTCTAGGTTTTGGCTTCGGTACTTCTGAGCTTCCACAACTACGTGACAACGGCTACATGTACCTAAACCTGCCTGCAACGGCTGAGTTGGCAAGCTTCCACCAAGTAACAGACCAACTTGCGTTACACGCAAGCTTTAACTGGACGGATTGGAGCTCTTTCGAGAAATTGGAAGCACGCCTAGATACCGCTGGCACGCATATGGTTAAAGTAGAAAACTGGGAAGATAACTACCGCTTTGCTGTTGGTGCCACTTACCAGCTTGATCCTAAGCTAGCGCTACGTACTGGTATTGCATACGATACTTCAGCGGTAAGCGACAAAAACCGTACGATCACTATTCCAGAAACTGACCGTACTTGGCTAAGTATTGGTGCAACGTACGATTGGACAAAAGACTTCAGCCTAGACGCTGGCTTCACCTATATTTTCGCGAAAGACGCACCAATCGTTGAGTCTCGTGGTTACAAGTCAGACGACGCTGCAGAACAAGTCGGCGGCCAATTCGTAGGCGAAACTACGGGTAATGTTTGGCTAATCGGTGTTCAAGCAAACTACCGTTTCTAACCAAACAGCAAAAATACAAAAAAGGCTTAGCATCAGCTAAGCCTTTTTTTATTTGTATATTGTAAAGAACAGCGCTTAAAAGTCTTCTAGGTATTCGTCTAAATACTCTTCTTCTTCGATGTTAACTTCTTCCACCGTTTCAACTTCTGCTTTAAAGTTTTGACGCTGAATATAAACATCGCGAGTAAGAATATATGGATCCGGCGACGAGTCTAACTGTGCTTCTTGCGGTACTAATAAAGCACGCTTCTCCATGCCTTCAAACGCCCACTTACCCAAACTCGCCCAGAAGTTGAGGTAAGAGAGGGGTAAATACGTACTATCTACGGTATCTGTCACTTCACGTAAGGTATACGGGCCATAACCTGGAATCATGAAGTAAGGGCCATTTCCAACACCATAGTGGCCTACTGCATCACTGAACGCTTTCTCGTCGTATTTCGTAATACCCGCGGCACTTGCAATATCGAATAAACCGAAAATACCAAACGTCGAGTTAATCCAAAAACGGTTAAAGTGGTCCACGGCTTTCGTGCCGTTACCCATGACTAAGTTATTAACCATGCTGGCTGGCTCATCTAAGTTCGACAAGAAGTTAGCGATACCGGAACGAATAGGAACTGGCGTGTATTCCACATACGCAAGTGATACAGGACGAACCAAATACGGATCTAAATATTCGTAGTTGATTTCCCACATGGTTCGGTTAAAGCCTTCCAACGGGTCATACACATCAGAAGTCGTTTGATTTGTTTCTTGTCCTGTTACTGCTTCATCAGGCGCACTTGAACAGCCAACCAGTCCAACTGCAAGCAGTAACAAGAAGGTAGATTTACCCTTGTTATACATTTTATTTTCCATAACGACTATTAATGTACCTAAGTCACCCCGATTAACCATTGTACGTATGTTGAGCAGGATACATAGTAAAGATGACTCAGATATGGGAATAAATAAAGGCCAGCAATCGCTGGCCTTCGGTATTCTACTCGATCGTTTAGAGTCATACCACTAAAGGCAACTGACTCTACCTCGTTGTCATGTTTCAGAGACAGATGTTAACAATTAATACTGCTGATCAATGGTCACTTCTACTGGTGCGCCAAATTCAACGACGTCACTTTCTCCGTGCCAATCTTGATCACGCGTTGCTACGTTACCGTCAGAATCTACACGCACACGGACGATTAGCTTATCGAGTGAAGATAACTTTTGCCCTTGCATCATGGCATTGCCATCATCTAATACGACTGTGCGAGGGAAAGTACCTAGCGGATAACGAGCAGCAGCCACAGGCATTGGGGAGCCATCAGAACGATGTACTGACACAATGAGAACTGCGTTTGGATCCAACTGAGCATTTGGTGCCACATCAATTGTCACAGCTACACTCTTATCCGGTGAAACCGCTTCGCCCATTTGCTTACGAGCACTCTCAATACTGCGTGACAACATCTCGTAGCGGCTATCTTCTGGACCAATCATTTGCTGCATGATTCCCCAGTACTTGATGGCTGCCGGGAAGTCTTGACGCTCAAACGCATCGAACGCTAACAAAGAAAACACACGCAGATCGACATAGTCTTGCTGCATCAGCTTGCCAAGTAATGAGCGAGCCGTCGCTTGATCCATTTCCTCTTGAGACAGCATCAGAGCTTGTGCATAACCCAACATCACATCAGGATCTTTGGGCTCTAGGCGATATGACTTTTCCATCGCATCGATAGCAGTCGTGACATCACGATTTGCTAACGCAATACGACCTAGCAGTAACCAACCTGTCGAGTCTTCCGGCTGGTAATGTAAGCGAGTTCGAAGGGCTAGAGTCAAGTCCGCCATTTCGTCGTCGCTCAACGGCTCAGAAGAAGCCGACATCAGCTTTTTCGATAACTCAGGTAGATTAGCAGACACTTCTTGCCACTGAACAATATCTTCTGACGCGCCAAATTTATAATACAAACCATAGCTCAGCACCACCGTCAGAATTACCGATGGAACTAAAACCGCGATTGGGGAAACCTTGGTTTCTTTTTGCGCTTTATCACCAGGGATATCGTCAAGGAGAGACTGCTTTAGATCAGAAATCAGTTCGTCTTCGCTTTCAACCAGGCCTTCGTCAGTTTCTTCTGCAAGCTCAGATAGTCGGTCTTTATAAAATGCCTTGTTGAGCTCATCGCGTAACACATCATCATTGTTCGCTTTTTGTTTAAGCAGCGGCAAAGCCACCAGCGCACAAGCAATAAGCGTAAGAGCAACGGTGGAAATCCAAAATAGTGTCATTACTTCTTATCTCCGTTGTTCTCTTCTTCAAGCAATGCTTTTAAACGAGCCTCTTTTTGCTCATCCCATTGCTCGTCACTGCTCGCTTTTACCTTAACTTTAGATTTACGGCTGCGAAGCACAATCAAACCAAAACCACCCAGCACTACAGCGAGTGGCCCTAGCCACAAAATCGCAGTCGCGACCGTAAATGGTGGGTTGTAAGTCACGAAGTTACCGTAACGGGCGATCATGTAATCAACAATCTCATCTTTGGACTTACCTTCTTTGGTCATTTCGTACACCTTATGGCGTAAGTCTTGAGCAAGTTCAGCGTTAGAATCCGAGATCGTGTTGTTCTGACATTTAGGGCAACGGAGCGTATGGCTTAGCTCTTTGAACTGCTGTTCTTGTTCCAAGTTATCGAACTCGTACACTTCAATGGCCGCGTGAGCAGCAAGAGATAATGTCATGGCAGCAAAAACTGCAAGGATCAGCTTTCTCATTGCTTCGCCTCCTCAACCAATTTGTTGTAAAGCGGCTCCAGTGTTTCTGACCAATTACGTGGGTTTACATCCCCTACATGGCGATAGCGAATCACACCATTTGCATCAATAATGAATGTTTCTGGAGCACCATAAACGCCAAGGTCAAGGCCAAGCATACCACTGCCATCAAATAGGCTGATCAAGTACGGGTTGCCGAGATCATTCAGCCAACCTATTGCTTTATTACGATCATCTTTGTAATTCATACCGATGATCTTAACGCCCTTACCCGCCAATTCGTTTAGGTATTTATGCTCTGCATAACACGTTGGGCACCACGTTGCCCAAACGTTCAAGAGCAACGGTTCACCTTTAAAAATTGATTGGTCGTACTGTTTTCCAGGCTCAGCCAGGTCTTCTAAATGAAATTCAGGAACTGGCTTGCCAACCAAAACCGACTCCAATTTAGTTGGATCATCGCCCTCTTGGTTACGCATTAATTGGGTTGCGAAAATGCCCGCTAGAATCATGAAAGCGACAAGCGGAATAAATAAGATTTTCTTATTCATGTTATGCCTCCTGCTCTTTTGACTTCGCGTTTTTCTTCGGCGATTTACGGAAGCGGTAGCGTTTATCAGAAATCGCTAGTGCGCCGCCTAATGCCATAATCAAAGAGCCAGCCCAAATCCAACGAACGAACGGTTTATAGTAAATACGAACAGCCCAAGATCGGTTGTCGTCTAAACGTTCACCCATTGCAATGTATAAGTCGCGGCTAATACCACGGTCAATGGCAGCTTCAGTCATCATAGACTTAGCCGTACGGTAGAAGCGCTTCTCAGCGTGAAGCGTATTCACGTATTTGCCATCATGTGTGATCTCAAAATCCGCGATGTAGCCATCGTAGTTTGGACCATCTTTATCACGCAGGCCTGAGAAGTAGAAATCATAACCTTGAATTTGGAAATGTTCGCCAGGTGCTAAACGTACATCACGCTCGATGCTGTAGTTCTGTACCATCGCAATACCGATAACAGATACCGCCAGACCAACATGACCCAACATCATCGCCCAGTGGCTACGCTGCAGCTTGCGAACGCCTTCACTAAAGCTATGACGGTGCGTTGCACGCTCATATAGTTCAAAGCCATGCATTGCAATAATCCAAATCGCCATTACCCAGCCAATGTAAGCCATGGTTGAGAAGAAGTCGGCAAACAGGAACACGCATACCGCAGCCAAGGCGAAAGCAAGCACACCTGAAATGAGCATTGGTTTCACAAGTTTAGATAAATTGTCTCGCTTCCAACGGATAAGTGGACCAATACCAAGTAGGAAAGCAAATGGCATCATCAACCACGCAAACAGCATGTCGAAAAATGGCGCACCGATAGAAACCGACCCCAAACCAAGCTGCTTATGTACGAGCGGCAACAGTGTCCCCACTAACACCACAACAAGTGCTGCGATAAGTAATACGTTGTTGGCTAAGAGCGCGTTTTCACGAGAGACTAAGTCGAAGTTACCTCGTACACGCACTGCCGCCCCTTTCACGGCAAACAGCAGTAAAGAACCACCGATAACGAAAACTAAGAAACCTAGAATAAACATACCGCGCGACGGGTCAGACGCGAACGCGTGCACCGATACTAAAATACCGGAACGGACTAAGAATGTGCCCAACAAACTCAACGAAAATGCAGAGATTGCCAATAGTACCGTCCACGCTTTAAATGTGCCGCGTTTTTCTGTCACGGCAAGAGAGTGCATTAATGCGGTACCCGCTAACCAAGGCATGAATGATGCGTTTTCTACTGGGTCCCAGAACCACCAGCCACCCCAGCCAAGTTCGTAGTAAGCCCACCAAGAGCCTAGTGCGATACCGAGTGTTAAAAATACCCATGCAGCGGTTGTCCAAGGACGAGACCAACGGGCCCAAGCCGTATCAAGGCGTCCAGTCATTAGGGATGCGATCGCAAAAGAGAAGGCAACCGAGAAACCAACGTAGCCCATGTAAAGCATTGGCGGGTGAACAATCAAACCAGGGTCTTGAAGCAGAGGGTTCAAATCACGTCCGTCAACCGGGAAGAAAGGCAACGTACGTAAGAATGGGTTTGACGTTAAGATGATAAACAGTAGGAAACCCACTGAGATCATGCCCATTACGGCAAGTACACGTGCAACCGACTCTTGCGGCATACCACGACTGAATGTCGCTACAGCGACAGTCCAAGCAGCTTGGATTAAAACCCATAGCAACAGTGAACCTTCGTGTGCACCCCATACTGCGGTTAAACGGTAGTACCAAGGAAGCTGACTATTCGAGTTGCTCGCTACATACTGTAACGTGAAGTCGTTGGTATAAAATCCCCAACATAAAATGGCGAAAGAGAACAACAGCATCAGGAACATAGACCAAGATAGCGGTCGCGCTGTGTTCATGAGCATGGTGTTATTATTCGATGCTCCCCACAATGGCAATACGCTCAGCAGCACAGCCATTGCAAGCGAAAGAATGAGAGCAAAGTGACCGATTTCAGCAATCATTGGCCGCTTCCTTGTTTCTGTTCGGTGCTGTATTGAAGCGGTTCATGCGTTTTCTTCATCGCTTCTGCAATTTCTGGTGGCATGTATTCTTCATCGTGCTTCGCTAGGACCTCAAATGCCTCAACTGTCGTGGCATCTTTCAGTACACCTTGAGCCACAATACCCTGCCCTTCACGGAACAAGTCAGGAAGAATACCGTCATAAGTAATCGTCACTTTAGGACCGACATCGTGCAGGTCAAAACTCACTTTCAAAGAATTAGGATCTCGACGAACCGAGCCCACAACCACCATACCACCAATACGCAGACGCTGGCCTACTTCTGGCTTGGTGCCATCTGGCTTACCATTAACCAATTCCGTTGGAGTGTAGAAAAGGTCCATATTTTGGTTAAGCGCATAAAGTATCAAACCAATGGTGGCACTAATACCGATAAAGATCGCTAGTACGATACCTAGCCTCTTTTTACGTCTCGGGTTCATAAGGTGTTCTCCATGTTCTTCGCTGCGTCGATACGAGCTTGACGGTCAATTTTTGCTTTCACTTCTTTCAATAATGCATCACCGCGGCGAAGGCTAGTGATCAGAAGAATCAGCATGGATAAGAAAGTAATACCAAACGCACTCCATACGTATGATGCGTAGCCACCCATGGCAAAAAAGTCGCTCAGAGATTCAAAATGCATAATCAATTACCTCACTGAGTTTGTTCTGTTGCGAGTTTGCGCACCCAAGGGCGGTGACTTTCTTTACTGATGATTTCGTTACGAAAACGTACCATCGTCACTGCACCAAAGAAGAACGCAAAGCCAAAGATGTTTAGCAATAACGGCCAAAGCATGTCGGATGAAATAGAAGGTTGTTCAAATTTCGTGATCGTCGCGCCTTGGTGAAGCGTGTTCCACCATTCTACGGAAAAGTGAATGATAGGTAGGTTCACGACGCCTACGATCGCTAAAATACCCGCCGCTTTTGCGGCTGTTTTCTGATCGTCAAACGCGTGATAAAGCGCAATAACACCAAGGTAGAGAAATAGAAGAATCAATTCTGAAGTAAGACGGGCGTCCCATACCCACCAAGTGCCCCACATTGGCTTACCCCAAACGGCACCAGTAAGTAGAGCAATGAAGGTAAATACCGCACCAATCGGCGCCATCGCAAGCGCCGCCATATCAGATAGACGTACTTGCCATACTAAGCCAATAAATGCCGCAATCGCCATCGACATATAAACGCCCATAGACCAAATAGCTGATGGGACATGAATGTAGATGATTCGGAAACTGTCACCTTGTTGGTAATCTGAAGGCGCAAATGCAAGCCCCCAAACCGTACCAACCGATAAGCATACGAGGGCCAATACAGAAAACCAAGGCAGAAACTTACCACTCAAACGGTAAGCGGTTTCTGGCTTGGCATAAGGATGTAGCCATTTCCACATGTTTTGTTCTCACTCTTACTTCAGGGACACTGTCTAAAGGGTTGAGACCGTAGCAGTGCTTTAATAATAATTCTTTGATCAAGCGCCGCTTCATTGGCACTTTATTGAGTTAGTTAACACTAACTCTCAATGCGGCACTAATGGCAAAAGGCGTTAACGTCATCGCTCCCATTAGCATCGCACCTAAAATTGCTAGTTGACCGTTATACGCCATACCAAGCGCGGCGGCATCAATTGCTGATGTTGCGAAAATCAAAATTGGGATGTAGAGCGGAAGAATAAGCAAACTCAAAAGAACGCCCCCCTTTTGCAACCCAACCGTCAAAGCCACACCAATAGCTCCAATAAAACTTAGTGTCGGTGTACCGATCATCAAGGTTAGTACAACAGATAGCCAAGTATTGAAATCGAGCGAAAGTAAAACCGCCAATAATGGGCTAATTAGGATCAGAGGTAACCCTGTTAACAACCAATGTGCTATGACCTTTGAAACCACTACAAGTTGCAATGGAATCGGCATTAGCATCATTTGTTCCAATGCACCGTCTTGAAAATCATCACGAAATAGACGCTCTAATGATAATAAGGCGGATAGCAATGCGGCAACCCAAACAATGCCCGCTGCAATACGTGCTAACAAATTTGGTTCAGGCCCGATACTAAGAGGAAACAGAGTAATAACAATAATAAAGAACCAAAGCGGGTTCAGAATGTCTGCCTGACGGCGAAATGCTATCAATAGCTCGCGGCGAATGATGGTGGTCATAGATGGAATCATATCAATCACCCAACTTTATTTTTCTAAGTTTCGGGCTGTCCGAAAACATATCTTGATGCGTAGTCAACACGACAATACCGCCATTATCAGCGTGACTTGCGAACAAAGATTCAAGCACTTTGACGCCTTGCTTATCGATGGCGGTCAACGGTTCATCTAAAATCCATAAAATTTGCTTACTGAGCCATAACCTTGCTAGTGCCACTCGTCGTTGCTGACCTGCGGAAAGCTGTGCTACAGGCACATCTTCTCGACCAGCTAAACCAACTTGAGTTAAAGCAGTGAAGATTTCTTCGTCAGAAGAGCGGTTATTTTGAATAGATTGGTAAAAACGTAAGTTTTCTAGTGCGGTAAGCTCTCGTTTCACTCCAGTTTGATGCCCTAAGAACAGCAGATCTTGATGGAAAACATCACGAGATTTTTCAACCTCTTCTCCTTTCCACTTAATGATGCCTTCTTCTCTATCACCTAAACCTGTCACAATACGTAGTAACGTAGTTTTGCCAGTACCATTGCGCCCTTCTATCTGGACCAATTCACCAGGCTTAATTTCAAACTGCAGGTTTTCAAACAGGACCCTCTCATCACGGATCGCTGTCAGGTTAGATACTTCTAACATAGAGCTTCAACTAAAAAATGAACGAAGCGCTATATTAGCACAGCTTAGTTATGACAAAACAGGATAAGAGGGCTGGGATGTATGTAAGTTCATGTATTTTTGTTAATTAATCGTCACACTTTAATAAAATTAACTATAAGTAGTTATAAGCTCTCATTTTAACTTGGGGAGCGAGTGCTAAGAATGAAGAGAGCTCAAGGTAACCTAGGGCTGTATTGCAAAAAGATAATTAGTAACCGAACACAAAAAAAGAGGCTTATCGCCTCTTTTTATCGCTTTAAAACCTTTAGCGTCGACGACGTCCACGCGTCGGGTATTCTGCATCATCTGATGGCTGACCGCTTAGTGGTGGAATTTTCTCTTTTCCCGCCAGTTTTTTCTGTAGTGAAAGCATCAATTCCGCTTCAGCTTTTGGCAGTTCACACTCTTCAATGAGCTCATTGATATCTGCACCAAGCTGTACCATTTTAGAAGCTCGACTGTACAAGCGACCATCAGTATCAGCGTGCTCGAGTTCACGAATTCTCTCGTTTAGGTGCTGAATAATGTCTTGTTGTTCCGTTACTTTTTGTCCAAGACCAACGACAACCGAACGCACTTCGAGTAACTGCTTACTCAACTTTTGTACTTCTTTATCTACATGTCGAGACTGTGCTCGTTGCTGGTCTACTTGCTTTTGCAACCCCGAGCGAATGCGCAGTTGCAAAACAACCAACACCAACACGATAAAAGCGACGCCACCCGCAAGGAATGGAACAGATAAAAGAGTCTCTTCAGCCATCATTATTCAGCCCATTATAGGTGAGCCATCTCGTCCCATTCGTCATCCGTTAGGAGCTTGTTCAAATCCACAAGGATAAGAAGTTTGCCGTCACGGTTGCTCACACCTTGGATGAACTTCGCGCTTTCATCAGTACCAACAGAAGGCGTCGTGTCAATTTCAGAAGAACGTAGGTAAACCACTTCTGCCACACTATCTACCAAAATACCAATCACTTGACGCTCTGACTCGATCACAATAATACGAGTATTATCTGTAACTTCGCCTTCCATCAGGCCGAAACGCGAACGCGTGTCGATAACAGTAACCACGTTACCACGCAGGTTGATGATACCCAGAACATAATCTGGCGCACCTGGAACGGGTGCAATTTCAGTATAACGAAGTACTTCACGAACTTGCATTACGTTGATGCCGTACGTTTCTTCTTCTAGCTGGAACGTCACCCACTGAAGAACTTCGTCATTCGATGCATCTTTCTTCACTTCTACTTCAAAAGCTTGAGACATAGTTAATCCTCGTTAATGTCGTTCCCGACTTAAATCTAATTCAGTGATTTGACATCTAAACCGGCGTTTAGCATGTCAATGAGCGCCTGGACATGAATTAAGGCGCACATTTTTTCTTTTACCATGCCCGCTAGCCAAGGGCGCTTACCCGCCTGTTCACGCCAGCGAACCTTGTCGATATTGAGCGTTTCCGTCCCCATTAGTTGGTTACTGGCCAGCCCCCACATGCTCTCTCCAAGCATGACAACGTATTGGTAATTATCTTTGTAACTGTCATCGCGAAGCTTATCTGCCATCACCCATTTCGCGGTATCGACGACATCAAACTGTTGCTCACGATTTGTTTGTAGCCCCAAATACCAGGCGGGCTTTCCTATCAAATGGTTAAGCTCGCTGATGCGATGAATACCACCTAACTCATCAAGCGGTACGGCAAACGTGACATCATTCACATCAAAGTAAAGCACTTGAAAATCTTCACTTCGCTTCGTGCTTTCCCAGTCAGTTGGTATTTCGGAACCTGTTTGTGTCTCGAGCTCGGTATCAACGTTCGATTCTATATTGACATCATGCTCAATCACCGATTGAGGTTCAACCAGTTCTGGCTGAGTTTCCTCAAAAACTGGCGCATCAATCACCCAGTCTTGTATCTCTTCAACTGTTTGTAACTCGGGCGCCTCACTAACGGTTTGTACGTCTGGCTCAGCCGCTTTTATTTCTGCTGCAATATCAATCGTATTTTGTTCAAGAATACTATCAATATCTAACTCGGCTACAGGGTTGCTTGCTTCAAGCTGACTTAATAACCTTTGCACATCTTCCAGATTTGGGGCTTCCAATTCTGGCGGGTACGCTTCTTGAAACTGGTAAGTTTCCGGCTCCGAGTATTGAAACTGCAATTCTGGCTCTGGCTCTGGCTCTGGCTCTGGCTCTGGCTCTGGCTCTGGCTCTGGCTCTGGCTCTGGCTCTGGCTCTGGCTCTGGCTCTGGCTCTGGCTCTGGCTCTGGCTCTGGCTCTGGCTCTGCAGATGATATTTCTTGAGCCAGCAAGTCAAGCTCTTCCTCAAGAGTCGTTGCTTCAGCCTCATCACCCAGTAGCGCATTAAAGTAGTCATCAAGCGCTTGTTCACTGGAAAGCACGTCGTTACTGCTCATCGAACGCTAACCTCTCCAGGTAAATCAGTAACTGTTTATACGCAAACACACCACGACTACCAGATGCAAAATGTGATGCTGGCAAATGCTTTAAACTAGCGTCACGGAACTTGGTATCAATCGGCACCGCAGAGGTCCATACTTGATTTGGGTAATCTTTCTTCAGTTGCATCAATGTCTGCAAAGACGCTTTGGTGCGCTTGTCATACATCGTTGGAACGATAGTCACTTTGAAACCACCCGGACGAGACTTTTGCATAATGGTTAACGTGCGCATCATGCGTTCCAAGCCTTTCATCGCCAAAAACTCGGTTTGAACGGGAATCAAAATTCGGTCACTGGCGGCCAGTGCGTTCACCATCATCACACCAAGAATTGGCGGGCAGTCAATCAACACATAATCATAGTCTTGTGAGACCGCTTGTAGAGCTCGTTTTAAGATCAGCCCCATCCCACTGCGATTCCCCATGACACGATCAAGCGTCGCAAGGGACATATGCGCGGGAATGATATCCATCCCTTCCAGTTTTGTCTCTAGGATTAACGGCCTCACCGTTTCACGAGAGAATGTCTTCAACTGGAATAAATCAAACAGGCTCGAAGTTACTGCGTCAGGATCATAACCAAGATAGGTAGTCAGTGATGCGTGAGGGTCAGTATCGACCATCAGTACGCGATGACCTTTTTGACTCAGCAAACCCGCTAATGTCACTGTTGAGGTGGTTTTACCCACGCCACCTTTCTGGTTAGCTACACTCCAAACAATCATGATGAATCCTACGCTAGGCCAACTTCCACCAACATGCGTTCTGCAATGCGGTCAAGCGGTAAATCTTCTGAAGAAATGCCTGCTTTAGCAACAGCTTGGGGCATACCATAAACAACACAACTTTCTTCATCTTGAGCCCAAATAGTTGAGCCTGCAGACTTCAACATACGAGCACCTTCACGACCGTCTGCACCCATGCCAGTCAGCACTAAAGAGAGTACTTTGTCACCGTATACTTTGGCTGCAGAACCAAAAGTCACATCCACACATGGTTTGTAGTTCATGCGGTCGCCGCCATCAATGATACGAAGACGAGCAGCCCCCGCTCGACCATCCACCATCATTTGCTTACCACCTGGAGCAAGGTATGCCACACCAGGCTGTAAGACATCGCCGTCTTGGGCTTCTTTCACTTGAATCTTACACAAGGTATTCAAACGGCTAGCAAATGCAGCAGTAAAGGTTGCTGGCATATGTTGGATCAACACGATCGGATGCGGGTAGTTCATCGGTAAACGCGTCAGAATTTTTTGCAAAGCAACCGGACCACCAGTCGACGTGCCAATTGCGGTCAGTTGATACTTCTTACCAGAGGCTCGGAACTTTGCCGCAGCCGGTCGAGCAGGAGCTGGAGTCGCTGGCGAAGCCGTTCTTGAACCTAGTGGACGAGCTGCCGCATTGGTACTCGCAGCAGCACGAGTGATTGGTCGACGCATAAAAGCGCGCTTCGAAGCAATCTGAATAACTCGTTGCTGAAGCAGTGACACCGCTTCTTCGCGGTTACGTGCGATGTCTTCAAACTTTTTCGGTAAGAAATCCAATGCGCCCGCATCAAGCGCATCAAGCGTGGCTTTCGCCCCGTCATGAGTCAGGGACGAAAACATTAGGATTGGCGTTGGAGCCGCTGCCATGATTTCACGTACAGCGGTAATGCCATCCATCACTGGCATTTCAATATCCATCGTGATGACGTCCGGTTTAAGAGATTTGGCTTTCTCAACCGCCTCTCTGCCATTTACCGCAACGTCAATCACTTCTAGGCGCGATTCTGAGTTGATGATTTCGCTCACGCGACGTCGAAAAAAACTCGAATCATCAACGACTAGTACTTTAATCGCCATCTTATTCCTTTTAATAACGTCAGCTTTGCTTAAAGGCGTGAAGCCGCAGCATATCGCTTAAGTAAATCAGGCACATCTAGAATTAATGCAATATGGCCATCGCTAGTGATTGTTGCACCAGCCATGCCCGGAGTGCCTTGCAATAGATTATCGAGTGGCTTAATAACCACTTCTTCTTGACCAATAAGCGTATCCACAACAAAACCAACGCGCTGGTTACCGATCTGTACAATAACCACATGACCGTGACCAGTACGCTCTTCGACGTTTTGTGATTTGGATGCTAACCAGTTCTGTAAGTAAAATAGCGGGATAGATTTTTCACGCACAATGATCGTCAACTGACCATCTACCACGTTTGTGCGACTCAGATCCAAGTGGAAAATTTCGCTCACAGATGCCAGTGGCAGCGCAAACGGATGACCGCCAACACCAACCATCAGTGTTGGTAGGATCGCAAGCGTCAGTGGTACTTTGATAGTGATCTTAGTGCCTTTCCCTAGCTCAGAATCGATATCGATTGAACCATTTAAGGTGTTGATCGCCGTCTTAACCACATCCATGCCAACGCCACGGCCAGAGATGTCAGAAATTTTATCTTTACTTGAGAAACCTGGCGCAAAGATAAGGTTGAAGCACTCTTTGTCTGTTAAACGGGCCGCCGCATCTTCGTCCATCATGCCGCGCTTAACCGCGATACCACGCAGTTTGTTCGGGTCCATACCGCCGCCATCATCTACGATGGATAGCTCAATGTGATCCCCTTCTTGTGATGCAGACAAAATCACTTTACCTGTGCGTGATTTACCTGCTTTCGCGCGATCGTCTGGCATTTCAATACCGTGGTCAACCGAGTTACGAACCAAGTGAATCAATGGATCGGCCAATGCTTCTACAAGGTTTTTATCGAGATCGGTTTCTTCACCGCGCATTTCCAGCACGATGTCTTTATTTAAGTTGCGCGCCAAGTCACGGACAACGCGTGGGAAACGGCCAAATACTTTCTTGATTGGCTGCATACGCGTTTTCATTACCGCGCCTTGCAGATCCGCCGTTACGACATCAAGGTTGGCGACCGCTTTGGACATTTCTTCATTGTCGCTGTTCAAACCAAGGCTTAATAGACGGTTTCGGACCAATACAAGCTCACCAACCATGTTCATGATGGTATCAAGCGTCGAGGTATCGACACGAACGGTTGCCTCGGCCTGAGGCTTTTTAACCGCTGGCGCTTTCGCCTCTTCTTTCACCGCGACAGGTTTAGATTCTGGTTTTGGTGCTGGAGCCGGAGTTGGCGCTGCTGGTGCTGGTGCTGGCTTAACCGCAGGCTCAGGTTTCGCAGGGCTTTCCTCTACGTTTGCTGATGCCGGCTTCGTTGCCATATCCAGTTCTTCCAACGTGGGACCTTTGCCCGCACCATGTAGCTCGTCGAGTAACTTTTCGAACTCTTCGTCCGTCATTAAGTCACTATCTTGATTTGCTGACGATGCAACTGGCGCAGCTGGTTCTGCCGCTTTAGGAGGTCCTACTGGTGCAGATGCTGCAGCCTCTGCCGCTGATGGACTTTTGCCAACGCCGTGAAGTTCGTCAAGTAGACGTTCAAATTCATCGTCAGTGATATCGCCACTTTCAACTGATGGCGCACTTGATTGAGGGGGCTCTGATGGCGTTGTTGGTGTCGCAGGTTCTGAAGCGCCTGGAGCTGAGCCTTTACCATGAAGTTCATCCAGCAGCTTTTCGAATTCGTCTTGGGTAATTTCATCAACAGAGCCGACACTTGACGCTGGCGCGGCAGGTTCTTCAATAACAGGCTCAGGAATGACAGGTTCAGGAGTAACCACTGGTTCTTCAACCACGGTTGCAGCGACTTCATCTTCTGATTCAGGTTTACATAGACGATGAAGTTCTTCAAGAAGGGCAGGATCCGCAGCTTCCAATGGTTCACGATCTTGAACGGCTTGGAACTGGGTATTGACCGTATCCAACGCTTTTAGCATCGTATCCATTAAGTTTTGCGTGACCGTGCGTTGGCCGTTTCGTAAAACGTCGAACACGTTCTCCGCACCATGACAAGTATCGACTAGCTCTGCCAAAGACAGGAAGCCAGCACCGCCTTTTACGGTGTGAAACCCGCGGAAAATTGCATTAAGTAAGTCTTTGTCTTCTGGGTTATTTTCCAATTCAACCAACTGCTCAGAAAGCAGTTCGAGAATTTCCCCAGCCTCAATGAGAAAGTCCTGAAGAATATCTTCGTCTAAATCGTAGCTCATACGTTACCTTTAAAATCCAAGACTGGACAACAAGTCATCGACTTCGTCCTGCGATGAAACCGCATCTTCTCTCAGTTCTGGATGAAGAATCGGGCCTTCGGCTTCGCTTGTTTGTGTATTCTTTTTATCTGCCGGTTCTGACAAAACTTGAATGTGTTCTTCAGGTTTATTTCCAGAGAATACGGTTAGGATTTCCACTAAGCGGCCTTCTACTTCATTTACCAACGTAATTACGCGGCGAATAATTTGGCCAGTTAGGTCTTGGAAGTCTTGCGCCATGAGAATTTCGGTCAATTGACCACGCAACTCAGTGCTATCACCTTCGACTTGAACTAATAGCTCGTCGATTCGGTGACAAAGTGCTTTGAATTCGCTTAATTCGATGCGCCCGTGCATGAGTTCATTCCATTGAGGACGAACTTTCTGAAGGCAATCATGCAGGTTGTCAGCGATAGGAAGGCAGCAGTCGACTGCATCCATCGTTTTGTTGGCTGCTAGCTCTGTCTTCTCGATCACATAATTAAGACGATCCCTTGCGTTAGGGATTTCGTCTTTCGCAATTTCGGTCATGCGCTGATCGAGACTGAACTGCTTGAGTGATTCGTGAAGGTCTCGAGTTAAGGCTCCAATTTCTTGCAGCATTGGATTCTCGGCACCTTCGTAGATCGAGGCAACAAGCATATTGGCTTGGTCTTGTTCCCCGTTTTCTAGCATTTGAACGAGTGACTTCGCCTGCTCTAGTGAGATCATTCTGAATAGACCCTTTTACGTTTAGTTCTTCTTATCACTTTAAAAACGCTAAACGAGTCATTTAATAGGTATTTAATAATTGGTATGAATGACTCGAATAACAAAGAGAAAAAGAGAGAGTTATAAACGCTCGAAAATTTTATCTAATTTTTCTTTTAATGTTGCAGCAGTAAATGGCTTAACAATGTAGCCGTTTACGCCTGCTTGAGCAGCTTCAATGATCTGCTCACGCTTCGCTTCAGCCGTGATCATTAGAACTGGCAAATGCTTAAGTTCTGCATCCGCGCGGATGTGTTTAAGCAAATCGATGCCTTGCATACCTGGCATGTTCCAGTCAGTTACAACAAAATCGAAGTCACCTTTTTTCAGCATTGGTAATGCGGTTAAACCATCGTCCGCTTCTTGAGTGTTATTGAAACCCAAGTCACGAAGCAGGTTTTTAACAATACGGCGCATTGTTGAGAAATCATCAACAATAAGGATCTTCATGTTTTTATTCAAAATTGCCTCCACTGAATCGTAAAATCAGTGTTTTTAGTCATTTTGTGTCCACGCACTGAGCTTGGTGCGCAAACGTTGCATCGCTTGACTCAGTATTTGACTTACGCGAGATTCGCTTACGCCTAACACATCGCCAATTTCTTTCAAATTGAGTTCTTCATCATAATAAAGCGAAAGAACCAAAGCTTCACGCTCTGGAATCTGTTTTATTGATTCAACCAGTGCTTTTCGAAATGATTCATCGGCAACCCCTTTGAATGGGTTACTGTCATCAGTTTCATCTGCAGGTGAAATCACATCATCAGAAACGCCTAAATCTTCAATACCGACTAATTTTGAGCAGTTGATATCGGTCAGAGCACTATGATATTGATCCAGTGTCATACCGAGATGCGTGGCTACTTCAGAATCAGTAGGATCTCTATTTAATTCGCCTTCCAGTTCCGCAATCGCTTGGTTAATCTCTCGATTATTTTTATGAACAGAACGCGGTACCCAATCGCCTTTGCGCATGTCATCTAACATTGCGCCACGAATACGGATACCTGCATAAGTTTCAAAGCTCGCACCTTTAGAACCATCATAATTCTGCTGAGCTTCGATAAGACCGATCATGCCGGCCTGAATTAAATCCTCTACCTGAACACTCGGCGGTAAACGGCCTAATAGGTGGTGAGCAATGCGCTTAACCAACACTGAGTAGCGCTCTATAAACGCTTGCTGGCTATTAAACTTGCCATGTTGGTCATAGGTTATCGCTTTATTCACCAAAAGGGTCCTCTGCGAATTCGGTACGATTTAGCAACCTTTCCACAAAAAATTCCAAGTGTCCACTTGGTGTTTTCGGTAGTGGCCACGTTAACGCTTTGTTTGCTAGTGAGCTAATAGCTAAAGCGGCAGGTGAGCGAGGGAACGCATCAACGACAATTTTTTGTCTTTTTACAGCCTGTCGTACTTTATCATCTAATGGAATACATGCTACGAGTTCAAGGCTGACATTCAAGAATCGCTCTGTGACTAGCGTCAACTTTGCAAACAATTCTCGCCCTTCACGGTAGCTTCTGACCATATTTGCTACAACTTTAAAGCGTTGGACCTGGTGTTCTTTACTTAACAGCTTAATTAACGCATATGCATCGGTGATTGAAGTTGGTTCATCACACACAACCACAACGACATCTTGAGCTGCTCGCGAAAAACTGATTACCATGTCAGAAATGCCTGCGGCGGTATCTATCAGCAGGACGTCCATTTCGTCTTCAAGACTACCAAATGCTCGAATGAGTCCAGCATGTTGAGCGTGAGAAAGCTCTGTCATGCTCTGTGTGCCAGAAGTTGCAGGGATTATCTTTATACCATAAGGCCCTTCGACAATCGCATCTTTTAGCTCACATTCACCCGCTAAGACATGTCCTAGATTGCGTTTTGCACGAATTCCGAGCATCACGTCCACATTGGCCAGACCTAAATCAGCGTCGAGAACCATCACCTTCTTGCCTTGGCGAGCCATACAAATCGCCAGACCCAGTGTTACGTTTGATTTCCCCACACCACCTTTGCCGCCAGTAACAGCAATCACTTTGGTCAACGATGGTTGTGTTAAGCGACGGAGGCCGCTTGCTTGATCGTGTATCATATTCTCAGTCATAGTAGTCCGCCGCCTTAGAGTCCTTCACTGTCACTGTTCCAAAAGTGAGGTTCGTTCTCTGTCGACTTCTCTAACAGTTCATTTGCTTTCGCAAGCATATATTTTGGTTGCGCTATCACAATGTCTTCTGGCACGCGCTGACCATTAGCGATGTAAGCCACTGGCATTGCGTTTTGAATCACTACACTGATGAATTCGCCTAGACTTAATGACTCATCAAGCTTCGTCATAATACAACCCGAAAGTGGTATGCGTCGGAAGTGATCCAGCGTTTCTTGTAGAACGCGACGTTGTGCGGTAGCTGGCAAAACAAGGTAGCTGTGAATCACTTCTCCGCTCTCTTGCATTAGAGTATCGAGCTGCTCAGAAAGCCTGACATCTCGTTGCCCCATCCCTGCCGTATCGACCAAAATCAGTCTTCTGTTTCTTAGCTGATATATAACATCGGCTAACTCGTTAGAATCTTTAGCAACTCTTACGGGACAACCCATGATTCTTCCGTAAATTGAGAGCTGCTCATGTGCACCTATGCGATATGTATCTGTTGTCACAAGGGCCACATTGTCGGCACCGTATTCCATGGCGGCACGTGCTGCGAGCTTCGCAACGGTGGTTGTTTTTCCCACCCCCGTCGGACCTAACAGTGCGACCACACCACCACGTTTTAAAATGTCCTGTTTAGGAATATTGATTTGATCCGCCACCAGCGACAACAGCGCTTTCCACGCTCGCGCTGGTTTTGTATCTTCCGGGATATAGCACGCCATTTGGTCTGCTAACTCCGGAGAAACGCCCATACGCTCTAAGCGCTTAATCAGCATTGCTCTGAGCGGCTCTCGACGTTCCACTTCCTGCCACATCAGGCCAGATACTTGATGCTCTAAAAGACGACGAATTGACGTCATCTCTTCGCGCATACTCTCCAGCTCATCTGCAGACTCTTCTCGCTCATCACTTGGACGGCGGCGATCATAGCGTGTCGGATCCAACTTCGGCGTTGGACGCTCAAATCGATTATCTTGTGCGATTAACTTCGCCAAAGGTGAATCTGGTTGATATGGCGCTGGCTTTTCTTGGTTGTAGCCGTCGCGATGCTTATTCTGGCGTTGCAATAAAGCAGAGAGCGAATCTTCATTTTCCGCTACATGATCGTCAGCATCTGCTGCACCACCACTATATTGCTTAAGCATGTTAGCGAATCGCTGCGTCATCGAGCCTGTTTTTTCGTTGTTACTGTTATTACTGTTCAGGCTAATTTTATCTTCATCTAAATGACGATCTTGATAACGATCAGCAGAAGACGATGACATTTGACGATGTTCGTTATAGCGATTCGATTGAGAAGCACCGCGATTTTGTTGTGACGCTGCGCTTGCTTGAGACGGGTTAGATTCACTATCTATCGCCGCAACAATCGCCACCCCACCAGCCACTTTCTTGTTTGACATGATCACCGCTTCCGCGCCTAACTCCTCTTTCACTTGGAGCAGCGCCGTTCTCATGTCTTTGGCAAAAAATCGCTTTATTTTCAAACTATGAATCCATTAATGATGCGTGAGATCAGTTACCCACGGCTTGCACAATTCTGATCTGTTTTTCATCCGGGATTTCTTGGTAAGACAGTACCCGGAGATTAGGTATTGTGTTCTTCACAAATTTCGCCAACGTCGAGCGTAATACACCGGAAGTAAGCAGAACGGCTGGCTCACCTTTCAATTCTTGTTCCTGTGTCGCTTGGCTCAGTGAAGACTGCAATCGTTCAGCGAGCCCCGGTTCAATCCCCGCGGATTCGCCTCCTGATGCTTGCATAGTTTGATGCAATATTTGTTCCAGCTCAGGTATCAAAGTAATCACTGGCAGCTCAGGCTCTATACCATTGATTTCTTGAACAATTAGACGTTTTAGACTAATTCGAACTGCTGCCGTCAATATGTCAGCTTCTTGACTCTTACTTGAGTACTCAGCCAAAGTTTGAACAATCGTGCGAATATCGCGGATTGGGATGGCCTCGTTTAACAAGTTTTGTAGGACTTTCACCACCACACCTAATGGTAATTGGTCAGGAACAAAGTTCTCAACCAACTTAGGTGCGCTGCGTCCTAACATTTCTAATAAATTCTCTACTTCTTCATGACCAATCAACTGCGATGCGTTGTTAGTCAATAACTGGCTCAGGTGCGTCGCTAATACTGTCGATGAGTCAACAACCGTATAACCTAACGCCTGAGCATGCTCACGCTGATCTTCGCGAATCCATACGGCTTCCAGTCCAAATGCAGGGTCAATGGTTGGCTCGCCATCAATCATGCCATACACCTGACCTGGGTTAATCGCTAGCTCTTGATCCGGACGAATCTCAGCTTCGCCGACCGCAACCCCCATTAATGTGATTCGATAGCTGTTTGGCGTCAGTTCAAGGTTGTCACGTATGTGAACCGCAGGGATTAAGAACCCAAAATCTTGCGATAGCTTTTTACGCACACCTTTTACGCGCTCTAACAGTTCTCCACCTTGGTCTCGGTCCACTAGCGGAATCAAGCGGTAACCCACTTCTAGGCCAATAATATCGACTGGCTGGACGTCGTCCCAAGATAGTTCGCGTTGTGATGAAGGCTCTGCACCTTCGTCAGCTTTCGCTGGTAAAGCCGGTTCTTTCGCTTTCTGCTTTTGGCGTTTATCGATGAAATACGCCGCCGCGCCAGCTGCGACCGCCAGACTCAAAAACGCAAAGTGTGGCATGCCCGGTACGATGCCCATCACACCGAGAATAGCTGCGGTAATCATCAGTGCTTTTGGGTTGTCGAACATCTGGAAGACCAGCTGTTCACCCATGTCTTCATCGGTGTTTTGACGTGTCACCATCATCGCCGCTGCAATCGACAGCAATAGCGATGGAATCTGTGCAACTAGGCCGTCACCAATCGTCAGCAAAGTATAGATTTCAATTGCCTCACCGAAACCCAATCCATACTGCGCCATACCGATCGACAGACCGCCTATGATGTTGATAAACAGAATCAAAATACCGGCAATCGCGTCACCTTTTACGAACTTCGAGGCACCATCCATCGAGCCGTAGAAATCCGCTTCTTTGGTCACTTCAAAACGACGAACTCTTGCCTGTTCTTGGTCTATCAATCCGGCATTTAAGTCCGCATCAATCGCCATCTGCTTACCTGGCAACGCATCAAGGGTGAAGCGAGCACTTACCTCAGAGATACGACCCGCACCTTTGGTCACCACCATAAAGTTGATGATCATTAAGATAAGGAAAACCACTAAGCCGACCGCGTAGTTACCACCAATAACGACATTACCAAACGCTTCAATTACGTTACCTGCCGCGTTGCCGCCTTCATGACCATGCAGTAAGACGACACGTGTCGAGGCAACGTTCAGTGCCAAACGCAACAAAGTCGCGATCAGCAGTACCGTCGGAAAAGCGGCAAAGTCCAACGGACGACGTGTGTAAACGGTCACTAACAACACCACCATCGACAACGCGATGTTAAAGGTGAAGAACATATCCAGCAAAAAGGCTGGAATAGGCAGCACCACCATCGCTAAGGTGGCCAAAACCATCACCGGCGCGCCAATAGCTGGCATTTCACGCTGAGGGATTCGTGGCAATTTATCTGCAAATGGCAGGCTTAACTTCATACTACGAGAGATCTCAATCGATTGAAGCGTCACGTTAGCTCTTACTATTAATACGCGACCGCTTTGGCCTAAAAGTTTAGGTATGGTTGATAATTAAGGCGTTTTAAGCAAGCTATGTACCATAATTAACGCCAAAATAATGACTAAACACTCAAGTAGAGCTTAATATCTGATTAAATTAGCCTTTTTAGAATTAGGCTTCTTTTAGCATTAGTGCCGGTGTTCTGGCGGGATTGGCAAATCGTAATCCTGAATTTTGGGGCGCTGACCACCTCGCTTTCGGTATTGCTTCAACTGGAATACAAATGCCAAAACCTGAGCCACCGCAGTAAACAATCCATCGGGGATCTCTTGTTCTAGCTCGGTAGTATGGTACAGCGCACGAGCAAGTGGCGGAGCAGGTACAATTGTGATGTCATGCTCTCGGGCGACTTCTCGAATCTTCATTGCCATGTGATCGGTGCCTTTAGCGATCACTACCGGCGCACGGTCTGTCTTCTGTTTATAACGAAGCGCAACCGAAAAGTGCTCTGGGTTGGTAACAATAACATCAGCCTGAGGAACATCTGCCATCATACGACGTTGAGCCGCTTCTCTTTGCAGCATACGAATGCGTCCTTTGACCTCTGGCTTACCCTCGGTTTCTTTATATTCGTCTTTGACTTCTTGCTTGGTCATTTTTAACTGATCAGCGTGCTGCCAGATTTGAAATGGAATATCGATGGCAACCACGATCAACAGTGAACAGCTGATCAACAAGATAAAGTTCAGCAGAATATCTAAAGCATGGAAGATGTTTTGCGGATACACATCCATACTTAATTGAATTAGATCCGCCTGCGATGCTTGGATCAAATAGATCGCGACACCAGTAACCAAAACCACTTTAAGAATTGATTTGATCAACTCTACCCAGCTTTGCATTCCGACCATCCGCTTTAAACCGCTAAGCGGATTCATTTTCGACAGCTTTGGCATAGCGGCTTGAGCAGAAAAACTGATTCCTCCCACACCCGCAGCACCAATCATGGCGGCAGTAAACAATGTCGCTAGCACCAAAAATAGAGGGAACAACAAATCGGTCATCGCCCCTAAAGCAATGTCAAATAGCTTTGCCGTATCAAAAATCTCTTCTCGTTGAAGATCAAATAAACGGCTCATGATGGAAAACAATGAACGTGCTAACGCCTCGCCAAACCACATCAGTGAAATGGCGCCAACGATCAGTACAGATGCTGATGCAAGTTCTTTAGACCGAGCAACCTGCCCCTTTTCTCTGGCTTGTTGTAACCGTCGGGGCGTGGCTTCTTCGGTGCGTTCCTGACCGTCTGATTCTGCCAATTCTTAGCACTCCAAGCGAATGAGTCGACAAATCTGCGCCTCACCCACTGTCCAGAACATTTCATAATGACTATAAAGGCCAGCCAGTATGTACCAACAAAGTAATAGGCCCACCATCAAAGCAAAAGCAAAACCAAGCGAGAAGATATTCAGCTGTGGTGCGGCACGGGTCATTACACCAAACGACAAGTTAATGGTAAGTAGTGCAATAATGCCAGATAGAGACATACTCAGTGCCGTTTGGAACATAATACCAAGCCAGCCTGCCATTTCACGGAAATCAACCGCGTTGAGCGAGCCGGAGCCAATCGGCAGTGTTTTAAAGCTGAACACGACCAGTTGCAGCATTTTCAAGTGCCCATCGGTGGCAAGGAAAAACATTGTCGTCAAAAACATGAATAGCTGACCAAGCAATGGCGTGTTCTGACCATTTGCGGGATCAACCATAGAAGCGAAACCCAAACTTGACTGCATACCCAATATTTGTCCCAACAAGACAAAAGTTTGAATCATAAATTGAGTGACCATACCCATCGCAATACCGATGATCATTTGCTCGGCAATGGTCATAAAACCCCGAAACGAGAGCAACTCAATGTCTTGAGGCACTGCAGGGATCGCTGGCATGACTGCAAAAGTGATGGCTAACCCGAGGTAAAGGCGGATTCGTGGTGAGACAAATCGAGCCCCAGTTACCGTCATCACCATCAGCATGGAAGAGATACGAACGTAGGGCCAGAAATAGTTTGCGATCCAATCTAAGACAACGCTAGTGGGGTACTCCATAGGCGCCTCTAATAAAGCACCTGAGGTAAGCGCTCAATCAAGCCATAGAAATATTCCATCAACATTTGCGTCATCCAGTGACCAAATAGCATTAGAGCCAAAAGCGTGACAATCAAACGCGGCAAGAAGCTCAATGTTTGTTCGTTGATGGAAGTCGCAGCTTGGAAAATCGCAACAATAAGGCCGATAAGCAAACTTGGGATGATAATGGCGCAGACCATGATAAGCACCATCCAAAGTGCTTCACGGAAAAGCTCGACAAACATTTCTGGTGTCATGTCTTATCCTCTATCTGCGCTTATCTAAAGGGCAAAACTGCCCGCGAGTGTCGAAAGTATCAAGTTCCAACCATCGACCAATACGAACAGCATCAACTTGAACGGCAACGAAACAATCATTGGTGACAACATCATCATACCCATTGCCATCAGTACCGACGCTACCACGAGGTCAATAATCAAAAACGGCAAGAAGAGCATAAAGCCAATCTGGAATGCAGTTTTTAGCTCCGAGGTGATGAAAGCAGGAATCAACACCGCCATCGACACATCTTCTGGGTTCTCAACTTGCTCTCCTGACATGGTTACAAACGTCTCCAAGTCTTTGATTCGGGTCTGTTTAAGCATGAACGCTTTCATTGGCGCTTGTGCAGCATCAAATGCTTCTCGAGCCGTGACTTGCTCGTTCAAATAAGGCTGAACGGCTTTATCGTTGATTTCGTTCAGGACGGGAGACATAACAAAGAAGGTCAAAAACAGCGCTATACCAATGATGACCTGATTAGACGGCGTTTGTTGCAAACCCATTGCCTGACGCAATATCGACATCACCACAACAATTCGAGTAAACGACGTCATTAAAATCACCATGGCTGGCAAGAAGCCAAGCATGGTCATTAACGCTAGGATTTGTAGCGTAACCGAGTAATCTTCACTGCCATCTGGGTTCGTGGTCATGGTAAACGCAGGGATGCCACCACCACTAGAAACGGACATAGCACGACTGGCGCCAGTATCACTTTGCATCGCCTGAACAGTGACGCTACTTCCATCAGCCAAGTTGTCAGGCAGAGCAGACTCCTCTGCCTCAGCAAACGAAAATGAAGAAAACAGCACGCCGACGAAAAGCAACAACGTGCTCAGGAGCAAACGAATCGGGTTACCCTTTGTCATGTTTTTTGATCAGTTGGCTAAATTGAGTCGCAAAAGCATTGGTCGCCAACTCTTCCTCTTTCAGTGGCTTATCTAACTTGGCTAACGTTTGGATTGATTGGCTGGTAATTCCAACCAAAAACTGCTCTTCACCCACTTGAACTACGGCGATTCTTTCTTTGGTGCCCACTGGCAACTGACTCACAATACGCAAGCCTTTTTGTTGTCCCATCGCCGGCACTTGCATACGTTTAAGTAGCCAAGCCAACAAAAGAATCACGCCGATCACAAGCACAAGCGAGCCCAGTGTCGTCGCAAGATCCAGATTATTTGGTGCGGCAGCAAATGCATAAGGAGCACTCAGCATTAAGCTCAGTGCTCCAGTGATTTGCGTCAATCGCGTTTTGATTGAGCAGCTCATCTTAACGTAGCTTCTTAATTCGTTCAGTTTGGCTGATCACATCCGTCAAACGGATACCAAACTTATCGTTCACGACCACGACTTCGCCATGCGCAATCAGTGTACCGTTGACTAATACGTCCAATGACTCGCCCGCTAGACGATCCAACTCAACAACCGAACCTTGGTTCAACTGCAATAAGTTCCGAATGCTGATTTGTGAACGACCGACTTCCATCGAAATCGTCACCGGAATATCCATGATGGTGTCGAGTTTACGACGCTCATCTTCGGTAATTGGGCTTGAAGTGTCTTTTAGCTCTTCCAGTGGCGCGGCCAATACTTCATCTACGTCAACAGAAGGTGCAGACGGGTCTTCGCCAAGAGCGGCTGCCCATTCATCTGCTAGCTTTTGATCGTCACTTGGTTCCATTTTTCTATCCTGTGTTAAGCCTTATTTAATGCCAAAGCATGTCTGTTCAATAAGGTATCTTAATCGTCTATATCGTCTTCATTCTCAAGCTCAGACATGATGTCTTTGCCCAAGAAAGCTAAATCTGTTTTGACTACATGTGGGCGCTCAATTTCCTCAGAAATTTGCACCGCTAATTTGTCTTCCGAACGGCCCATTTTTACGCGATAGGTCGGCAGGTCTTCCACAAACATTGTCGCATGTTCTGGCATTTCAATCGGGATGATGTCACCCGGTTGCAATTCCATGAGATCACGCAAAGAGATGTCTTTTTCAAGCAAGTTAACGCGGAAGTTAACCGGACAATCCATAATCTCTTCACGTAATGCTGAGCTCCAACGGACGTCTGTCTCCATCTTGTCGGACTGAACACCTGCATCCAACAGTTCACGGATCGGCTCAACCATGGAGTAAGGCATAACGACATGAAAATCGCCGCCGCCACCATCGACCTCAATGTGGAAAGAACTCACGACAATCACTTCTGTCGGGCTGACAATGTTAGCCATACTTGGGTTTACTTCAGAGTCGAGATATTCGAACTCCACCCCCATCACTGGCGACCACGCTTCTTTGTAGTCTTCAAATACAATCTTCAGCAGCAGCTGAATGATGCGGCGTTCCGTTGGGGTAAATTCGCGCCCTTCGATTTTGGCATGGAATCGACCATCCCCACCAAAGAAGTTTTCTACCAGAATAAAAACTAAGCGAGCCTCCATGGTGATCAACGCTGTACCTTTTAACGGACGAAAACGCACCATGTTCAAACTAGTTGGCACGTACAATGTGTTTTGGTATTCGCCAAACTTCATCATCTGCACGCCATTGATCGACACTTCTGCCGTTTTACGCAGCATATTAAACAGACTAATACGCATGTGTCGTGCAAAGCGCTCGTTGATAAGTTCGAGCGTCGGCATTCGACCACGTACAATCCTGTCTTGCGACGAGAAATCAAAATTGACGGCACCTTCGTTGTCGTTTTCTATCGGTTCATCGACGTCATCAACATCGTCAACCCCGTGCAATAGCGCATCAATTTCGTCTTGGCTTAATAGATCGGTCACGTTTTACCTATTGAATAACAAAATCTGTAAACAGTACTTTTTCAATCACTGGCTTACCGACCGCAGCGTTTAGCGCTGCTTTGATATCTTCGGAAGCACGATCGCGCAATTCCACTCGTCCCGTTGGAGAACGCAACTGATCAACCGTCGCCGAAGCAAACGTTGATAACAAAGAGCTCTCAATCAGTGGCGAATGGTACCGCGCCAACTCTTCATTCTCTGCGCCGCGAACCATTAACTGCGCTTTAATTTGTACCAGTCTGTCGCGACGGTCCCCAGTAACGTTAAATACAAATGCCTGAGGAAGATTCACGTAGGCAATGGGCGAGGCATCTGATGCCTTCGCTTGAACCTGTTGAGACGCTTCAGCCTGAGCTGGTTCATCAGAGCCCATGAGAAAGAACGCTGCTGCACCACCGCCAAGTAGCAATACCACAACAGCGATTATGATGATAAGTAACTTACCTTTTCCTTTCGGCGCATCGGCCCCTTGTAACTGTTCTTCTGCCATTGTTGTCTCTTATTATTCTTTTAGGTTACCGAGATGCTTAAGGAAGTCGTTTGGTAACCTTGTATTATTGCCTTTAAACGGCCTGTTATGCGTAAAAACTAATTCCATCACGCTTTGAAGCCACATTCAAATCCAGATTGACGTCAGCATCAAAGCTCTCTTCTGGTTGTCCAGAAAAACCGCTGCCTTGAGCGCTTTGACCATGTTGCTCAGCAGCATACCTACCTTGCTGCTGCCCGCTGTTTTGTTGCTGAACAGAAGAATCAGCCAGTTGCATGCCCTGCTGCGCCAACATCTCTCTCAAGCGAGGAAGTGTCTGTTCAATGATGTCACGCGCTTGCGGGTTGTTCACCGTAAAATGCACATTAGCCACATCGTTGTTCATCGTCATACGAATTTGCATACGACCTAATTCTGGTGGATCAAGACGAATATCGAGGTTTTTTAGGTTCTTCGACATCATCATTTGCACTTTTTCCGCCACTTGCTCATTGGCTAGCTCTTTGGTCAGTTGCAACGGAAGCTGAGCTTGCTGCGCGGCATCAATACGCGCTTGTTGCTGCACGTTTGTTCCTTGTTGACCCGCCATCGCCTGAAGCTGCCCTGCTAAACCATGTTGAAGTTCTGGTTTATCTTGCTTATCCGCTGTCGCTTTAAGTGCACCAGCAGTCAATGCGGCATTCACAACTTTCTGGTTAACCTCTCCGTCCTTTACGCCTTGAAGCGCCGTCGGCAAATGAGCTGCGGCCAACGCATCTGGCACCGGAGATAATGCGACTTTATCTGTACTCTGAACAGCTTGTGGCTGAGCTGATTGAGGCGCAAAACTAAGGGCTTGCTGAGACATCCCCATAGGTGTAGCCTGGCGAGCCAAATGATGTTGTACTTGCTGCTCGGCGAGAACCTGTTTAACGTCAGTAGGAAGCGCAACAAACTGGGCAAGATCTTGCTCAGGAATATCGGCAATGACCGTCCCTTTTTTCAACCCTTCTATGATCTCTGTTTCTTGCTGAGTCAGTGGTTTTCCCTGCGCCAGTTTGGTATCTATGAGTTCGAGTTCATCCAAAGAAACACGCTGAAGCCCATCAATTTTAGAGCCATCCAAACCCATCTCCAGTGGCGATAGTTCATTGGCAACGTCACCACTGACCATGCCCTTCTCGGTTGGGTGACTGACTTGTTTAGCCAGACCTTGCCAAGTAGCAAACTCAGACGAGAGCTTATCGACATCGATAGGTTGACCATGCTTATCTAAAATTGGCTCTAAGCCTTGACCGGCCATTGCCTGCACTTGTTCAAGCGATTGAGCTGATGGCATGTCATTCAAAGCAAGTTCATCAATGTCTGTTGTTTGCCCGTTGAACAAGTGTTCTAAACCCGCTCGTTGAGGCAAAACTTTGCCACTATCGATGGATGCATTATTCGCTTTCAAGGTTTGATTCGCTTGTTCAATACGACCAAGCAGCTGTTGTCCTTCACCCATCGCGCTTTTTGCGCCATTAGCAGCTGGAGGTATGTTAGAGAGTGAACCTACTTTCTCAGTGACATCAGCATCATTTTGCGAGTACGCGCCTTGTTTGGCTTCCAGTAGGCTTGCTTCATCACTTTGAATGGTGTTCGCATGCTCTGTCAGAGTGTCGCCAGAGCTTCTTTGCTCTTGAATAGCAGTATCTTGGCTTTCTTGCGCCAGCAACTCTTCGGCGTCGTTACTGCTCGCTTGAGCCACGTCTGTGACCACTTCTTGACTATCAGCTTTGCCAGACGAAAGCTTGTTAATCTCGGCACTATTTTGGTCTTCACCGTTTAGTGATTTCGTTGCTACTTTTTCTGATTTTTGTGAACCTGAAAACGCATCCGTCAAGGTTTCTAAAAATCCCTTGTTCTCCGCATTTTCTGTAGGTGCTTGTGCGGCAGAGTCAGACACTGAGGTCTTGCTCGTCGCAGACACATTGGACAAATTCACATTCATATAGAAATTCTCATTATCAGCAGCTTCGAGCGCTAGGCCGCTGCTAAATTGCACACGGTGGCAAATTTAGGTTATTGGGATGATCATCTACAAAGATATCTGCAAAAATTACGCCAATAACAAGCTCATTGCTGCAATGACAAAACGAGTGTTATAAGTGGAAGCAACATCAACTTTTAAACATTAAAAAGGCTTCGCTCGACGGCTGTAAAGCAACGTTGAAAACTCGTCCATTTGCTTTTGTTCCCGTTTGGCTTCAGCAAGCTGTTTCTCTTTCTCACGCTTTTCGATCATCCACTCATAGGATTTGCGTTCTTTGCGTACTGTTAACCAGTATTCTTGACAGTTTTCTACCTGTTCTTTGAAATGACTTTCTGCTTGTTTCTGCTTAGATAACGTTTCGTCTAGCTGGGTGAGAAAGCGATTTAAATGCCCATATTCGCTTGCCGTTAAGCCCGCCTGCCCACGGTCGATAAGCTGTTGGCAATAATCAAGGCGATACTTTTCGATTTGCTCAACCTGACGGTAATAATCTTCAAGTTCAGAGCGCGCTTTGTTCAGCGCAAGTACGGCTTGATCTTCACGCTCTTTAGTCTGCTCAAGTAGGAACTCCATCGCATTGTTCATGCGCTATCACCCGCCCAAAATGTTTCTAAGCATGTTGACGCACATATCGTATGGCACCGATTCTTTCATGCTCTGCTGTAAGTATTCGTCTAACTTTGGCTTCAATGTAAACGCGCCATCGATAGCAGGATCGGTGCCCGGTTTGTACGCCCCAATCGAGACCAAATCTTGGTTCTTGCGGCAAATCGACAAGACCTGACGTACGGCTTTCGACATCAGAACATGTTCTTCAGTGGTGATTTGCGGCATAACACGGCTCACCGACTTTTCGACGTCAATCGCAGGATAATGACCTGCATCCGCCATTTCACGGGACAGCACAATGTGACCATCAAGAATTGCCCGCGATGCATCCGCAATCGGGTCTTGTAAATCATCGCCCTCGGTCAACACGGTAAAGAACGCCGTAATTGAGCCTTGTTCGGCGCTTCCGTTACCCGCACGCTCAACCAAAGCAGGTAGCTTGGCGAACACAGATGGCGGATAGCCTTTTGTCGCTGGCGGCTCACCAACAGAAAGGGCGATTTCACGCTGCGCTTGCGCAAAACGCGTCAAGGAATCCATCAATAACAGAACGTCCAAACCTTGATCGCGAAAGTACTCGGCAATGGTTAAGGCGGTTTGACAGCCTTTCAAACGCATCAATGGTGAAGCATCGGCAGGCGCAGCCACCACAACAGAGCGACGTCGTCCATCCTCACCTAAAATCTCTTCGATAAACTCTTTAACTTCGCGTCCACGCTCACCTATCAGACCAACCACAACAACTTGTGCGGTTGTACCTCGCGTCATCATGCCAAGCGTGACCGATTTACCCACACCAGAGCCGGCAAACAGACCGATACGCTGACCTTTACCTACCGTCAATAATCCGTTAATCGCTTTCAAGCCCACATCAAGTGGCTCTGAAATTGGCTTTCGAGCCAGCGGGTTGATTGGCTCAGCATTAAAAGAGGCGCGATGATCGGTATACAACGGGCCAAGTCCATCAAGCGGATTACCAACCCCGTCAATCACTCGACCAAGCAACTCCATGCCAACAGGCAAGCCAGCGTCACTGGTTAATGGCGTCACTCTAGCGCCAGGCAAAATGCCCGTAATTTGCTCGCTTGGCATCAAAAATAGGTTATCACCTGAAAAACCGACGACCTCGGCTTCCATCTGACCGGACATGGTTTCCACTAAGCATAAACTGCCAATTGGCGCGCGACAGCCTGTCGCTTCCAACGTTAACCCAACCACTCGAACCAGTTTGCCAGAGGCAACTGGGCGCGTCGTTAAGCCTTCAACTTTGTAGTTTCTTAAACGGTCAGCCAATGCTTGCATGGATTACTCACCCTCTTGATGACGGTTTGCACCACAAAAACTGTGCAACACGCTTTTGACGCGCTCTTCCATACGGTAGTTAATGCTTGATTCACCCGCTTCAATTTGGACGTCGCCTCGATTGAGTGATGGCTCAGCAACCAACGTCCAGTTGCGGCAATCAAGGTCTTCTTCGCCGTAAGCTGAGCGAATAATCGCAACGTCTTCTGGATTCAGGTGCAAGGTAATGGGATGACCTGATATTGGCAGCGCTTCAACCGACTGCTTAACCGTGTCCAAAATAATCTGAGGGTTGGTTTGTACTTCGACATGCACGACTTCTTTAACTAAACAGAGCACCATGTCCACCAGTTGCTTTTCAACCTGAGCATTCATTAGCTCTAACGGCTGAGCAAACTGATTCGCTAAGTTCATAAAGGTTTCGACTTGCTGCTGAATATATTCTTGACCTGCGGTCACGCCTTCGGCTTTTCCAAGCTCCAGCCCTTCAGTATGGCCCGCTTGCAGGCCTTCTTCTTTGCCTTTGTCGTAACCTTGCTTAAAGCCTGCCTCTTGACCTTGATACAAACCTTCCTGATAAGCGCCTTGCTTGATCAGCTCTATCTGCTCTTCGGTTAGCTCAAGTGCTTGCTCTTCTTCTGGCTCTTCAAGATTCGGTACCCAACCCGGGTCATAGTTAAACGCGGTTTGTTTTGCTTGCTTGGCTTTGGGCTCGCCGTAATCAGGCAACCCCCAACGTTGTGGTTCGATCATCGAATCATCTTCATCAGGACGGATAAATCCACGTTTTCTTTCGCCAGCCATGGGTTACCTATTATGTATTCGATTAAGAAGTGAGGGCGCTCCGCAATAGGATAATCGCGGAGCAATAGAGATTATAAGAATTCGTCCGCACCGCCAGACAACATGAGTTCGCCTGCATCGGCCATGCGACGAGCGATCGCCAGGATTTCTTTCTGTGCCGCTTCGACATCCGCCACGCGAACTGGCGGCATCGCTTCGATGTCATCACGCATCATCTCAGCCGCTCGTTTCGACATGTTCTTAAATACCTTCTCACGCAGAGAATCGTCGGCACCTTTAAGTGCTTTTTGCAACACGTCTTGTGGTACATCACGCAGCAATTTCTGAATACCTTGATCGTCCACTTCGACTAAGTTTTCGAAGACAAACATCAAGTCTTGAATTTGCGTCGCCATGTCTTCGTCTTGATCGCGAATCTGTTCCATCAACAAACCTTCGACGTTGTTGTCTAGATAGTTCATGATCTCCGCTGCCGCTTTCAGGCCACCAATCTTGGCTGCTTGAGCGCCAGCTTGACCCGCGAACTGTTTCTCCATGATTTCGTTCAGCTCTGCCAGTGCCGATGGCTGAACTTCTTCAAGGTTGGCAATACGCATCATCAGATCCAAACGCACGCGCTCAGGGAACTGAGACAAAATCTCTGCGGATTGGTCTGCTTCTAAATAAGACAAGACGATGGTTTGGATCTGCGGGTGTTCGTTGACAATGATGCTCGCCACTTGTCGTGGGTCCATCCATTTCAGCGAATCCAAGCCTTTTGAACCCGTACCAAGTAGGATCTGGTCAACCAAGTTGTTGGCTTTGTCTTCACCAAGAGCCGCCACCAGCGCATTACGCATGAAGTCTTCGCTGCCCATGCCGATGTTGGTGTATTTCTGGATGTCCTCCAAAAACGCACGGTGAACGGCTGACACCTTGTCTTGGCTGAGATCTTTCGCCTTAGCCATCGCACTACCCACACGCTGGACCTGTTTTGGCTCTAGGTGACGAATAATGCCAGCGGCATCTTGTTCATTGAGGCTCAGTAGCAAAATTGCTGCTTTTTCTTCGCCAGTAATGGTTGAGACATCCAGCTCAACTGGCATTCCCGCGGCGTTGTCATCTTGAGGTACGATATCGTTAGCCATTGTCATTCATCCAGTTTTTCACTACTTGAGCAGCAAGTTCAGGTTCATTCGCAACCAGAGCGCGAACCGCTTTCAATACATCTTCATCTTTATGAAGGTTTGGCAAATCAATACTTGAACCAAACTCAAACAGTTCGCTGCTTTCAATGTCGCTGCCAATCAGGCTAGTTTCACCATCCGCGCCAATCGGCAAGCCGTCTGGTCCGTACATTTCGTCTTCGTCATCACTGGTAGGGTTAAGCAATTTCTTCATTGCTGGGCGAACCAGAACCAACACAACAACGATGATCACTAATGCACTTGCGAACCAACGAACCCAGTCACTGAAGTTAGGGTGCTCCCAAATTGGTGGTTCTTCCAGCTGTTCAGCCTCAGGCTCTGCAAACTTCACACTCAGTACATTCAACAAATCACCACGGCCTTGGTCAAAACCGACCGTACCAATTAAGACTTGGCGAATAGCATTGATTTCAGATTCGGACATCGGGGTATAGGTCACTTCTCCCGTATCTGGGTTGACCTGACGACGGTCCTTAATCGCAACAGAAACTGTCTGACGAGCAACCGTCCCCGTCTGCTTACGCTCATGGCTGATGGTGGTATCAAGCTCAAAGTTACGCGTGGATTCTTTACGCACCGAACCCTGTCCCATGACAGAACCGTCTTTCATCTGAGCCACATCTTGCGGAATAGAGGCATCCGCTGGAGGCTGATTACTTAACGCCCCCGGAATACCCGCTACCATATTGCCGTTATTGTAATCTTCTAATGCGTACTCACTGCGGGTTGCAGGGGTATTGGGATCAAAGCGTTTGCGAGTTTGTTCAACCGCGCTGAAATCCATTTGGATATCGACCTGCGCCGTGTAGTTGCCATAACCTAAAATAGGTAATAGCACTGAATCAATTTTTTCACGCAGCGCTTGTTCCTGGCTACGCTCTAATTCTTGCTCTTTGCGACGCGCAGCAGAAGCAGGGTCTTGAGAGCCTGAACTGAGCAAACGACCATGCTGATCTGTGACGGTAATGCGGGAAGTTTTCATTCCCGGAACGGCACTCGCCACCATGTCGACGATAGAATCAACTTCTTGCTGTTTGAGGTTCGTACCAGTCGACAGTGTCAAAAATACGGACGCTGATGCTTCTTGGTTATGACGCACAAAAACACTGTGCTTTGGTAGCGCCAATAAGACTCGCGCTTTACGAACTTGCTTCATTTCCTCAATCGCTTGAGCCAACTGACGTTCTCGACTGAGTTTAAGGCGCTCTTGCTCTAAACGTTGTGATACGCCAAAGCCCATATCTTGCAGCAAAATATCATCGCCCGCCTCTGTGGCTTGGTTTACGCCCGAGCGAACCATGCCAAGTTTGATCGAGTTGTATTCGCTCGATTCAACAGAAATGGTATTACCATCAAGCTTGTAATTGATTTTTTGCTGGTCCAGATAATCCAAAACGGGGATCAACTCTTCGGTCTCATACGCTCCAAGCGGGCGCATCTCCGGCTCTTTGACCCAAAAGAACAGCATCACGATCAATGCAACACAGATGGAGATTGACAGCACAAGTACAACTTGACGAAGTAAATCAAGGTCACCCACTGCCATATCAAATTTTGACGCACTGCGCTCCTCTAGATCTGGATTTTGACTCTCCACATCTACGTCGGAACTTGCTACCAGTGCACCATCTGAGCCGCCTTCAGTGACGGTTAAATCTGTAGACTTGTCTGCCACACTTATTACCTAAATTACACTGGCATGTTCATGAGGTCTTTATACGCCTCAACGAGTTTATTGCGAATTTGAACCGTCGCATCAAAAGCGACACTAGACTTGTTACGAGCAATCATAACGTCAGAAAGGGAAACATCGGCATCACCACGATCAAAACGGGTTTGTAAGTCACCGGATGCTTTTTGAAGTGTGTTCACGTTATTGATGGCTTTAGTTAGGAGATCATTAAAATCTGCTCCAACTTTCGCCCCACTTGCAGTAGGAGCAGTATTGGTTGCTTCTACCATCATGGCGCGCATTTCTGCCTGAATACCATCAACTTTCATTAGCACCTCTAAGCCAAAAGATTGACTATTAACAAAACTGATTATTAACACAGCAATTAACGTGCCATAAGACATTAGTTAGCGGTTTGCTTACACTTTTTGTCTTATGGCGATTGCACATGTTAATTTGGGATATCTATACCAGCATCACGCATTTTGGCAAGTTTGTAGCGCAAGGTTCGTGGGCTTATGCCCAGTTTCTCCGCCATTTCTTTGCGTCGGCCGTTACACTCCACCAAGGTTTCCAAAATAATGGCGTATTCTTGGTCACGCAGCTCGCTGCCCAAGCCTTCCCCGCCAGATACCGGACGGTTCACACTCTCAGGTTGAGCGACTGGCTTAACATTAGGTACCACCATCTCTGCATTTTGCACCACATGTTGCAAGCTGTTAGCATCTTGCCAATCCACCCCTTCTAGTAAGATGTGCTCAGCGTCGATATCACCATTCTCACTTAAGATAAGAGCTCGTTGCACCACGTTATCCAGCTCACGAACGTTACCTGGCCAAGGGTATTGCAGCAGTTTTTCTACCGCAACGGCTGAAAATTGAGGCACTGGCATCCCCATCTTGCTGCAATGACGCTCAGCAAGATGCTTGGCAAGTGGCGCAATATCGCCTTTGCGTTCGTTCAGTGCTGGCCACGCAATTGGGAACACATTCAGGCGGTAGTATAAATCTTCACGGAAGTTGCCTTCTGAGACGTACTGCTTGAGATCACGGTTACTGGTCGCGAGCACGCGTACATCCAGCTTGATGCTCTTACGACTGCCAAGGCGCTCCACTTCACGCTCTTGCAAAACACGTAATAGTTTCGCTTGCAGGTTTAAGTCCATTTCGCTGATTTCATCCAGTAAGATTGTGCCGCCTTGTGCTTGTTCAAACTTACCCGGACACGCTTGAACCGCACCAGTGAACGCGCCTTTCTCGTAACCAAATAGTGTCGCTTCCAGCATGTTATCTGGAATCGCCGCACAGTTGATCGCAACGAATGGACCATCTTTACGGTTTGATGCGTTGTGAATATAACGCGACATCACTTCTTTACCTGAGCCACTCGGACCTAGCACCATAACATTCGCATCTGTACGTGCCACTTTATCGGCCAATGCAAGTAGGCGCAGACTTTTTTCATCTGCAACGACCGCGTCACCATTGTCATCGCTTTTGATCGGTGCATATCGACTGACCATGTTCAGCAATACTTCCGGTGCAAATGGTTTCGCCATGTAGTCAATCGCGCCGTCTTTCATTGCCGACACGGCATCTTCAATGTTGGCGTACGCCGTCATTAACAGTACTGGTAAGTTAGGCCAATTCTGCTTGATGTTTTTGAGCAGAGCCAATCCGCCCATACCTGCCATTTGCACGTCAGAAACGACGATATCGACAGTATTCGATTTGAGTTTTAGTAGTGCGTCTTCCGCACAGTCAGCTTCTAACCACTCATACCCTGCCAGAGCCAGAGTATCCACTAGGGCTTCACGAAGACCTTCATCGTCTTCTACGATCAGCACTTTGCTTTGCGCCATTCTGATTCTCCAGTAATTGTTATTACCAGAAGCTGCTTATTGCGCTTCTGGTTGCACTCGCTCTAGTGGAATGCACATGGTAAAGCAGGCTCCATCACCCTGCTCTGAAATAAGTTCCAATCGACCGTCATGGGCACGGCAAACCATTTGAACAACAGCCAGCCCTAACCCGGTTCCTTGAGAACGCGTGGTAAAAAATGGCTCCATAATTTTGGCTTGTAGTTCTTCAGGTACACCCGGTCCGCTGTCTTGCACTGAAATGCGCAACTCGCCATTTACCGGGCGGAAAAAAATATCGACTTGCGACTCTTTACCAGACATCTGAATCGCATTCATGACAAGGTTGCTCAACGCGGATGCAATCGCATTCGCATTGCCTAGCAACTCAGTTTGTTCTTCTTCCACTTCTAGGCAGTAATCAATACCGTTATTTTTTAGCGCGGTTTCGACCATCGGCTGATATTCCGCCACCAACTGAGCAATCGTAAATGGCTTAATGACTTTATTATCACCACCTTTAGCAAAAAGCAGCATATCATTAACCTGCTTTTCCAAATCGTGCAGTCGATCCATTAATTTGGTTTGAAAGCGATCCCTTGTCGCTGGTGGAAGGTTTGGCGCTCCCAAATTGGATGCATATAGCATGGCGCTCGATAGCGGCGTTCTTACCTGATGAGCAAGCGAAGCTACCATACGCCCTAACGACGACAAGCGTTGTAAATCACTCACACGAGCTTGAAGTAAGCGAGTTTCGGTTAAATCGGTAATCAGGATCAATTGACCTGTCGTAGAAGCCGAAATGGCTAATCGAACTTTACGACCATTCCGCAGGGAAACTTCGTGACCATCATCCTCACGAGGATCAAACACCGCCTGAATAATGTTGAACCATTTTTCATTAACCAGTGGAATCTCAAGAATTCGGTGCGCCTCTGGGTTTGCTTCACGCACTATGCCGTACGTGTCGAGCAGAATCACTCCGGCAGGCATCACATCAAGCACCTGCTTATAGCGCTCAACCTGATTTTCTACGGAATCTAAATGGGATTGGTTGGTGTTGTTATCCATTACTGCCTGTCGAAATATCGCCGCTAAAACTAAAATAGCTTGGTAAGCAATTAGCGTACCAAGCTATTTTTTTATATTTATCATGACGTTAAGTCATCGACAATAAGTTGACACCCTCAGATAACGGTTTTTGGTGTCAGAAAAACGATGCTAAATAGCCCAAATGATTTAGATATCGTCTTAAATCTCAACGTTGCCTAGCGTTGTAAGTTGTACTTACGCATTTTTTCCACCAACGTTGTGCGTCGCATACCCAGCATATCAGCGGCTCGTGCCACGACCCCACCTTGTGCTTCTAACGCTTGGCTGATCATATTAACTTCTAAATCAGCCAACAGCTCTTTCAGATTTACACCTTCAGGCGGCAGCGCTTGCGGAGCGTTCATGCTGTGGTCAAGATCGTCTTGATCATCAAAGCTAAAGTCTTCTGAGAAGATGTCTTGGAACACATCACGCTCTTGTTCTTCAACCGAAATAAACGGATTACTTTCTGGTTGGAACTCCGGGATATCACTGTAGCGATATTTGGTTGGTAAGTGATTTACATCGACCAAGCTATTTGGGTACAGAATGATCATTCGCTCAACAAGGTTGGCTAACTCACGCACGTTACCCGGCCAGTTGTGCTCCATCAGTGAATTGATCGCACGAGGGGTAAAACAGATAGGCTGGCCACCCTCCGCTTCCAGACGCGTCATCAACTCTTGCAGCAGCAATGGAATATCTTGTTTGCGCTCTTTCAGCGCAGGCATCTCGATTGGAAACACGTTCAAACGATAGAACAAGTCTTCTCGGAACGTGCCTTCTTCAATCATACTTTCTAGATTACGGTGTGTAGCCGCGACAACTCGAACATTGACCTTGATGGTGCTATTGCCACCCACACGTTCGAAACAGCGCTCTTGCAATACGCGAAGTAACTTTACTTGCATCGACATCGGCATATCGCCAATCTCATCAAGAAAGATCGTGCCACCGTCTGCGAGCTCAAATCGACCTTTACGTGCCGTTAACGCACCAGTAAACGCGCCTTTTTCGTGGCCAAACAATTCACTTTCTAGAAGCTCCGGTGGAATGGCACCACAGTTAATGGGCACAAAGGCACCACTGCTGTACGACGAATGATAGTGAATGTTACGCGCAACGACTTCTTTACCGGTACCAGATTCACCCAAGATCAACACGTTTGCCTCAGTGTCTGAGACTTGCTCGATCAGGTGACGAACTTCTTGAATACCTCTGCTTTGACCAACTAAGCTGCGAAAAAGCGTGTTTTTTCGTGCACTGGCAACGACATTGACCCCTTTTCGACCCAGAAAATCTTTGCAGTGGCGTAACGCCTCACTAAGCTGTGGGTAATTAAGAGGTAGTTCTAGCTCACCTACAAAATTTGGAAGATCATCCACGGGCAACGGAAATCGGCCCATGACTAAAAGTGGGATGTGGTAGGCGCTGTTTAAATGAGAGATAACCGTATTCGCCGCTTGACCTGCTGGAATGTTACCAACAATACAGCACGACCATACGCTAGACCAATCAACATCGCTGAGCTGATCAGAACTGACCGCTTCGCAATTTTCTCCAACAAATTCCAATATATTGCTTAAATTTAAACGACTTGATGCGTCATCATCAATTACAAGCAGCTTTGCCAAACCTTGCATAAGTAAGAATGATTGCCTTTATTTTAGGTGCGTTGCGGCCAAACCTTGATTTGCGCAATTGGGTGCTAAAAGAAGGCAGAACCACCACACTCAATTTACGATAGACAAAATAGGAAAATCAGCAACAAAAAAAGCCATTAGGGCTACTAATGGCTTCTATTTTATTTGAATATAAAAATAAGGCAACCAAGCAATAAAGAGGTGTGAGCTTGATAGAAACTTTGCTACACAACTCGTTGCGCAATTGACAAATATATTCCTCTAATATCTTAACGCGTTGTTTTGGTTATTAAATACCGACTTCAGCTGCTGTAAGATTATGAAACTCTGTCGGGATTTGGTCCCAAGCGGATTTGATCTCACGGATAATGTCGATAACGTCGTCGATCAGTTGAGGATCATTTTGATGGTTAGCAGCTGAAATTTGCGTGATCATAAACTCATAGAGTGAATCTAAGTTTGAAGCAATATCACCACCGTCATCCATCGATAGACAGCTACGTAGCGCAATGATGATGTCTAGCGCTTTACCTAAACGCTCACCTTTTGCTGGAATATTGCCTGCTTGCATGGCCGCTTTACCTTGAATAAGGCGCTCAATCGCACCAGCCATAAGCATTTGAATGACTTTGTGCGGAGAAGCCGCGCTTAGCTGGCTGTCGACTGATACCTTTTTGTATGCTTGCAAAGAACCGCGCATAGTAATCCTCTTTTAAATAAATTTTTTGTACTGCTGAAGCGAACGCTGGCCATAACGAAACTTATGAAGTTCTTTTCCGATCTTTGACGTTTCCGATTGCATCAGCTCGACAATTCTTTTGGTACGAGTAAGCAACGCTTGCCACTCTGCATCCTGCTTAACCAAAGGATTTTGATGAATAATTGGTAACAGGTTTTGCAATAACCGTTCCCTGATATCGACCAAGCGAAGAATTTCTTCAGTATTAAAGTCGACTTTTTCCAATTCTTGCGTAATTAGTTGATCTATATCACTAATATCTATGAGTTCTTTTTGCATTTATTAACCCAACGCACTCATTAAGGCACCTAACTGACCTTGCATTTTACCAGTCGCATCTTGCATGGCGGTAAACTTCGCGTGAGTGCGCTTTTCTAGGCTTTCCATGCGGCGATCTAATGCCGCTTGATCATCACTCAAACGATAATTTTGTTCTGTGAGACTTTTTTCTCGAGTACGAATGCTGCCTGTAATGCCTGTAATACCATGAATCGCGTCTTCGACTCGTTTAGCAAAACCTGTGTTGCCACCGAAGAACTTTTCTAGCTCGTTGAAGTTGTTGTTCAACTGACGATCCAACATGTCATAGTTGATTTCTAAGGTACCTTGACGCGTGGTAGTAATGCCAAATTCAGTTAATGACTTTAGGTTTTCAGGCGCTTTATCAATTTGAGTGGAAAATACCGATTTTAATCGTGAGTCTGCGCTGCGTACGGTACTGTCCCCCGACAACGGTCCTTTTTGACCAGTGACCGGATCCACACTCGCCAACGCTTGAGACGTTTGGTAAAACGAGTTGTACGCCGCAACAAAGTTTTCGATGTCGTTACGCACACTCTGACGGTCGTATTCGACGCCAATTTCAGCAGGTGGCTTGTTCGGTTCTGATTTGCCTTTAAGTGTTAAATCAACACCTTCTATGGCATCTTCAATCACATTGTTGTGACTAGAAAGCTTTGCTACTCCATCAAGCAGAACTTCTGAATCTTGCCCTGCTTGTACTTCTGTCATCCCAAGGTATTCTTCAAAAGCAGATTGCGCTTTTGCGATTTTCGCTTCTGCTTCATCAATTTTTTCTAAACGTTCACGCTCTTGAGGATCCAGCTTAGCGCGATGAATTTTTTTCGCTTGCTCTTCGGTCAATTCACCACGTTCAACTTTTGCGTCTAGCGCTTGTTTTTCACTCGCAGTTTTTTGCTCAATTTCAGCTTTTTCTTGCTCAAGAAGCTGCTTGGCCTCTTTCGTCGTAACGTAAGAGTCGGTTAATGTGCCTGATGCCGCATTGCTCCAACCCGGAACATCTGGTGCCTTCTCTATTGCTTTCTCGTCGAGTTCGAGCTCTGGCTCTTCATAAGAATCCAGCAAAGTGCCTGACGCAGTTTCTGTCCACCCTGGAATTCGGTCTTCAGGGCGCAAACTTGCGCGTCGGTTGGCTTCATCAATCGCTTCCTGCCCAGCTTTAGCGGCTTCTGCACCCGCAGCAGAGATTGGCTCTTGGGAGCCATCATCTTGTCCATTTTCTGCCGCTTTTTGCTCTTCTGGAGGTAGAGGATTGCCGTTTGCATCCAGTTCTACTGGTTGCTCGGAGAATTGAAGAGGACCTAACACTTCTTCCGCCGCTGAACGAGCTTCTTCAAGCGCGTTAACACGGTCTTCAAGTGTTTGATACTCGAAATATTTTAGAGGGTTGCCTTTGTCGGCCTCCACACTGACTCTGATTTGATGATCCTTACCAGAGAGATTTGAGGCAAGGATAAGGCGTGGTCCTTCAACGTCGTTAATGAGAGATGCACGAACACCGGGGTTGTCTTTTGAGCCATTGATGCCGCGTACGACATCTGCGAGCTTGGAGCTCGAACGAACGTTCACGTTGAAGGTGTCATCACCAAGCGAAATCTGCAGCTTACCAGGGCCAAACTTTGCGTCTTCTGGCAGTACGTCAGAAGCGACTTTGTGGCTCTGGGCAAGCTGCAACACATCGATAGCATATTTGCCAGCGATAGCATCTGTGGTTGCCGTAGCAGATACGATATTGTCGTCTGTCGTTTCAACAGTACGAACGGCAAACGCTTTCTCTTGACGAAAGTTCGCCATGAGATTTTTCATCGTATCCAGTGATTCTCTGAGTCGCCCATAGGCACTGATACTGGCATTAATTGTCGTGCGCTCGTTGTCAATGCGTTGCTGCTTTGGTACGCGTTCGGCATCCACAATTTTGCTGACCATGGAATTGATATCCATGCCGCCAGACATCCCCAAAGGGCCTAAACTCATCAAATCACCTCTAAAAACGACTTACACTTTTTCAGTCAACAACCCGCTGTTGGCTGTGTGCTCAGCTAGGCGACGCAATACCATTAGCATTTCTTCATCAGGAATTTGACGAATCACGTCGCCCGTTTTGGCTTCGTAAATCGTCACCACATCTCTCCCGGATTCCTCATCCACTCGAAACGCGACTCCTTTGTTTATGGACGTCACAAACTCATTCATTTGCGCGACCAATTTTTCACGTTCTTCTTTGTTCAGCTCTTGACGGCTTTCTGCCATCTCGATCGCTGCTTGAACAGAGAAGTCGTATTCGGTGTCTTTCGCTTTTTGCGGCGAAACCTCACCATTTGAATTTGCTGGGCTAGACGTGCCTATATCATTGCCATTTTTATTTGCAAACTTTGTGCCACTTGGCGTGCCGTAAGGCTGGATGTTCGATGCGTAGGAGGATATATCCATTACAATCTCCCTTCCACCTTATGGGCTAACGATAGAATCTATCGCTTTGGTACCCCAGCACTAAGGTGTTTACCTCAGGCTGGGTCAACCACTTAGCCCAACAAGCTTAGCGCTGCAGATGGAGACTGCTTCGCTTGAGCCAGGATTGAAGTACTTGCTTGCTGAAGAATTTGCGACTTAGTCATCGCAGTGGTTTCTTTCGCGTAATCAGTATCTTTAATACGGCTGTTAGACGCATTAACGTTCTCGTTAATGTTGTCTAAGTTGCTGATTGCGTGGTTGAAGCGGTTTTGGAAAGCACCAAGTGACGCACGTTGGCTGTCTACTGACTTAAGCGCACCGTCGATAACAGCCACGGCTTCTTGAGAGCCTGCTACTGTTGTTACGTCGATGTCTTTCACTGTTACGTCTTTCGGGCCGCCAAAGCCGATCTCGTCCGCTAGGTTGCCAGAGAACTCAACATCACCTTGAACTTTTTGAGAAGAAGCAAATACTTGTAGCTTGCCATCTTCACCAACAGACGCTTTTACATCATCGTTTTGACCGTTGATGTACGTTGCTAGCTGCTCAATGTCGTCGCCTTGTTTTGCGCTGATCGATAGCTCTTTCTCTTCACCTTGTTTGTTGGTGTAGCTCATTTTGAACTCAGTTTTCTCACCAACAGTCCAAGATGCATCTTTACCCTCTTCTGCTGCGTAGCTCTTGCCACCCATTGCAGAAGTGTCTGAGCGCAAGCTACCCATAGAAAGCATCACTGCTTCACCTGAGTCTGCACCGATTTGGAAAGATTGCGTACCGTATGTACCGTTTAGCAACTTGTTACCACCGAAAGAGGTAGTTTCAGCAATACGGTTTAGCTCGTCATTTAGCGCTGTTACTTCTTCTTGGATCGCAACACGTTCTGCTTTTGAGTTAGAACCGTTCGCAGATTGAAGCGATAGGTCACGCATACGTTGTAGGATGTTGGTAGATTCATTCATTGCACCTTCAGCAACCTGTGCAATAGAAATACCGTCGTTTGCGTTTTTCACCGCCATGTCTAGGCCACGGCTTTGTGCATTCAAGCGGTTTGAAATCTGTAGACCTGCAGCATCGTCTTTCGCGCTATTGATTTTATAACCCGAAGACAAACGCTCCATTGATTTTTGTTGACCGTCAGCTGCCTGGTTTAGGTAACGCTGTGCAGTCATCGCAGAAACGTTAGTATTAACGTTAATCGCCATAATTGATCTCCTTAAGGCTTTAGTGAATGTACCGTCGTGTCTCTCACCTCACTTAGGTACATCTCATTTCTCTCAGTCCCTTTAACGGCGACCGATGAATATCCTTTAGAAGAAATTTTCAATTTTTTGCGATTATTTTCTTTGGCTTACTGAAATGTGATGAAGCTCTAATGTCGTGATTCGCAGAAATCCTGAGTCCCAAACAAACAGAAAAAAACCCAGCCGAAGCTGGGTTTACTCGCTCATCTCTCACCACGAGCCAATGAGGTTCTCGTCTTAGGTTTGAAATTAACCTAGCAGACTTAGCGCTGAGTTTGGCGCTTGTTTCGCTTGCGCAAGGATTGAGCTTGACGCTTGCGATAGAATTTGTGACTTGGTCATTTGAGTCGTTTCTTTCGCGAAGTCAGTATCTTT
>NZ_NIGY01000080.1:0-406 GCF_003123985.1 Vibrio sp. T9
GGTGCGGTGGGTGGCGGCGCCTCCACGATCGTACCGATGGTGCTCCATAGCCCACAACCTCCCGCGTTGCACGCGTGGACCCGGTAATGGAACGTCTCGGCCGCTGTTTGAGTGACGGCCTTGCTCAGCGCTGTCCCCGTAGCAATCGTAGACCAAGTCCCGCCATCGGGCTGCTCCTCGAGCTCGTAGCTGGTGGTAGCCGGTGTAGCAGTCCATGACACGGTGTAAGGAGTTTTCGCCACGCCTGTCGCCGGTACTGTCAACACAGGAGCCGCGGGTACAAGCACGCTAGTGGTACGCGCCACCAGCTTCTTCCCGAGATATATGTAGTCCGTACCGCTATTGGCGACTGGATCGAACTGCCACATCAGGCGTCCGTCGTGGGTATAGAGCGAGTACGTCGTCG
>NZ_NIGY01000081.1:0-402 GCF_003123985.1 Vibrio sp. T9
CCGGTTCGGGTCATTCCGGCCGGGTACCGCGTTCGATGCGGACGCCCACCGATTTGGCGCCACGCACGGCACCGGGCTTGGATAGCTTCAGCCGCACCCAGGCCACGCCGAACTCCTCACGCACGATCCCCGCGCAACGCTCCGCCAGTGTCTCGACCAGCCCGAAGCTGGACGATTCCACGTACGACTGCAGGCGCTTGGAGATGGACTTGTAGTTGAGTGTGTCGGCGATGTCGTCGCTGGCCGCCGGGCGACGGTTGTCGAAGGCCATTTCCAGATCGAATGACAAGGTCTGCCGGATCCGGCGTTCCCAGTCGTAGATGCCGATGACCGCGTCGATACGCAGGTCTTCGATGAAGACGATATCCATGGAGGGGGCGTGGCGCACAAAAAGGGGCCTTA
>NZ_NIGY01000082.1:0-400 GCF_003123985.1 Vibrio sp. T9
AGCGTGATGTCATCGAATACGTGCGCCGTGATGTCGCCAACATTGCACTGGGCAATAAGGACAATCATGCGCGGAACACGGCCATCCAGCGGCGCGCGGATGGCTATGTCGGATTGACGCCGTTGTTCGATTTCGTTCCCATGATGCTTCACCCCGACGGCATCGCCCGCCGGATGCGGTGGGAAGCCGATGATGGAGGCTCCCCGCGCTGGGCCAGTGTCGTTCGGCAGACGGCCGACGCGACGGGTGTCGAAGAGGCTGCACTGGCTCGTGCGCTCACCAGGATGGTGGGACCCCTGCGCAGCCTGCGCCAGCGGGCTCTGGAGGTCGGTGTAGATGAAGCCATCATGGACATGCAGCGCTCGTCTATCGACGAGATCATCGCCCAGCTCGAGGCGCT
>NZ_NIGY01000083.1:0-400 GCF_003123985.1 Vibrio sp. T9
CGAGCCGAACCGTGGCCTGGAACTTGCCGCGCGCTGTGTCGTCGAAACGGGAACGGCGAGTCTCTATCGCGCCCTCAACGAGGTAACCGACGAGCCGGTATTGCGCGAACTGACGAACTACATCAAGAGCGACGAAGTCCGTCATTACAAGAACTTCTACCAGCACTTCCGCATCTATCGCGAGCTCGACAAGATCGGTCGCTTCAGCACCTTGCGCACCTTGCTCAAGCGCCTGAGCGAGATCAAGAACGAGGACAGCGATATCGCGCTGCGCCACGTGTTCAACATTCGCCATCCCGACAAGGCGGACGATGACGCGGAGTTTCGTCGCATCGCAGGTCGCGCGGAGGGCTTGCTCAAGAAGCACCTCCCCGCCGAGATGACGGTGAAGATGCTGCTG
>NZ_NIGY01000084.1:0-399 GCF_003123985.1 Vibrio sp. T9
CACGCGGACATAGAGGAATGGATTCAATGGCAGATTCGTCAATCACAGCGGAAGACGTAGCTGGTCGAGCGCGCGTGCAAGAGTTAGTGCTCGCTGATCCACGCGAAGCGCTAAAGATCGCGCGAGCCATTTGTCATCCTTGGTATAGATGCCAAGCCCTTTCGATGGTCGCGGAGCATTGGGGTAACGCGGCGCAACGCAAGAATGTCCTCATGGAGGCATTGCGGTCAGCTGAAGAGCAGACTCAGATAAATCGAATCGTCACGGTTGCCAGCTGGCCGTTGCGAGTTATGACATCCGTCGATATCGATGCCGTCCCGCAACACTTGGGTCGACTTGTCGAATTGGCGAATCAGGAGCCCCATAGCCTGCGTCGTGCAGATTCACTCTTTGCGCTAG
>NZ_NIGY01000085.1:0-396 GCF_003123985.1 Vibrio sp. T9
AGTGTGCGTCGTGGGCGATGGCCCGCCTTGGCCTGCTCGCCGATGGCGCGCGCCTCGGCAAGCAAGGCGGTCGTGCCGGCGAGCGGATCCCACGCGCCGAACACCCACGCGTCGTGATGCACGCCTCGAATCACCCATTCGTCGGGATACTCGCTACCGCGAAGCGTGCCGACCACGTTGTAAAGCGTGCGCCATTCCCAGGGCGATCGCACTTCGAGATGCACCGATGCATCGCCGCCGATGTGATACGTGAGAGGCAGGCCGCCCTGCCATCGGCTGGGAACCACGCGGCCACCGAGGGCAGTAAGGAAATGCACGGCATCGCCATACCCTATCGTCACGACGGGCAGATGCAGATCGTCCGTATGTCTGTTGGCCTGAAAGGTCTTCGCACTT
>NZ_NIGY01000086.1:0-392 GCF_003123985.1 Vibrio sp. T9
AGTGGGCGATCCCCGGTGGATGGCACGACTGGGGACGTGGGACACGTCATAGTTCACGAAAGCGAGAAGCAGCTGGAAGCCGAAAAGCAGGGACAGAGCGGCAATGATGACCGTCCCGACTGGCGTCGACGACTGCGTTGAGACCGAGTGAAACCAGTGATATCCACCAAACACTGCCCCGAACAACAGCGCGATCGTCCCGGACACGAGTTCTATGGACGCGATCGACATGTCGCGCAGGAAATAGTTATAGAAGACACGCTTGCATGCGTTCTGCAGGTGCTTGGTGAGAAACTCCCCGAAAATCTTCGAGATGTGGAGGTTGCTCACTTCATCTCCATATTTCGCGTCCATGGGCACGTCCACGACCGTGGCGCGAAACGTGCCCAGGC
>NZ_NIGY01000087.1:0-392 GCF_003123985.1 Vibrio sp. T9
GCTTTGTACAGTCCAGGCCGCGTGACGCCGGCGGCATCCGCTACCTCGGTCATTCCGCGGGCACGTGCGATGTCATCGAGCGCGGAAAGAAGCAAGTCCTGGTCGTCCTCGGCGAGAACCTCATTCAAGTACGCGGCAATGTCTTCTTCACTGTCCAGGTAGTCGGCAACGTCGAACAGCGAGATCTTCGTAGACATGGTTTTTCCTGGGTTGGAGATGCCGTCGAAGTGCTTTACATCACCCATATTTCCGTCGGCCAACCGCTTGGCGCGGACGAAAATCTTCACCTTTGCAACGCGATCTTTGAGGCTGCGAACCCAGTCCGAAAATTCGTCCGTCTGAGCTAATGTGTAGATGCGCATAGTGTCTCCAACTGGAGACAGTTTGCAAGT
>NZ_NIGY01000088.1:0-391 GCF_003123985.1 Vibrio sp. T9
GGCGTGTCCACCGGATTGATCTCGACGATGGTGAAGCGAGACGCCAGCGCGGCGTAGGCCTGTGGCGCGACGATCTGCACCTGGAACCGGGCGTAGTCATTGCCCATTCCCTTCTCGAGGTAATCGTCGAGTTCGTCCTCGGACGGCTCCACGAGAAGTCGTTTTCGGTTGGTCGATGTCGGTGGAAGCACCTCGGCCAGTGCTTTGGGTATGGCTGCCGAGTACGACTTGCGGCCGGAAGCGTCGCTCCAGGGAAGCAGGAGCAGATTCTGCGATCCGGAAGAGGAGACCAGCGTCGATCCGTTGGCGAAGTTTGCCTCGATGCGAGTGTGCGGATTATCGTCGGTGTGAAAGCTCGTTCTGATCCCCACGGTGATCGCCTGGGCCAGAG
>NZ_NIGY01000089.1:0-387 GCF_003123985.1 Vibrio sp. T9
GACACGTCGCTGCAGGGCAACGAGCCGTCGTCGCTGAAGGACGCCATCGCCCGCGTGCGCATCCGGCTCAACCGGCGCTCCATGCATTTTCGTCATGCCGTGCGTCTGGCCGCCGGCATGCTCGGCGGCTACCTCCTCATGCTCGCGCTGCATCCCACGCACGGCTACTGGATCCTGCTGACCACGCTTTTCGTCTGCCAGCCGAGCTATGGCAGCACGCGCCGTCGCCTCGTCCAACGGGTGGTCGGTACCACGGCAGGCCTGGTGGCGGGCTGGGCCATGCTTCACCTGATCCCCGGCGGCGACTGGCGCCTGCCGGTACTGGTCGCCACCGGCGCCGGTTTCTTCGCCTTCCGCTTCCGCCGCTATGCCCTGGCGACCGCCATC